>CAZVFR010000011.1:0-27211 GCA_964626505.1 uncultured Methylococcaceae bacterium
GACTGATATGGTAACCGCCGCGAAAACTATGCAACTCCAGGGACTCGCAAAAAGCCTGGTTCACGAAGGCCTGCTCGACGAAGCAGATGCCCATCGGCACATTGACGAAGCGCGCAAGAAACGAATCCATTTAGTTTCGTATCTGGTCTCGAATAAACTACTGGATAGCCTTTCAATCGCGAAATTTGCATCCGCGGAATTCGGTGTACCCTTATTTGACCTGGACGCAATTGACTTAGACACAGCACCAATCAACCTGGTCAGCGAAAAACTAATTCTGCAACACCACGTCCTGCCGCTGTTCAAACGTGGTAATAAGCTGTTTATCGCGCTAGCTGATCCGACCAATGTTCAAGCGTTGGATGAAATTAAATTTCATACCCGCAACAAGACCGAAACAGTTCTGGTCGAAGAAGACAAGCTCGCGAAAAAAATAGAAACTGCGCTAGATGCCGCGGATACGATGATGTCGGATCTTCTCGACGAAGATCTGGATAATCTGGAAATCACCGGGGGTGATGAAGCGCCCACAAATGACGACATGGACACCGACATCGATGATGCTCCGGTAGTCCGTTTTGTCAACAAAATTCTGCTCGACGCGATTAAGAAAGGCACCTCCGATATCCATCTGGAACCCTACGAAAAGAACTTTCGCATTCGATTTCGTAACGACGGTATGTTGCATGAAGTGGCCAGCCCACCTGCCAACTTAGCAATCCGGATTATTGCGCGAATCAAAGTAATGTCCAGAATGGATATTGCCGAACGGCGGGTCCCGCAAGACGGCCGTATAAAAATGGCTTTGTCGAAAAATCGAGCGATCGACTTCCGTGTCAACACGTGTCCGACATTGTTCGGCGAAAAGATCGTGCTGCGTATCCTGGATCCCACCAGCGCACAACTTGGGGTGGAGAAACTGGGCTTTGAAAAGGAACAACAAAAATTATTTCTCCACGCATTAGAAAAACCCTATGGAATGATTCTGGTTACCGGTCCAACAGGTAGCGGAAAAACCGTTTCGTTATACACCGGCTTAAATATTTTGAATACCGGTGACAAAAATATTTCGACAGCGGAAGATCCCGTCGAAATTACCGTGCCGGGTATCAATCAGGTAAATATGAATCCCAAAGCCGGTATGACATTCCCCGTAGCGCTACGCGCTTTTTTGCGCCAAGACCCGGACATAATCATGGTGGGGGAAATTCGCGACCTGGAAACTGCGGAAATCGCCGTCAAAGCCGCACAAACCGGTCACTTAGTGTTGTCAACCCTGCATACCAACGACGCACCACAAACTTTGAATAGAATGGTTCAAATGGGTGTTCCAGCATACAACATCGCAAGTTCGATATTGCTGATCATGGCACAAAGGTTAGCCCGACGCTTATGCGAGCAGTGTAAAAAAGAGCAGGATTACCCGGACGAAGTATTATTAGAAGCAGGCTTCAAAAAGGAAGACTTGGGCTCCCTGACTGTATACGGACCCCAGGGTTGCGATCATTGTGTCCAAGGTTATAAAGGCCGGGTCGGCATCTACCAAGTGATGCCTATCTCAGAAAAGATAAACCAAATTATTCTAAATGGCGGTAATGCACTAGAATTAGCGGAACAGGCTAAGGCTGACGGCGTTGATGACTTGCGAGCGTCCGGGCTGAAGAAAGTTAAGAAAGGCGTCACCAGTCTGGAAGAAATCGACAGAGTAACCAGAGAATAAACACCATGGCACAAGACGCAGCAACAATGTTCGTGTGGGAAGGAACCGATCGTCACGGATCGCGCAATAAGGGCGAAATGTCGTCCCGAAGCGAAATGACGGTCCGCGCGGAACTTAGACGCCAAGGCATCAAGCCGATAAAGGTTAAGAAAAAGCCAAAACCCTTATTCAGTCCGGGTAAAAAGAAGATCATACCCAAAGATATTTGTGTTTTTAGCCGTCAATTGGCGACCATGATGTCAGCCGGGGTGCCGTTGGTCCAAGCTTTCGAAATTGTCGGGCGGGGACACGAGAACCTCGGAATGCAAGAACTTATTTTGGGGATTAAAGCCGATGTTGAGGGCGGCAGTACGCTGGCCGAAGGTTTAAGCAAACATCCCCTGTATTTCGATGAACTATTCTGTAATCTAGTTCACGCTGGCGAACAAGCCGGTGTACTGGAGACGCTACTTCATAAAATTGCGGATTACAAAGAAAAAACCGAATCGTTAAAAGCAAAAATCAAAAAAGCACTGACCTACCCTACCGCTGTAATGGTGGTCGCGTGCGGTGTTACAGCAATCCTGTTGATCTTCGTTGTACCCACATTTGAAGAACTCTTTGAAGGATTTGGTGCCGAGTTACCCGCATTTACCAAAATGGTCATTGACCTATCCCGAAATCTACAAGACAGATGGTATATATACCTGGGTGTTATCGTTGCGATCATTTATGGAATTAGAGAAGGAATGCGCCGTTCCAAACGCTTTAATTATTTTTTGGACAAAATGTTTCTTAAAATCCCGGCTATTGGTGCAATCATTCACAAGGCGGCTATCGCGCGGTTTGCGCGCACCTTGTCCACCATGTCAGCAGCCGGTGTTCCTCTACTAGAAGCACTGAGTTCTGTATCCGGAGCCACCGGCAACATCGTCTACGGAGAATCTGTTTTGAGAATGCGCGAAGAAGTCGCAACCGGTCAACAACTCCAGCAAGCCATGCGACAAGCAAACCTGTTCCCTAATATGGTTGTACAAATGGTCGCTATCGGTGAAGAATCCGGGTCTATGGATAGTATGCTGGAAAAAGTCGCCGATTTTTATGAGGAAGAGGTGGATAATGCGGTAGATAATATGAGCAGCTTGCTAGAGCCACTGATCATGGCATTTTTGGGTGTCGTCGTAGGCGGCTTGGTCGTCGCTATGTACCTGCCCATATTCAAGCTCGGTGCGGTTGTTTAGTCGCTCGCGTATGGGCGACTATTTGACGCATAGCGTGGCGGTGATACAGATTCATTGCAGCCAAAAGTTTCAGCCTATTTTCACAAATTAAAACACCTAACTCAGATCACAAGCCGCCAAAGGATTGAACCAGACGGTCGTTGGTTGTTCTCCCGGATTTCTCACCAGAATGACCTCATTTCAGGTTTTACAAAGTCACCCCGCTGTTTTCATTGCCATAATAGGAATACTCGGACTTTTGGTCGGCAGTTTCCTCAATGTCGTGGCTCACCGCGTTCCGATCATGATGCACAGAGCTTGGCGCAAAGAATGCCAAGAATATTTGGAAATTGATTCCGATAACGAATCTGACGTTCAGCGCTTTGATCTAATTAAGCCGGATTCTCACTGCCCGACTTGCCATCACGCGATTAAATCGTATGAAAATATTCCTGTCATTAGCTACATCGCCTTAAAGGGACGTTGCGCAAACTGCAATACGCGCATTTCATTAAGATACCCTGCCGTGGAATTGTTTACCGCGCTTACTTCAGCCGTCATCGCCTGGCATTTCGGCTATGGTCTACAAGCCGCGTTTGCTCTACTACTGAGTTGGGGATTAATCAGCGCCAGCCTGATAGATATGGACCACCAGTTGCTGCCCGATTCAATCACACTTCCATTGTTATGGTTGGGACTATTTATAAGCTTATTCGACATTTTCACGGACAGTCATTCAAGCATCATTGGTGCACTATCCGGTTGGCTTAGCCTCTGGTTGGTCTACATAGTATTTAAACGCATTACCGGAAAAGAAGGTATGGGTTTCGGCGATTTCAAATTGCTGGCGGCACTGGGCGCGTGGCTAGGCTGGCAAGTACTCCCCGTCATCGTATTACTTTCGTCATTGGTCGGCGCAATAGCCGGCATAACAATGATGCTGTTTTTTAACCATACACGCTCAGTGCCTATACCTTTTGGCCCCTACCTTGCCGCTGCTGGATGGATTGCGCTTTTATGGGGAGAAGATTTAATTAAAACTTACTTATCCTTAGCATTTTGATTCTCTGCCTCTCTAGAAAAATAATAAAATAGCTGGCAAAAACTTCGCCATCGGATCGTGAAAAGGATCTAACCCTTCGGTGGGCAACGCTAAACATGCACTTAACTTCGTGGCATAATGCGCGCCCGTATTGTGCTTTCTATCAACAAATTTATTACCAGCATTGACAACACCATTATCTTTCGACGCTATTATTTTGCATCGTATATCTACCGACGTGTCAATTTCTGGCGTCTCCCTGAATCGCAAGAATCGCATTAAACTTGGGACACCAACAACTCTTTTCTTACTAGATTTGCAACCTTATCGTTCGACAATATGCTGGGATTTATAACCGGACTTTTAGTAGGCTTTACGATTCTGCTGTTCGCTGCCGACCGCTTTGTCATGGGTACCGCGGCGATCGCACGAAATCTAGGAATTTCACCGTTGATAATCGGTTTAACAATCGTCGGTTTCGGTACATCCGCTCCGGAAATGTTGATTTCCGGAATAGCCGCGGTAGAGGGAAACCCAGGTTTGGCGGTTGGCAACGCGATAGGATCCAATATTGCAAATATCGGGCTTATCTTGGGATGTACCGCGATAATCGCTCCGATAACGGTACGCTCACAAACATTAAAACGGGAATTACCGATTTTACTGTTTACCACGATAGCTTGTTATTTCTTGGTTTCGGTTGAGGGACTCAACCGCCAGGACGGCGTTATCATGCTAATCGGTTTGTTGGTTTTCCTGTATTGGCTGGTAAAAACAGCCCTTCGCAACCGTACAAGCGACCCACTAAACAAAGAAATAGAACAAGAGATCCCATCAAATATTTCGACAAAAAAAGCCGTAAAATTATCTATATTGGGACTCGTCGGGCTCCTGGCAAGCTCTAAACTGCTCGTCTGGTCTGCCGTAAACATTGCTCAACTGTTTGGGATTAGTGATCTCGTCATAGGCCTCACGATCGTCGCACTCGGAACCAGTCTTCCGGAACTCGCAGCTTCAGTCGCAGCCATCCTCAAAAAGGAAGACGACCTCGCAATCGGCAATGTACTGGGCTCCAACATGTACAACCTACTCGCTGTTCTATCTCTACCCGGTATTATTGCGCCAGGTCCACTTGACTCAGTCGTTTTAACTCGAGATTTTCCGTGGATGATTGGCTTCACAGCGGTTTTGTTTATATTGGGATACAGCCACAAAAAAAATGGAAATATCACCCGACTTGAAGGCGTATTTCTACTCGCTGGCTACATCGGCTATCAGACTTTGATTTTCCAAAGCTCCGTATAACAACCGCGAACAAGCAGACTTCTATATAATACGGGTGACATTTTCCTAGAAAAATTAGTTGTATCATGGATTCTAGCCCTATTAAAAATATGACATCCAACCCGGACGACCAAGTCATTAAGCGCCTGGCACGCGAAGTCATTGACACCGAAGCCGAAGCTGTATTAGCCTTAAAAAGTCGAATCGACGAACAATTTTGCCGCGCCTGCGATTATCTACTCGGGTGCCAAGGGCGCATAGTCGTTATTGGTATGGGTAAATCCGGCCATATCGGCGGCAAAATAGCTGCAACACTCGCAAGTACAGGTAGCCCTGCATTTTTCGTGCATCCTGGCGAAGCAAGTCACGGCGACTTGGGAATGATAACCCGTGATGATGTAGTAATCGCTCTATCAAATTCTGGCGAAACGCCCGAAATTTTAACCATTCTACCGCTGATTAAAAGGCTGGGTATTCCGCTAATTGTGATGAGTGGTAATAGTCAGTCAACCCTGGCTCTGCAAGCGAGCGTCCATTTAAATGTCAGCGTCGAGCAAGAAGCCTGTCCATTAGGACTTGCTCCGACCACCAGCACAACCGTAGCACTCGTTATGGGCGATGCATTGGCGGTGGCATTGTTGCAATCCAGGGGTTTTACACGAGATGATTTTGCGCGCTCTCATCCCGGAGGTGTTTTGGGAAGACGACTGTTGCTCAAAACCGAAGATTTGATGCACACCGGGAACGAGATACCAAGCGTAACTCAATCCGCGTTCGTCAGCGACGCATTGCTTGAAATGACGACTAAGAACCTAGGCATGACTGCTATTGTAGACAAGCACAAACGCGTGCTAGGACTTTTTACCGATGGCGATTTACGCCGAATGTTCGAAAAACGCAACGGCGATATTCACACCACACCGATTACTGAGGTAATGACTCCGCATTGCATCACGATTTCGCCTGATTTACTGGTTGCGGAAGCCTTGCAAATCATGGAAACTCGGAAGATTACGGCCTTGTTAACCGTAGACAAAGACAAGCAATTGATCGGCGCTCTACACATGCATGATTTGATTAGAGCAGGTGTCGTATAGATCTTATTGGAAAGCATTTTCCCAATAGGGGCTGATAAATAATGGAACAGATACTGGCTAAAGCAAAACAGATTCGCTTAGTGATTTTCGATGTCGATGGCGTACTCACCGACGGTAAGTTATTTTTCGACGATAGTGGGCGCGAGTACAAAGCCTTCCACGCCCGTGATGGACATGGAATCAAAATGTTGCGCAATAGCGGTGTAGAAGTTGCCATAATTTCTGGCCGCCAGTCCGAATCAGTGGCCCGAAGAATGGCTAGCTTAGGTGTAGAGCACGTCTATCAGGGACAAGAAGACAAAGTCGCCGCCTTCAATGAACTTTG
This sequence comes from uncultured Methylococcaceae bacterium, assembly GCA_964626505.1. Classification (GTDB taxonomy): domain Bacteria; phylum Pseudomonadota; class Gammaproteobacteria; order Methylococcales; family UBA1147; genus CAZUGA01. The sequence goes on from CAZVFR010000011.1 coordinate 6,668, forward strand.
TAACAAACTCCCAGTCAACTCGATGCAGGTTGCCCACGTCGGGGATGATTTACCCGATTTACCACTTATGCGAAGAGCTGGCATGGCGATCGCTGTCGCCGACGCCCATTTCGCGGTTCTCGAACGCGCCGACTGGTGTACGAAGTTATGCGGAGGTCAAGGCGCTGCACGGGAGGTATGCGATCTGATAATGCAAGCGCAAGAAACTTTAGATGCGGCGATCAACACCTACCTTTAAGCTGACGCAATTACATGGGCAAGCAAATTTGGACCTATATTTCCCTTACGATAGTCGCATTATCAAGCTGGCTGGTAGCTGATTGGATTGCCCCCAAACCCGAAGTTAAGCCTACTCAAGCATTACACCGCCCCGATTCGTTTAGCGAAGATTTCACCAAAACCGTCATGAATCCAGACGGTACTCCAAAACACAAATTAAGTGCGGATTCTATGTTTCACTACGATGATGACAAATCGACCGAACTTGAAAAACCTAAACTTATCTTTTTCGACGACGACCAACCCCCCTGGACGATCCGATCAGATACTGGCTACGCTACCTCTAACGGAAAAACTATTTTCTTAGGTGGGAACGTATTCATCTCACGACCCGCAGCACCTAGCGTACACCCTGTTAATATCGTTACCAAAAACCTAACTATAAATCCAAAAATAAACTATGCCGAAACCGACGAATATGCTGAGCTAGTCAGTCATTCGAATCGCATCAGTGGAACCGGTCTAAATGTTTATTTCGGACAAACAAAAAAAGTAACGTTGCTTTCCAACGTCAGAGGAAAATATGCAAAACCTTAATATTTTTGTCCTTCTATTCTTGACGTTAGTAACAACACCAGAAACTTTATGCGCACTGGAAAACGACACGGAACAACCGATTTATATCGAAGCGGATGGTGCAACCTATGATAACAATACCGGAAAAAGTGTTTATACCGGCAATGTCCAAGTAACCCAGGGCAGCATGTCGTTAACCTCAGACAAGCTAGTCGTTTTTATGAAATTAAAACGTCCGTTCAAAATAGTCGCCACAGGAAAACCGGTGACTTTCAAGCAGGCACCTAAACCTGGTGACGAAGATATCCATGGAAAATCACTGACGGCGGAATATTATATTGATACCGAACTGTTGGTTATGATCAAAAAAGCCGTCGTTTGGCAAGGTGCAAATACCTACGCTAGCGAACGCATCGAATATGACCGAAAAAACGCCATTGTCAAAGCTGGACAAGCTTCCTCAAACGGCAAGCGCGTACACATTACTCTGCACCCAAAAGAAAAATAACCATGCCAACACTGTCAGCGCATAATCTGCGAAAAAGTTATAACAAACGCTCAGTAGTAGACGGTGTGTCATTCCATATTTCCACTGGAGAAATAGTTGGCCTACTGGGACCCAATGGCGCCGGAAAGACAACCAGTTTTTACATGATTGTTGGCCTGATAAAACCCGATAAAGGTTCCATATCAATCGATGACCAAGACATAACCAAACTCCCCATGCACGCCCGAGCTCAGTTCGGAGTAGGATATTTACCCCAGGAACCCTCTATATTCCGTAAATTGAGCGTCGCCGACAACCTTAGAGCCGTCCTGCAAATTCGTAAAGACCTTACCAATGGCCAACAAGAATTAATGATCGAGGAATTACTGGGCGAATTCGGAATCAACCATCTTCGAGAACAACCTGCTACTGGACTTTCTGGAGGTGAGCGGCGCCGAGTCGAAATTGCCAGAGCATTGGCGTCCGAGCCACAATTTATACTCCTGGACGAACCGTTCGCTGGCGTTGACCCACTTTCGATCATCGAAATCCAGAAAATCATCCACCATTTACGTGATCGAGGCATCGGTATATTAATTACCGAACATAATGTCCGCGAAACGCTCGGCACATGTGACCGTGCTTATATTCTTAACGAAGGCCAAGTCATCGCCGACGGTGGACCTGATGCCATTCTCGAAAACCAAGAGGTACGACAAGTGTACCTAGGTGAAAATTTCAATATGTAAATTTTACGGCAACAATACGAATCACCAAAATTCGGCGCCATAACCGCCTCATATACCTTTCGCGTTTAAGAATGCCCGTATAGAGTGCGTAGATTGCCGTGAAGGGTTAGGCGTAGAACCGTAGGAATAGTCATCTCTTTCAAGGTTCTACAACAACGCCCTTCGCGAAAGGATGCGTGCTATAAATGGGAATTCTTGAACGCGAAAGGTATAGATACGGGTGGAGCAAGATATGCAGCCCTTCGAGCGTGTTTTCCTTTCTCTGAGGCCCAACAGTGGCAATCTGAACGCCTATATAGAAATACTAAGTCATTATCAATTTTACTCAATTTCTTAAAATCGCTCCCGCAATACGGCGATTGCGCTAAAATAAGGATAAGTCGAGACTTAAAGTCACAAACTTATCCGATTTAAGTCGGCTTTAACTCACAATTTGGAATTTTTTGTTTTTCATTAGATGAAGCAATCGTTACAGCTACGCCTCACCCAACAACTCACTATGACTCCGCAATTGCAGCAGGCCATTCGGCTATTGCAATTGTCGACACTGGATTTACACCAAGAGATACAACAAGCGCTTGAGTCTAATATGATGTTGGAAGTTGCTGAGGACGAACCAACAGACAACGAAGACCGTCCAAACGAACAAAATACAGATAATCTCGAAACAAATGAAGCCACCAGCGAAGGCTCCCAAACTGAAATTCCGGATGAATTACCGGTAGATAGTTCTTGGGAGGACGTCTACGACAATGTCCAGTCAACAGGCACCGCAGCAACACCATCTACAGAAACTCAGGACTTCGAAGCCTATCGAAGCGCGCCCCAGAAACTGGTCGATCATCTAATGTGGCAGATGGAGCTTGCAAAATTCAACGAGCAAGATTTGGCGGTCGCTACCGCAATTATCGACTCAGTAAACGATGATGGATATTTGACAACAAGCATAGAGGAAATCCATCAAGGACTGTTAAACCAAATCGAAGAACTTGAAGTCGATGAAGTTACAGCAGTACTCCACCGTGTGCAAAACTTCGACCCATCAGGTGTTGCTGCTTTGGATTTGGGCAATTGCTTGCAGATTCAATTGCGCCAACTTCCAGACACTACGCCCTGGAAAGAAACAGCGCTTGAATTGGTAACCCATTTTTTAGACCATTTGGCTTCCCAGAATCAGGGACGTCTGAAACGGTTGTTGGATTTAACCGACGAAAAACTGGATGAAGTTATTACCCTGATTCGATCATTGGACCCTAGACCGGGTAGCCGCATTGATAGCACGGATTCTCAGTATATCGTACCGGATGTTTTCGTGGCCCAGCGAAATGGAAAATGGCGAGTAACGCTAAACCCTGACATTGCGCCTAAACTTCGAGTAAATCCCTATTATTCAGCAATGATCAAGCGGGCAGATAATAGCTCGGACAATACCTGCATGAAAAATCATTTGCAAGAAGCGCGCTGGTTCTTGAAAAGCCTACAAAGCCGCAGTGAAACCTTGCTCAAAGTAGCCCGCTGTATTGTAGAACGACAAAAAGACTTTCTCGATCACGGACCGATTGCAATGAAACCCATGATACTGCGTGACGTTGCGGAAGAAGTGGAGATGCACGAGTCGACAATTTCTCGGGTTACCACACAAAAATTTATGCACACGCCCAACGGAATTTACGAATTCAAATATTTCTTTTCCAGTCACGTCTCTACCAACACGGGTGGAGAATGCTCATCTACAGCAATACGAGCATTTATCAAAGAATTAGTTGATAATGAAAACGTGGCAAAACCCCTAAGTGACAATAAGATATCCGGTCTACTCAATGAGAAAGGTATTAACGTTGCGCGGAGAACTATTGCAAAATACAGAGAAGCGATGTCAGTTCCGCCTTCTAATCAAAGAAAACGCATCCTTTAAAAGGCGGTTATACATCATTTAGATAACCCAAGTTAGGAGGAAACAACATATGCAGATTAGTGTGACGGGACACCATATCGACGTAACCGATGCATTAAGAAACTATGTAGAATCGAAGTTTGAGCGACTCGAACGCCATTTTGATCAAGTCACCGATGTGCATGTTATTTTGGGACTTGAAAAGATTAACAAGAAAGCCGAAGCAACAGTCAAAATCAGCGGAGCCAAGGTTTTCGCCGAAGACCACCAGGAAGACATGTATGCCGCCATTGACGGTTTGATCGATAAATTGGACCGACAGGTCAGAAAACACAAGGAGAAATCGACCGATCATCACCGTTAACTCAATCATGCTTATTGCCTAGCAAGGGGTAATTGTCGAACAATGAATTCGCTTTCATCCAAAGCGAAGTTATATTCAGGCTACGGCTGAAAACGCTAGTTTAAGTCTCAGTTCGCCATGAAGTTAATCATTGTCAGTGGTCTTTCCGGATCAGGTAAAAGCATAGCTCTGGATACCTTAGAGGACTGTGGCTTTTACTGCGTCGATAACTTACCTGTTACGTTACTCGAAAACTTCGTCCATCAGGTCATACATACCGAAGAATGGACTCATTTCAAAACCGCTATAGGCATCGATTCCCGCACTCAGAGTTCCAGTCTGGCACACTTTCATGAAGTTTTGCATCTAATCAAGAAACTGGATATCGAATATGAAATCCTGTTCCTTCAGGCCGACGATAAAACGCTGCTGAAACGCTTCAGCGAGACCCGCCGCAAACATCCACTTACGGATCAAACTCATCCCTTAAATGAGGCCATAAAGGCCGAGCGAAAACTGTTGGAAGCAGTGTCTCAAGAGGCGGACCTCCTCATTGATACTTCTCGTACCAATGTGCATGAGCTGCGCGAACTCATTCGTATTAGGGTTGGCAGTAAACGAAACCAAATATTATCGATTTTCTTTCAATCCATTGGATACAAAAACGGGATTCCCATGGATACCGATTTTTTGTTTGACGCGAGATGTCTGCCCAACCCACACTGGGAACCCAATCTCCGTCAACTAACCGGGAAAGATCAACCCGTAATCGATTTTCTGATTCACATGCCGGAAGTTCGCGAATATCTTGATGACACGACCACATTTCTACAACGCTGGATACCGCGATTTGAGGCAGAAAATAGATCCTACTTAAGCGTGACCATAGGATGCACGGGCGGGCAGCACCGGTCCGTGTTTATCGCCGAAAGTTTAGCCAATAGTTTTCGCTCCACACCCTATAATATTTTGGTAGGTCATAGGGAGTTATATTGAAATAACCCACCTTTTCGTCGCGAAAATCTATCTTTATTCAGATATACCTTTCGCATTTGAGAACGCGTAAGGTATAAAATACCCTCCATCATTTAGCTCCCGCCCTCCGACCGAACATTCACCATGCCGGCCACCCCTAAAAAAGATAAGCTCGAGCGCCATCTACACAAGATAACCAAACTTCTTAGTCGGGAGCAGCTCGACCGCGTGGCTGGTGTTCTCAACGAAATGCACCCGGCTGAAATCGCGCATGTATTCGAAGCCTTAAAGCCATCCGACAGAGAAATCGCTTGGCCATTGATAGATTCGGAGCTGCGCGGTGAAACCCTCGTTGAACTGAACGAGGAAGTACGTAGAGAACTGATTGACGCGACCAACACCGATGATTTGGTCGATGCAGTGGAGTCTCTGGAGACCGACGATCTAGCAGACCTGGTCGATGATTTGCCGGAAACCGCATTGCACAAAATCCTTGCATCCATGGACAACAAGGACCGGCAAAGACTGGAATCGGTGCTGTCTTACGATGAGCATACAGCCGGCGGTTTAATGAATACCGATACCTTAACGATCAGCCCTGAGGTGACGCTTAATGTCGTGTTCCGGTATCTTCGTATGCGCGGCGAAATTCCCGACCTTACTGATAGCCTCATGGTTGTAGACCAAAAGGACAAATATCTTGGGTTACTACCCTTGTCCCTGCTACTTACCAGCAACGTGAAGGAAAAAGTATCGGAATTCATGATTTCCCACATAGATTCCATACCCGCGGATCTTCCGGCCGCCGAGGTCGCTATGCGGTTTGAACAACAAGACTTGGTGTCGGCTCCGGTCGTCGACAGTAACGGAAAATTACTCGGTCGTATAACTATCGACGATGTTGTAGACGTGATCCGCGACGAAGCTGATCACTCCGTAATGAGCCGTGCTGGCCTGGACGAAGAACAAGACATGTTCGCGCCGGTAACGCTCAGCGCAAAGCGCAGAGCGGTGTGGTTGGGTATCAACTTGATTACCGCGCTATTTGCGGCAGCGATAATAGGACTGTTCGAAGACACCCTCGAAAAAATGGTGGCCCTGGCAATCCTGATGCCCATCGTTGCAAGTATGGGAGGTGTTGCCGGCACCCAGACCTTAACTCTGGTGATTCGTGGTCTCGCGCTACACCAGATTGGCCGAACCAACGCGCTGATTTTGGTCGGCAAAGAACTTGCAATAGGTGCTTTAAACGGATTGTTTTGGGCGCTGACCGTTGCCATCATAGCCGGACTCTGGTTCGAAAATCCGGCGATCGGAGTTCTTATCGGCAGCGCTTTGGTTGTTAATTTGATCTGCGCGGCATTTGCCGGCGCGACTATCCCCATGTTTTTGAACAGAATCGGCGTGGACCCTGCGTTGGCGGGCGGCGTTATTCTGACAACAATTACAGATGTTATCGGATTTCTTACCTTTCTGGGTCTTGCAACGCTCTATTTGCGGTAAAAAAAGCGATAAAGCTTAATCAATTTTGCCTCAAGCATTCTCCAAACGCATAACGGATACAAATAAACGATACGGCAATAGGATAAACCACATACCACTCCCTATAGTACAGACTCGCCAGCGTCAGCCCTACCAGCAAAACCGGGTGTGCTAAAGCGTGCCCATAGATCAGTTGCAGCAGCTTAACCTGATCTCCATCCAAGCGCCGAACCTGATCTGCAACCAACCGGGTCAGTACAAAACTCACCAAAACAAAATAAGCCGGGTAAAATTTAAACAACGGCGCATCCAAACGGTAAATTTCTCGCCAATAAACAAACCACACCAATATCCCACCGAGTAAAAACAAGTCATAAGTCCATCTGAAGTCAACACGCTTACTCAACGACAAAGCACCGCTGAGGCCTATTAAACAGAGACCTAGAATTAAAAACTGTGATTGGTTGATTGATTCTAGAACGTCGGGCCGTTGCCAAGCGGCGAGTGTCAAAATAATACTGACCAGTGTAAATAGCGGTAATACAAGCATAAAATACTAATCGGTATGGCGTATACTGCGGATATAAAAACTTCGGTCAACCATCGAGGTTACGATACTAAGTAAATCTACGACTTCTACTAAATAGAGATTCATGCAGTCCGCAATTATCTTGATAAAGTCGAAATACAATAATTTTGGCGGGGAGTATGACCAATGATTGGCATAATCGGTGCTCTAATTGTAATATTCTGGTACTACTATGCAGCAGAAAAACTAGGAAAAAATACCGCTGCCTGGGCGATTGGAGGCGCTATGTTGTACGCAGGAACGCGGTATTTATGGACCTATGGAATCATCGCACCACTCATGGGTGAAGCCTTTTCCAGACATAGTATATTTACCGGATTTGTGATCGAAATGTCGGGAGTCGCCGTGGCACTTTTGATAGTAATTATATTCAAATTGAAATACCTTAGAGTACCAAAAGCTTAGTCGGCGATACTACCGGTTACTGGAAATTCGATAAGCGCGTATCAACAAGATAAGCCCTAGTACGATAAACGGCAAACTTAATGACTGGCCAACACTGATCGACAAATCGGTCGTGTAAGACGCCTGTCGGGTTTTAAAAAACTCCAAGAAAAAGCGCATCGAAAACATCGATGCCAGATAGATCCCAATCAGGTAACCGTCGACGCGTTGTTTTCCCGAGCGCACGTAACAAATTACTAAAATAATAGAAATAACCAAATAACTAAGCGCCTCGTACAACTGAACCGGATGGCGTGGAATCAAATCAACACGTTCGAAAACGAACGCCCAAGGAGCCGAGGACGGAAGCCCAACAATTTCAGAATTGAATAAATTACCCATGCGGATAAAAAACGCAACCGTCGCCAAGGGGACGGATCCTCTATCCAACATCCACAAAAGCGTGTACCCGGTCTTTTTCTTGGCGAACCAATAACCTGCGGCAAGTACGCCGATACCGCCGCCGTGGCTGGCCAAGCCACCATTCCATATTTTTAGAATTTCTATCGGATGGCTTAAATAATAACCCGGGTCGTAAAACAAGCAATGTCCCAGCCGGGCACCGACCAGAACACCTACAAAAACGTAGACAAACAAATCATCCAGATCCTCTACCCGCTTGCCATCGCGCTGGAACATCCACTGCAAAATATAAAACCCTTGAAAAAATCCCAGGGCAAAAAATAACCCATACCAGCGTATCGTGATGGGTCCCCAACTCAACAAATCGGGACTAACGTTCCAAACTATATAACCTGTTTGTTCCACTTTTACTCCATAATATCTTGAACCTCGTTCTAGGCTTTGAGGCTATAGCGACTTCAGATAAACACGCGACCCGCGCGAAAAAATGTATAGCCACTCAGACTGCCTTTGTTTTGATTCAGAACAAGGAAAAAATGCGAATTTTATGATACTTTCTTTCAAGTTAATATAAATTAACTCATCAAATGGCATTCTAAATGAGTATCACCGATAAGTTAATTTGGTTTTCCTAGCAACTGCCCAATTTTTATTCCCAACTGACTCAATTGCTGAACAGGCATCTTGCAAAGCGGCCGAGTGGTTAATTCGTCTCGATAATTTCAGACACTGCGCCTTGACCTCATTCGATGAAATTAAATAATTCAGTTCATGTGCCAGATTCTCTGGCAGAAATTGTTTCGGCGGCAAAAATCGCGATACGCCTAAAATTTTTACTCGCCTAGCGTTATCGGGTTGATCATAGGCCATAGGCATAACCAACTGCGGTATAGCCGAGGCCATTGCTTTCGCTGTAGTTCCAATCCCGCCGTGGTGAACTACAGTCTCACAAAGCGGAAACACCGATAGAAACGGCGCGTATTCGCAATGATATATAGAGTTAGGAAGACGAGACGGCAAATGGGCGCGAAATTTGGTCAGAAACAGTCCGCGTTTATTTAAAATTCGGCAGGCATCAGCGGCAACCTTGAAAAAATCTCGCGCATGTTGATGCCCACTGCCCGGCGTGAACACAATGGGCGGATCGCCAGCGGATAAAAACTCTGAACACCCGCTCGGTACCGCTTCCTTACCCGGACTTTCATGGGATACAAACCCCGGCATTATTAACTGCGACGGTGGATTCACAAGAGCAGGGCCAAACCAATCCGGGTAAAGCGCGATAATCCGGTCGGGAGAATAAAGCCAACGTGTCGATACATGAGCCACTTGTGGAAGTCCCAACTCGGACCGGAATCGATTAGTTTCGGGTGCCAACAATGGTTCAAAATATAATTGTTCTGCACCGGCGGCTAGTGCGCGCTTGAAAAACGCCGGCAGGTACTGCGCCCAAGCGTAAGACGCTAATGGTGGCGGATTCTCGTAACTCCAAATCGATGCGGGTTGCAGTACCACCGTAACCAGCGGTACTCCGAGCTTATCCCGCACGATTCTGGCTCCAAACATAAAGCTGGGTGCGACCATAACTGTATCCGCCGTAAACAGGCTGGCCATCAGCTTGTAAACCGTACGCATATGGCGCAGAATCAGTTCTTGTACGAGCAGTTTAAATCCTTTGCGTGGCGTCCAAACATCCTGATTTTCGAGTATGGCCATATAGTCCTGCTTAGTACCGATGGACACAAAGCCAAATTCGAATTTATCAGCGATGGGTTTGAAATAATCATTGCTAACCAAGGTCACACTATGACCTCGATTTTTCAACTCCCGACCGAGAGCGATAAACGGGTCGACATCTCCGTCGGTACCCAGGGTAATCAAGACAATATTCATTAAACCAAGGGAATTCCTTTACACTGCAAATTTCACCACACGTAGGATGGTTGTAACTCCAAACCTCATTGAGTCAATGCTATGATTACGGGCCGAATTAGCGTTAACAACAGATAAAGTCATAGAGCATGGATAACAGCAAAGAATCAGTCGGGTTTATCGGCATCGGGCTCATGGGCAAGCCGATGACCTTACAACTGCTAGCAGCCGGTTACAAGGTTAGGGTGTGGAATCGAAGCCACGAAAAATTAAACTCGGTAGTCGCGGCAGGCGCCATTGCAGCTGAATCCATAGAGGATCTCGTCCAAAATAGCGATGTGATCTTATTAAGTCTTAGCGATACGCTTGCGGTCGAGAATGTTGTATTCGGCGATGGCGGGATCGCCGCCACGGGAAAACCCGGTCAGCTAATCATCGATTTATCCAGTATAGATCCAGCCAAAACTCGGCAATTTGCGGAACAAATCAGCGCTCAATACGAAATGCGCTGGGTAGATGCGCCTGTATCGGGCGGTGTACCGGGCGCAGAACAGGGCGCGTTGGTCATCATGGCCGGCGGCGCGGAATCGGATTTGCAGCGCAGTTTACCGATTCTGGCACCTCTGAGCCAGCGGGTCACTCGCATGGGTGATGTGGGCGCAGGTCAGGTCACAAAAATCTGTAATCAAATGATCGTCAGCTGTAACGCATTGGTAATCGCGGAAACGATTGCGTTGGCCAAACAAGCTGGGGTCGCCGCGGAAAAAATACCGCAAGCCCTTGCGGGCGGATTTGCGGATTCAAAACCCTTGCAGATACTCGGCCCGGAAATGGCCACGGCAACCTTTGAACCGATTAAATGGCGAGTTAAAACCTTATCTAAAGATCTGAACATGGCCGTAGACTTGTCTCGCTCACAAGGGACTGCAACCCCCATGTCCGGTCTAGCGGCTCAATTGATGCAGCTACACGGAAGCAATGGTTTTATGGATCAAGATCCATCCACTTTGATCAAGCTATATACTTAAAACTTAATGGTGCAAACCACGCCACCTGAGGTATTACAATGCCAAATTTTTCCGCAAATGTAAGCCTTTTATTCACCGAATTACCACTGATTGACCGCTTTCGAGCCGCCAAACAACATGGCTTTGACGCAGTCGAAATCCAATTTCCATACGAAACGCCGGCACGAGATTTGAAAGTGGCCATCGATCAAGCGGGCATGGAGTTGATTTTGTTTAACGTTGCTGCGGCCGATTTATTGAGTGGTGGTGAAGGACTCGCCGCGGTGCCTGAGAAACGCGAAGTGTTTCTGCATGCAGTTGATACAACTTTGCAATATGCAGAAATACTCCAACCCAAACTAATAAACGTTTTGCCTGGACGCTGCCACAACGCGGAACGCATGGCTAACTATCTGGAAACCTTTAAAGGCAATCTGGGCTATGCGGCCGAGATGTTTTCGGCTGAGAGTATCAAAGTTGTCTTCGAAGCCGTTAATACCAAAGATATGCCGGGTTATATCGTCAACAGTGGACAACAAATGCTGGATGTGTTCACCACTGTCGATCATCCGAATATTCTCATGCAATACGACATCTATCACATGCACACCATGGGGGAAAATCCGCAGCAGTTTATTCCCGAACATGCCGGTCAAATTGGTCATATTCAATTCGCGGACTCGCCCGGACGAGGTCAACCCGGCACCGGAAGCATAGATTTCCCCGCATTATTCAAAACTATAGACAATTCGGATTATGCGGGTCACTTAGGCGCAGAATATAGGCCGACCGGATCAACCTCGGACAGTTTAAACTGGCTGGCTGAATACCGTTAAACCGAATATATTTCGGCTTGCTCAGGAATGACCGGATCACCCAGCCGCATTAACCCGCTTTCAACAACACGTGCGGTCAGCCCACCGTGTCCCCGCATGGCATTAAAACCTCCCGGCCCCAATTCGCGTTCCATTTTCGAGCAAGGATGGCATAAACCGGTCGTTTCAAGCAGTGCTTGGCCAACTCGGAAGCGACATTTCTTCAGCGCGAGCAAATTGATGCCACGGACCAATAGATTTCGGCGCAATTGCTGCGGTACGACCGCACGACCAGTTAGGGATTCCACGACCGCGAGATGTTCCTGCTGTAGCAGTGTAACTTGCCGTTTACGGCTTTTTCCGCAATACCTGTCTCCTACCAAACCTCTATCCACGGAAGCCAATACTTCATCGACGCTCACGACCTGGCCACCACGTTCTGTCCGCAGCCCGATCCAGATCAATTCTCCTGACTTGGAGAACGATTCCAACATGTCTTTGAATGCCATCGATGCAGGACTCCTGAATAATTCCGAACATTGATCACCAAACTCGAAAGCCCTCGCTGGTGACTGAACTCAATGAGAGCACCTCATCAAGCCTTCTAGCTGTATAGTTACCTTACGCGTGGTAGAAATAGTACTCCTCCAATCTTGTATTGATGGACCTAACCGCCGGCAACCGGCGGCCAAACGGCAAGAACATCCCCGTTCTTAAATACCGCTCGATCTCGTTCAGCCGGTTCTAGATAGACACCGTTCAATAATACCAAATGCGCCATTTTTCGAGGCACATTAAACCGCTCCAATACTTGGTGCGGCGTATCATCGAAACTGATTTGTATCTCTACGGAATGTCTTTTTTTTATTGGAGGAAGGTACTCTGCAAGAGAGGCGTACAGCTTCAATTTGATTTCGATTTGTTGAATCTGGCTCAAGCCGCTCCCTCCTTATTATATGGGGACCTGTTTTGAAATCATTGAAAAAAAGAGTTACTGAGCTCCAACTGTTGAAACCCGAAGATGCAAAGTCTCTGGTGCCAAACAGGCTTCATCGTTGCATGCTTGCAACCGTAGCTCCAGGGGAATTACCACGCTGTTATGGCTTTGTTGATTGATACGCGCTGTTAGGCGTATCAACCCTTCGTATAAGGCAAGCCTCTCGCGCTGAAAACCAAGACTTTTCAATACCGGCGCAGGGTAGTCAAGATTCGCTAGCTGCCATTTTTCCACATCATCCCTCAATTTCAATGTTGTCGCTATTAAGTCTTTTTCCAGGGGTTGGTTTGAATTGATATGCCAACCTGGTTTGATAGACAGATCCACAACCAATTGCAAACTATTATCCGCTAACGGTAACACACGCCCCACCACCGATACCGCACCAAGGGCTGCGTACTGCTTCGAACCACGCTCTGCGTTTATTAAATCCTCCGCACCCATTAACATGTATGCGAATGACCCCGGTGATCGAGCGATTTGATCTGAGAAAGCAGCCAGAATCGCAGCAGCCTTAGCATTATATAGTGGATCTGGCGAACGCCGGGCAAGCCGCGCTAATACCCTTACTGCAACTGAATTGCCAGAAGGAATCGCACCGTCATGACTATCTTTGGGCCGGGCCATCAAACGGCCTTTAGATCGGTTCATGAAAAAACCGCCGGCACTATTATCCCAAAACTCAGCGATCATCTTTTTCGCTAGCGCTTCCGCGCTGGCCAACCAATGTGCTTCGCCGGTCACATCGTAGAGTGCGATCAACGCTTGCGCCAAATAAGCATAGTCTTCCTGTGTTGCGGGTATCGACGAGCTACCGTGCAAATGTACTCGCAACAATGCACTCGCCTCATCGACATTGTGTTTGAGTAGAAACTTCGCGGCGCGAATTGCTGCATCAACATACCGCGGTTCATCCATTGCGTCTCCAGAAACCGCTAACGCACTAATCATCATGCCATTCCAGGCGGTTATTATTTTAGCATCGCGTAACGGATGAATACGCTTCTCGCGTTCGTTCAACAGCTTTTTGCCGGCTTCATTAATAAATAAAACAAGCCGCTTCATTGGCATGCCTTGTTTGGCTGAGAACGCTTCCAACCCTTCGGACAAATGTAAAATATTGTACCCTTCAAAATTTCCCTTTTCAGTAACGCCATACAACTGCATAAATACTGAGCCATCCTCCGCACCTAGAACAGCAATAATCTGTTCAGGCTGCCAAACAAAGAAGCGCCCCTCTTTACCTTCACTATCCGCATCAGTGGCTGAATAAAATCCACCATCCGGGGCGGTCATTTCGCGCAACACATAATCCAAGGTTTGTCTCGCTACCCGACGATAAAACCAGTCACCGGTCAACCGGAAAGCTTGCGTGTATATACGCGCAAGGTGAGCTTGGTTGTAGAGCATTTTTTCAAAATGCGGAATCAGCCAAATACTATCCGTGGAATAGCGATGAAATCCACCACCGATCTGGTCGTATAAACCGCCTTTGGCCATCTGGGTTAGTGTTGTCTTTAGCGCGTTCGAGACATTCTGCTCCGCGCCTTCCTCCCATGCTCTGATTAGCAAAAATAACATCGTTTCATTCGGAAACTTGGGTGCTTGCCCGAATCCGCTATGCACCGGATCATAACGCCGAATAATTTCCGCAACCGCATTGTCAATCAAAGAAGCGTCAAAACGACGATCATGTGCGGCGACAACATTAGTCTCGGCAACCGCGGCAGCCACTCGATCAGCCATGGCCAACAATTCACCACGCTTGTCCTGCCAGGCGCCCGCAATAGTCTTAAGCAGCTGGCCAAATTGCTCGCGAGGAAAATAAGTCCCGCCATAGAAGGTTTTACCGTCAGAGGTTATAAAGCTGGACATCGGCCAGCCCCCATGCCCGGTAATCATCATCACGGCCTTCATATAAGTATTGTCGACATCGGGACGGCGCTCCCGATCAACTTTGATACTCACAAAATACTGGTTCAATAAATCCGCGATTTCCGTATTGTCAAAACTCTCGCGTTCCATCACATGACACCAGTGGCAGGTTGAATACCCGATAGACAAAAATATCGGTTTGCCTTCGCGTGTAGCCTTTTCGAACGCTTCCGCACCCCAAGGAAACCAATTCACTGGATTGTGTGCATGCTGAATCAGATAGGGTGAATCCTCCAGGATCAAACGATTGGTATATTTTGGACGGCCGTTACTCAGAAGGTGCTCGGTTCTTGGCTTGTAGCCTATACCTTTAAGGCGTAGCGCAGATTGCAGTTTTGCCTGTAATTCAGGGGGATAATCTTGTATTTGTTCAGCAGATAATACTCCTGAGGAAAATAAAATAAGAATCAGTACAACGATACACATATGCGGCATTCGAAACAAAATTGCCAGCGGATTCACGCTAAGAACAACCCCAGTTCGGATACACCAAATGGCCAGCTTATCTCCGCTTGCGTGTCTAATCGCTTCAACACTGGAATACTTATGCTGTAAAGCGCCATAAGCTTATCGTCTTCGACAATATCAATTGATTCCAACTCAAATGGATTTCCGCTCTGGTCAATAATTGGAAGCAACAGATTTAACGCGTCGTCGCACAAGTGACACCCCACTGTTCCGTACAGATATAATTGAATCATTCAGTCTCCCAATTCCGACTCAATTATCACAACAGGTTAATCCGGTTCGTAAACAAGATTTGGCGCCAACCAACGTTCGACTTCTTTCTGAGAAAGGCCCTTACGCTTGCTATAGTCTGTTATCTGGTCTTTACCGAGTTTACCGACGTTAAAATATCGGGCACCGGGATGCGCGCAATACCAACCCGAAACTGACGCCGCGGGGTACATCGCGAAGCTCTCAGTCAACTCAATACTGGCGTTATTCTCTGCGTCCAACAACGCAAACAAGAGCTCTTTTTCGGTATGATCAGGGCAAGCAGGATAGCCGGGTGCCGGTCGTATCCCAATATAACTTTCCTTAATCAACTGTTCCGAAGTTAGGCTTTCATCCGCGGCAAAGCCCCAAAACTCTTTCCTGACGCGCTGGTGCATCAACTCCGCAAACGCTTCGGCCAAACGGTCAGCCAAAGCCTTAAGAAGAATAGCTTTATAGTCATTGTAATCTTCCTCGAATGCTTGCAGATGTGTTTCAATCCCTAAGCCCGCGGTCACGGCAAAGCCGCCAACATAATCATTTACCCCACTTTCGGCCGGTGCGACAAAATCCGATAAACAATAATTCGGGCGGCCAGGCGGCTTAATATTTTGCTGCCGAAGATGACACAATGACGCTCTTATTTCGGTGCGACTTTCATCCGTATACAGCACAACATCATCACCCCGGCTATTGGCTGGGAAAAAACCAATGACCGCACGCGCCTGTAGCCATTTTTCCTGAATGAGCTGTTCGAGCATCGATGTTGCGTCGTCGAATAACTGTTGGGCCTGCTCGCCGACTACACTGTCATGCAAAATCTTGGGATAACTGCCGGCAAGTTCCCAAGTTTGAAAAAACGGCGTCCAATCGATAAAGTCGGCAATTTGTTCAAGCGGATAGTCGTTGAACGATTTAACGCCTAAAAATGACGGCGCTGTTAAAGCCTCGCCATTCCATTGTCCGCGAAACTTATTTTCTCGCGCAGCTTCGATAGTATGCTGCCTAACCTTGGCTTTGCGACCCTTATGCCGCTCGCGTACTTGTTCGTATTCCGCGCGCACCTCCTGGACATATTCTTGCTTAGCCGTCGCGCTCAAAAGTTTACCCACGACGCCCACGCTGCGAGAGGCATCGGTCACATAAACCGTAGGCCCATGATAATTCTGCTCAATCTTAACCGCTGTATGCACACGCGAAGTTGTGGCTCCACCGATAAGCAGTGGTATCTCGAATCCCACGCGTTCCATTTCTTTTGCCATGTGGACCATTTCATCGAGAGAGGGTGTTATCAAGCCACTCAAACCAATAATATCGACTTGTTCGTCCCGAGCGGTTTTCAATATTTTATCGGCGGGTACCATCACTCCGAGATCGATAACCTCATATCTGTTGCACTGCAAAACCACACCCACGATATTTTTTCCGATATCGTGCACATCGCCTTTTACAGTCGCCATCAGAATTTTCCCGTTCGATTGAACAGCGCCGTCTTTTGCCGCCTCCATATAAGGCATCAAATAAGCCACCGCCTTTTTCATAACCCGTGCTGATTTCACCACTTGCGGTAGAAACATTTTGCCGTCGCCGAATAAATCGCCAACCACATTCATGCCATCCATCAGCGGCCCTTCAATCACGTGCAGCGGTTTTTCAGCCAGTTTGCGTGCTTCTTCGGTGTCTTCTTCAACGTAATCGGCAACCCCCTTCACCAAGGCGTGCTCCAAACGCTGGTTAATCGGCCACTGGCGCCACTCCAGATCTTCTTTTTTCTCTGCGGTCGAACCATCACCGCGGAATGTTTCGGCAATTTCCAGCAATCTTTCGGTTGCATCATCGCGTCGGTTCAGAATGACGTCTTCAGCTCTTTCTCGCAGCGCTTCGGGGATCTCGTCGTAGATGCCCAACTGCCCCGCATTTACGATCCCCATATCCATCCCGGCATGGATGGCATGGTACAAAAACACCGCGTGAATCGCTTCGCGTACTAGATCATTTCCGCGAAATGAAAACGAAACGTTCGATACCCCTCCGGAAACCATCGCATGAGGCAACGACAATTTGATTTGGCGCGTTGCTTCCACGTAGGCCCGTCCGTAGTCGTTGTGCTCTTCTATCCCGGTTGCAACCGCAAAGATATTAGGATCAAAAATAATATCTTCGGGAGGAAAACCGACCTTTTCCGTAAGTACATGATAAGCACGCGTGCATATCTCGACCTTACGCTCGATGGTATCGGCTTGGCCTTGTTCATCGAAAGCCATCACAATTGCGGCTGCTCCATAGCGCCGAACCAGCTTAGCATGACGTATGAATGTCTCTTCGCCTTCTTTCATTGAGATAGAATTCACAACGCCCTTACCTTGCACGCATTTTAAACCCGCTTCCAGAATCTCCCATTTGGATGAATCGATCATGACGGGGACACGCGAAATATCCGGTTCCGAAGCAATCAAACTCAGAAATCGGACCATCGCCTCCTTCGATTCGAGCATGCCTTCATCCATGTTGACGTCGATTATCTGCGCACCCGCTTGAACCTGTTGGCGGGCCACATCCAAAGCGGCCTCATAATCGTCATCTTTTATGAGTCGTCGAAAACGTGCTGAACCCGTTACATTGGTGCGTTCCCCCACGTTTACGAACAGTGTGTCGGGCGTAATGTGCATAGGCTCCAAACCGGACAAGCGACATTGAACTGGCAATTCAGGAATCGGCCTGGGCGGAAATTTACACACCGCCTCACGTATTGCTTCAATATGCTGTGGCGTAGTACCACAACAGCCCCCGACGATATTCAAAAACCCACTCTCGGCCCACTCGCCAATTTCTTTAGCCATGTCTTCGGGGGATTCGTCGTATTCTCCAAATTCATTTGGAAGACCGGCATTTGGGTGGGCCGATACATAGGTATCCGCGATAGTGGATAACTCTTCAATGTATTGGCGAAGCTCCTGAGCGCCTAAAGCACAGTTCAAACCAATGCTGATGGGTTTTGCATGATTCAACGAGTTCCAGAACGCCGCGGTCGTCTGCCCGGATAAGGTACGGCCAGAAGAATCCGTAATCGTTCCGGAAATCATGACCGGAAGGCGAACCTCATTTTCATCGAAAAACTTCTCAACAGCGAAAACTGCCGCTTTAGCATTCAGTGTGTCGAATATAGTCTCTATCAAAATAAGGTCGGCCCCACCTTGCACCAATCCCTGCGTAGACTCATAGTACGCACCGACCAATTCGTCATAACTTATATTTCTAAAACTCGGATCGTTGACATCCGGAGATATCGACGCAGTACGGTTCGTAGGTCCGATTACACCGGCGACAAAACGCGGTCGATCTGGAGTTAATTCAGATATGGCATCAGCAGCCTCGCGAGCCAAACGGGCTGATTCCATGTTAATTTCAAAGGCCAACGATTCCATTGCATAATCGGCCATCGCGATTCGAGTCGCATTGAATGTATTCGTTTCGATAATATCCGCACCGGCTTCCATATAGGCGGTATGTATCGCTTTGATAATTTCCGGCTGGGTTAAAGACAGCAAATCATTATTACCTTTCAGGTCGCTATCCCATGCCGAAAAGCGCTCACCCCGATAGTCGCTTTCCTCCAGCTTGTAACTTTGGATCATTGTTCCCATCGCACCGTCGAGGAACAGGATCCTTTGATCCAATAATGACTTAAAGTTACTTCTTTGATTCAGAGAGCTTGACATAGTCACCGGAAATTTTGCTGGAGATCTAGTTTATAGTAGAACAAAAAGCCCTTTATTCTATATTGCTAGAAGCTCTTTTCCAAACCTATATATTTAACCGATTAGTTCAGCCTATAAGTTGTGTAGTTTCGAAGTAGAATGGGGAGCCTAACACCGCCTGAGACAGCACAGCAACAAACGTTGTTGTTGCTATTGATTGTGAGTTTACCTTACTATCTGCCCTCTTTGAAAAAGGAAAAAGCGCTATCTTTGATGGTTTATCATCCATATTATCAAACAGATACGTCAATCAAACCACTTTATCTCGTAGCACCAAATGTTTCTGATACCTACCTAGGAGAAATTTATGCAAATAAAAGCCTTTTTTATTGTTCTGCCTCTGTTATTAGCTTTAAGCATTATTTCCAATGTAAGCGCCGAGTCAATAAACGATAGCTCGGAACTTATAGGCAAATGGAAACTTAATGCGACGGCCAGAAGAATAGACGGTGAACAGCGTTTGGTTGATCAATCATGGGAATTTCGTAAAGACGGAACCCTAATCTCAACCGCTTCTTACGAAAGCGGAGTAGGCACTGTTTACGCCACTAAGATAGATGAATTTTCTGTCACGGTAAAATACCAGATAAAAGATGGGAAAATTGTCTCAGAGGTCCCAGGAAGGCATGGGAAAACATTAACTTACCAATTGATCGAACGGAACGGAAACGACATGATCCTCAGACAAGGTGCGGGTGAATTTATGTTCTTTACAAAACAATAAAGTCCTGTTTATGAGCCTATTTTCGAATACTGTTTAGCAATGCCTGTTTATTGACATTGGAAGTATTACCGGTATACTTTGTTCCGCATATTTACTAGATGTCTGGCTATTTGAGCGTTTAATTGATTTTTTAACACAAGAAAGGTACATACGATGGGAGCTATATTAGATGGGGTTGAAGGTCTGAAAGACCCAGTTAACGCAGTTATTTTCGTTGCTGTATGCATTGGTGGTTACTTCTTGTTCAAGTGGACAATGAAAGACGACGACGACGAAGAAAAGTAAAACCTTATGACGGACCACATGTGGTATAACGATTTCAATTTTTCAATACGAGAATTAATCGACCACATGTGGTAGAAGTCCCACCGCGTGCTTGTCGGGGGTTCTCCCACATCCTTTCTTGACACGGCCCCACCAAAGATAGATCCCCTAAAGTTGTATTTATCGATCTAAGTACGTACAAGGCTACGTGGCTTTTTCGATCACCCGCATTACCCTCACATGCTATGCGGCGAAACCAGCGAACCACTCCGCTTACCTTCATTCACCCGAATACGGCATCTATACTCTCCGCACATGAAATTTTAGCACCCAG
>CAZVFR010000012.1:0-25251 GCA_964626505.1 uncultured Methylococcaceae bacterium
TAGATTTTTGCAAGAACGCGTGGTTGAGCGTATCGGAGGAAGACAGGAAATTTCCGTTGATGTTAGGGTCGTCTGCGCGACACATCAAGACATTCCCGCCTTGATTAAGGAGGGTAAATTCCGCGAAGATTTATATTACCGAATCAACGAAATGGTGATCAATATTCCGCCAGTACGCGAACGTACTGGGGATATACCGGTTTTAGCTCAAGCATTCCTGGTTCGCTATACAGAGCAAATGAAGATTGATATTAACGGCTTCACTGATGGTGCGATTGCAGCCATGGAGGCGTATGCATGGCCCGGTAACGTACGGGAATTGGAAAGTCGGATTAAGCGCGCGGTAGTGATGTCGAACGGCCCGGTGATTAATGACAAAGATCTGGAGTTGTCTGCCGAGGAGGAGACTGCACGGGTTTTCAGTTTACGGGAAATTCGCGATTCTGCTGAACGTCTGGCAATTTGTCAGGCTTTGACTGAATGTGGGGGGAACGTTTCCAAAGCCGCCGAGTTGCTTGAGGTAACCCGCCCGACATTGTATTCCTTACTCAATAAATTTGATTTGAAATTGTAACACTCGCTTTTTTGGGAGTAACGACAAGGAATTAGCATTTTGAAAATCCTCCAGTTATTGTTTTTATTGTTTGTGGCTGCTTGGCCCTGTTTTGCCGAAGATA
The DNA here is from genome assembly GCA_964626505.1 of uncultured Methylococcaceae bacterium. Classification (GTDB taxonomy): domain Bacteria; phylum Pseudomonadota; class Gammaproteobacteria; order Methylococcales; family UBA1147; genus CAZUGA01. The sequence goes on from CAZVFR010000012.1 coordinate 678, forward strand.
CCGTGGAAGAGTACTTCCAAAGTGCGCTTAGCTATCTGGATAAGGGTGAACCTAAAGCCGCGGTTATTCAATTAAAGAATCTCTTAAGGGAAGCGCCGTTTAACGGTCAGGCTCGCTTCTTGCTTGGGCAAACTTATTTGACCTTGGGCGATGGTGCTTCGGCAGTAAAGGAACTCCAAAAAGCTCAAGAATTTAACATCGATAAAAGCGAATTATTCATACCGCTGGGCCGAGCTTATCTGATGGTCGGTCGACCGCAAAAGGTGTTGGAGCAGATACGGCCCGACGCCGACTTTTCAATACAAAACCAAGCAACCATATGGGCTTTGCGTGGTGTGGCTAGCTTGATGGCCGGAGATACAGAAGAGGCCGGGAAAAACTTTGCCGAATCGCTGAGATTAGATAAAAGTTCCGGTGATGGCCTGCGTGGCGCGGCGCGGCTTGCATTAGTCAAACAAGACTTCAAAGAAGCGATTAGACTTGCCAAGCAAGCTCTTGCCAATGATAGAAAAGATATAGAAGCATGGTTGATTGTCGGCGAAACAGAGCGAGTTTCGGGGAATTTTCAGGCCGCGATCAAAGCATTTGACAATGTTGTAGCGCTCGATGCCGCCAGCATACCCGGTCATTTGAACCGAGCTACAGCGTATATTGCCGATGGGAAAATCGAAAAGGCTAGCGCGGACATCCAAACTGTTCGTGATACGGCAGGTGACATTCCGTTGGTATTGTATCTCGAAGGTGTTATAGCGTTCGATCGGAAGGAGACTAAAAAAGCCAAAGATGTATTGCTCCAAGTATTGAAATTGATACCCAGTCATCAACCGAGTCGATTGTTACTTGGCGCGATCGCATATTTTGAGGAGGAACCGAAATTAGCACAAAGCTATCTGTATAGCTACGTGAGTAATCAACCGAATAATTTGCCCGCGGTCGAGTTGTTGGCGGCAACCTATATGAAGTTGCAGCGTCCCGCTGATGCCGCTGAACTATTGGAGACAGTCGCGAGTCAAGGTCACGATGACCCTCAATATTTGGCGCTTTTGGGCAGTGCATATATGCAAAACAAGCAGTTCGATAAGGGAACGGAACTGTTGACCGAAGCTATAAAACTGGCACCGGACATCGCTGCAATTCGGGCTCAGTTGGCTATTGGTCATATTGCGTCCGGACAGATGGAGCGCGCGATTGGAGAGCTTGAAAATGCAGTGGATTTGGGCCAGGGGCTGATTCAGGCCGACGTGATGTTGGTGCTCACGCTAATCCAGCAAAAATCATATGATCAAGCCTTGGTGAAGGCACGGCGACTGTCCCAAAAAATGCCGGATAACCCAATAACAGAAAATTTGTTGGGTACTATCTATTTTGCTAAAGGCGATAACATAAATGCCAAAAAACATTGGCTGGATGCGCTAAAGATTGAATCCGATTATGTTTCGGCAATGATTAATATAGCCAAGCTCGAAATAAAGAAGGGTGAATATAGAAGTGCTGAGCAGTGGTATCAAAAGGTATTGGAGGTCCAAAGCACAAATTTAGAGGCGTTGTTGAGTTTGGCTCGACTCGCGCAATTACAGAATGAGCCCGAAAAAGTCGTCGAACGGTTAAAGCTTGCGCAGGAAAAACTTCCAAACGCTGTGGAACCGGCATTAATGCGTGCTGAGTATAGTCTATCCAAAGGCGATTCCAATGCTGCGTTAGACATTGTGCGTAAATTGAAATTGAGTCACCCGAATAATGTGCTGGTGGCGCGAAGTCTCGGGCTTATCCAGATGAAGGTGGGTCAGGTGAGTAGTGCAATAACCACTATTCGCGAACTCCTTGCAAAAGACGAGACCGAGCCGGAACCGCATCACTTATTGGCGCAAGCATTGTCACAGGCTGGCGATACCAAGGCCGCAAATTTAGAATGGGATATCGCACTGAAATTGTCACCGAACTATTTGGAAGCTGCCGCTGCGAAAACGCAGTCCGCTATAAAGGAAGGACTTTATAGCGATGCTATAAAACTGGCGCGGAAGATTCAGTCCAAACATGAAAATTCATCAGTTGGATTTCAATTGGAAGGAGATGCACACACCGCGCTTAAGGATTATGCCAAGGCCAATTTAGCCTACCAGAAAGGCTATCAATTAGAACCCAATTCGTATTTGGCTCGACGAGTATTTCAGACTTATCGACAAGCCGGAAATAAACGTAAAAGTTACTCCGGCTTGGAAGCATGGTTGACGAAAAATCCCACCGATGCTAACGCCTGGACCTTACTGGGCATGGCGCGTCAGGAAGATGGTGACGTGAACAAAGCCATTAGCGCCTATGAAACCGCATATAAAATCCATGAAGAGAATCCCATCGCGGTAAATAATTTAGCGTGGTTATACCAAGAAACGGGGAATGAGCGCGCGGTCGAAATGGCTGAAAAGTTGCTCACATTAGCTGCCGATAATCCAGAGATGACCGATACCGCAGGATGGGTGTTGCTAAAAAACGGACAAGAAGATCGCGCACTGGTATTGCTTCAACAAGCAGCACTCAAAGCGCCCAATCAAACCGCAATACGGGTTCATCTAGCGGAAAGCCTGATCAAGACACATCGCATTGTCGAAGCGGAAAGAGAGCTAAATCGATTACTAAAAAACAATAAAGACTTCCCTGAGCGGCTAGAAGCCGAAATATTGTTGAATAGTCTTCGTAACGAATAGATGCAGCGTCTTGTTTTGCTGTTGAATATCAGTAGTTGCGCGGAGCACAACGACTAACGGTTTTTCACATGTCGGAGGATTAGCTCGTATTTCTTCCCCGAACGACACTCCCAGGCTTAATCTTTGTTTCGACAAAAAGTTTCTTCAATCTGAAAGACCGCCTGTATTCCACTAGGCTAGAAAACCCAGGTAAAAACTAATCTATGCGCGAGCATCTTGCCGACGGGTAAGAAACGCAGGCTTGTGGCAATTACGAGCTTGAGTGGATGTGGTTAATTTTCTATACTTCCCCCCTTTGTAATTATTCTGCTCACTACTATTTGCTGCGTAATCGTGTCAAAAATGCCCATTTACTCCTGTAACATGCGCATTTTTTCCTTGTCTTAAAGCATGAAAATCAATCTGAATGGTTACTGCTCTAGAGTGAATGGTCACCTCCCTTTATTCGCGCATCCGATTTTCCACTAACCAACCGATATTTAATGAGTCTTAAACGAATCTGCAGTTGGCTGGTGGTTTTTTCTATTTCTATCCAATGGGTGTCAGCGGCTGAAAGTTTCACTGTAAGGGCAATACGGGTTGAAGGCCTACAGCGTATTTCAATCGGGACGGTTTTTAATTATCTTCCGATTCAGACTGGCGAGGTGCTTGACCAAAATCGTTCGGCCCAGGCTATACGGGCTTTGTTTAAAACCGGGTTCTTTAAAGATGTTCAGTTGCAACGTGAAGGCAATACATTAATTGTACGTGTTGACGAAAGACCGGCGATATCGAGTATCGAGCTCGAGGGTAATAAAGATTTGAAAACTGAGGATTTGCTCAAAGGGTTGAAGGAAATTGGCCTCAAGGAGGGGAAAGTATTCAATCGACAGACGCTGGATAAAGTGGAGCAGGAGCTTCGACGGCAGTATTTCAGTCATGGTAAATACGGAGTCAAAATACAATCTAAAATTACCCCGTTATCTAGAAACCGAGTTGCTATCCTGCTCATAATATCAGAGGGGACGGTTGCCCGGATTAGCCAAATTAATATCGTAGGCAACAAACAATTTCCCGACGATGAGCTGGTCGATCTGTTCGAGTTGAGCACATCGAATTTATTGTCGTTTTATACCAAAGATGATCAATATTCCAAGCAGAAATTGTCGGCTGATTTGGAACGACTCAGGTCGTTTTACTTGGATAGGGGCTATATCAAATTTACCATCGAGTCGACCCAAGTATCCATAACGCCCGACAAAAAAGAAATATATATAACCGTAAACGTCAAGGAAAGTCCGATATTTACGCTTGAAGAGGTGCGCTTGGCTGGCGATTTGATTGTCAATCCGGATGAATTGATTCCTCTGGTGCAGGTTGGGCCAGGCGATATTTTCTCACGCAAGCAGGCAACCGAAACAACAACAGCGATTTCTGAACGCCTTGGAGAAGAAGGCTATGCATTCGCCAACGTCAATATGGTTCCGGATATAAACGAAGACCAGCGTACGGTTAGTCTTACATTCTTCGTTGACCCTGGAAAACGTGTTTATGTCCGGCGTATAAATATCAAAGGGAACACCAAAACACGTGACGAAGTTATTCGTCGCGAAATTCGACAAATGGAAGCTGCGCCTGCCTCAACGTCCAAAATCGAGGCGTCTAAATCGCGTTTGGAACGACTCGGGTATTTTGAGGAGGTAAACGTTGAAACCCCGGCGGTTGCGGGGTCTTCGGATCAAATCGACGTTGAGTACACGGTCGAGGAGAGGTCCGCGGGTAATATATCCGCAGGCGTGGGCTTTTCGCAAGTCCAAGGTTTGATATTCAATGCAAGTGTAACCCAGGAGAACGTGCTTGGGACCGGAAAACGCATCAATTTTACCTTCAACAATAGTAATGTTTCGACAATCTATCGTATCGGGTTTTTTAATCCATATTTCACCTTAGACGGCGTTAGTCTGGGTTACGATATCAGCTCTTCTGCTACTGATGGCCAGGCTGCCAACGTTTCGCGGTTTGCTACCGATGAATTTGATGCGGGAATCAATTTTGGTATTCCGTTAAACGAAACTGATCGATTAAGACTGAATATTGATTTTAGGCGGATAAAAATCAAAACATTTTTGAATACGCCGTGCGAAATTCGCAGTACACTGCCTAACGGTGCTAACAACCCGCGCTGTTCTTTCTTGGGCTTAGTGGGTAACAATGCGGGTTTTGTCGATTTAAATGGTACTACGTTTAATAGTTTCCCCGTCGCAATCGGCTGGACACATGACTCCAGAGATAGAGCAGTGTTTTCGAGTGATGGTGGCATTCAGAGTTTGGCCGCCTTAGCGACTGTTCCGGGCTTGGATTTGGAGTACTATAAGATTAATTACCGAATAAAATATTTTTTCCCATTGTCCAGAGATTTTACTTTGGCTTTGAGCGGAGATATGGCCTACGGCGATGGTTACGGGGACACCGACGAATTACCTTTTTTTGAAAATTATTTTGCGGGTGGTGTTCAATCCGTGCGTGGTTTTCGAGATAATACGCTGGGGCCAAGGGATTCTAATGGAGACCCATTCGGAGGAAATATCAAATTAGTTGCAAGCGCGGAGTTGTTTTTTCCAGTTCCTTTCATTAATTATGAGAAAGCCAGGTTGGGCGCATTCTTTGACGCGGGTAACGTTTACGATAACAAGATCGACTTAGGGGATATACGATATGCAGCCGGCTTGTCCGCGGAATGGCTTTCACCGTTTGGGGCTTTAAAAGTCAGTGTGGCGCAACCGCTTAATAAGCGGAATGGCGATGACATCCAGCAATTTCAGTTTACATTCGGTTCCGGTTTTTAATGCGTGATTGGTCAAATAATCAGATGGTTGACGTGTAGGCTGATATCGGTGGTAAGTTAAAACAATGCCGTGCTATGGTGTACACTGGCTAATCTTACAACCCACTAACAATCCAGAGTTGGACGACAGAATATGCTTAGAAAATACATGATTTACCCGTTAATCGGGCTTGCACTGACTTCATCTTTTGCAATGGCGGAATTGAAGATTGGGTTTGTGAATGTTCCGAAGGTTTTATCCGAGGCACCGCAGGCGGAAAAAGCCAAGAAAGAAATGGAACGGGAGTTTTCACCGCGTCAAAAACGCCTACAAGCCAGTGCCAAGGAAATAAGAGCATTAGAGGATCAGTTGAGAAAGGATGGACCCGTGATGAGTTCTGACGCGCGCAAAAAGTTAGAGAAAAACATCATAAAAAAATCGCGTGAGGCTAAAAGAACCGAGGAGGAGTTACGCGAAGATTTGAATATTCGCCGCAATGAGGTTTTGGGCAAACTTCAGAAGCAAATCTTTTCGGCTATGGCTTCGATTGCGGAAGAGGGTAATTACGACCTTCTGCTTACTGATGGTGTTGTATACGCAAGTGAAGCGGTCGATGTAACCGCACAAATTCAGGAAAAGCTAAAAAGTGCTAACTGATATAGACAATATTTTGATATGAAAACCTATACAAGGCCTACAATTTTGACGAGGATACTGCGGGGATGATCGATCTTGAGACGATCAAGGAATATTTGCCGCATCGCTATCCTTTTTTGATGCTCGATCGTGTTCTTGAGTGTGAGCCGGGTAAACGTCTGTTGGCGATAAAAAATGTAACCTGTAATGAACCTTACTTTCAGGGACATTTTCCAAAGCAGCCTATAATGCCGGGGGTGTTGATTATGGAGGCACTTGCTCAGACCACAGGAATACTTGCGGCGGAGAGTGCGCCCGAGGTCCTGGGAAAGGGCATGACTTATTACCTTGTGGGTTTGGATAAAGTGCGTTTTAAGCGTCCCGTTATACCCGGAGACCAATTGATGCTTGAAGCTAACTATGTGCGCCACAAACGCAATATTTGGGCGTTTGAGTGTCGCGCTGAGGTTGACGGTGAATATGTAGCGAGTGCTAAAATCATGTGCGCGGCCACGGAGCCGGTATCTTGATCCATGCTACCGCTATAATCGATTCCGCCGCACAACTTGCCGAAGATGTGACGGTTGGTGCCTATACAATAATTGGAGCTGGTGTTCAGATCGGATCGGGTACATCAGTAGCGCCGCACGTTGTTATCAAGGGATTGTCCAGCATCGGGCGTGATAATAAAATATATCAATTTGCGTCTATCGGCGAAGATCCGCAGGACAAAAAGTACGCACAAGAAGTAACCCGCTTGGAGATCGGGGACCGTAACGTCATCCGCGAGTTTTGTACGATGCACCGCGGTACAATTCAGGACCAAGGAATTACCAAAGTGGGTAGCGATAATCTCTTTATGGCGTATTCTCATGTAGCACACGACTGTGTCATTGGTAGTCAAATTGTGATGGCCAACGGTGCATCATTGGCCGGGCATGTTGTATTGGATGATTTTGCAATCCTGGGTGGCTTTACACTGGTTCATCAGTTCAGCAGAATTGGCCGCTACAGTTTTTCTGCAATGGGAAGTTTCATATCGCGTGATATTCCTCCCTATGTCATGGTCGGCGGGCAACCCACTAAACCCTATGGAATAAATTCCGTTGGCTTAGAGCGCAAAGGGTTTGGAACCGAATGCATACGCGAGATTCGCAAAGCCTATAAAACCTTATACAAAGAGGGATTGAAATTGGAAGATGCCACGGAGATGTTGAATCATATGGCGAAAGAAACGCCGGAAATTGATTGTATAGTGGCCTTTATTAAAAGCTCCAATCGGGGTATTTTGCGGTGAGAGAGCCTTTGCGTGTTGCTTTCGGACTTTAGACGATGAGTAGTTCTCGGCATTTTAGGGCTCACTGATTAATTACAAAGATGGTTTGTTAGTAGCTGGAGTCGATGAAGTTGGCCGCGGATGTTTAGTCGGTCCGGTCGTTGCCGCGGCAGTAATCCTGGATCCAAAAAAGCCTATAGAGGGTTTGGCGGACTCAAAAACTCTGTCGGTCCATCGGCGTATGGAATTGGCAGCTGAAATACGTGTTTCAGCCTGCAGCTGGGCTGTGGGACGGGCAGAGGCCAGCGAAATCGATCAGATTAATATTCTTCAAGCCTCATTGTTGGCGATGAAGAGAGCGGTAGCTGCGTTAACCATTAAACCTGGCTGGGTCAAAGTCGATGGTAATCGCTATCCCAATATAGACATTCCCGGTGAAGCAATAATCAAAGGCGATCAGCGCATCGTTGAAATCTCAGCCGCGTCGATTCTAGCCAAAGTTGCACGAGATCATGAGATGGGTGTGCTCGACATATTTTTCCCTGGGTACCAGTTTGCGCAGCACAAAGGCTATCCGACCCGACAGCATATTGCTTGTTTACGTCGACTGGGTAACACATCATTTCACAGATTGTCGTATCAGCCAGTTCGAGACAATATTGTCGCTTAACCCTTATTCCACATCAGGATTTTTATTCCCGCGTAAACACAGTCTGTATTGTGCTGCGCTAAAGTAGTCGCTGCGTAAAAAAATCTCGGTCCGATCATTTTGCCCTGCCATGAGAAAACCGGGTTGAGTATTAGCGTTTGAGCGACTCGATTAAAGTAGAGAATTCGAAGGGCTGTTTAACGCCAAAACCTTGCACGCAGTCTACGCCAATAGTTTTTACAGCCTCAAGGATTAATTCGTTCTCCACAAATTCGGCAATTGTTGTAATACCCATCACGTGACCAATTTGATTGATTGATTCGACGAATGCGTAGTCGATCGGATCGTGGCAGATGTCTTTGACAAAATAACCATCAATTTTGAGAAAATCAACGGGGAAATTTTTCAGGTAGGTAAATGATGACAAACCACTGCCGAAATCATCCAAGGACAAATAACAACCAGCGGATTTAAGCTCGTTGACGAAGTTGACAGCTTTGGTCATGTTGGCGATCATTGCTGTTTCCGTAATTTCAAAACATAGTGTGTTTGCGGAAATTTTGTGCTCACGGAGCATTGCTAGCACATCGTCCACAAAGCTATCATCGCTGAACGATGTTCCGGAAAGATTGATGCTGAATAAGGGCACATTATTTGCTCCCGATGCCGCCAGGTCCGATATGATACCGGCAACTTTCTTTACCACCCAACGATCAATTTTAGGCATTAGATTGAATCGTTCCGCGGCTGGGATGAATGCACCGGGGCTTATCAATGGACAATCCGGTTCCACCATTCTAATCAATACTTCGTAATGATCAGAACCTTCACTAGGCTTGGAGAGACTGATTATGGGTTGTACAAAGAGTTCAAATCGGTTGTCGTCCAACGCCGATTGAATTCGGTGAACCCATTGCATCTCTTTTTGATGGATCGAGCGTTTATGTACTCCGACTTCGTGAATGTGTACCCTGTTGCGTCCATTTTCTTTGGCGGCATAGCAGGCGGAGTCGGCGGCACTCATGATTTCATCGGGGTCGACGATTTCCCCGGATATTTGCGTTAAGCCAATACTTACACCGACGCTGAATGTTTTTCCCTGCCATCCAAAACGAAATTTTTGAATTTCCAGCCGTAATAAGTTTGCAACCCGAAGCGCATCGGCCTGTTGGCACCCTTCCAGTAAAATACCGAATTCGTCCCCACCCAGGCGTGCCAGAATATCGTCGTTACGCAAAAGTTTTACGATTAAGCTGGTCAGCTGTCTTAGTAACTCGTCTCCGGCGGAGTGTCCGCAGGTATCATTGACTACTTTAAATTGATCAAGATCCAGATACATTAATGAATGAGTTTTTGTACCGTGTTGAGCAGTTTCCAGCAGACGCTTAAGTTGATGCTCAAACTCTCGCCGGTTTAACAACCCGGTTAGCGGATCGTGAGCGGCTTGCCAGTTTAACTGTGATGAAAGTTTTCGGGCGCTGGTTACGTCGCGAAAAACCAATACGGCGCCTAACTGTTCTCCATCGCCCCCTCGGATCGGGGCCGCGGATTCGGTAATCGCGTATTCGCCACCGTGATGATCGATCAGGATAAGATCTTGGTCATTGGTTATGGCTTTTTGGTGCTGCAAACATTCGGCGACTGGATTGGGCGTTCGCGTTCGTGTAATTTCGTGAATCACCGAAAAAATTTGTGAGACAGGACGATTAAGTGCTTTTTCCAAGGGCCAACCGGTTAGCTTTACCGCGACTTTATTCATGGAATGAACGTGTCCTTCCGCGTCCGTCGTGATCACCGCATCCGCAATCGATTCCAGGGTTACCTGAGATCGTTCTTTTTCTTGCGATATTTTTTCCGCAAGTTCTTCCATGATGTTGGATTGATCAACTAATTGGCGTTCGCGTTTTACCGCGCGGGATATATCCGTAACCTGTAATAAACACAATGTGCTAGAGCCAATAACAGTTACCGGTTTAGCTGTGATATGTTGGGATACGGGTAAATTGTGGTCATCAGTAAGCGGCAACGCCTGATTATCCGGAATATTGGAGATTTCCGTGTACAAATCGCTGCTGATTGCCGCATTGATTGCCTTACTAAGCTTGCTGTTCTCCAAGTTCGGAAAAAGCGTTCCAAAGCACTGCCCTAGTGCGGTATCGGCGCTGATGGACGAGTGATTTGCTATCCAATCGTTCCATTCCAGAATAATTTGATCGGCGTCCAATAATACCAAACCAACGTTGCAATTATTGATAATTGCGTCCTTTGTGGTTTCCTGTAAGCTCGATATACTTACCTCACCAATGGATGCGGTTTGTTCGTCTTGCTTAATTTCAGCGGTCATTGCTAAGAGGCTTCAGGCACCGTTATTGAGAGATTAGGCGCCTGGTCCTTTGCCACCGTAGATAGCCCGGATTGGAGCAATCCCGCATAGAAATTAGCATGTAAGTGTTGAGATCGAACATGAAGATGCCTAAATAATCGAAATTCAAAGTCTATCCCTCAAGTTTAGCTAAAAATATAGAATTTAAGGGTTTAGTCCAGATTTTTCACCAAAGGCCAATATGATCGCGCGGATATTTTTAAGTTCACTGAGTAGTTACAAAATTATTAGAAAATGATGGAACCGGAATTTGTCCACCTGCGGTTGCACTCGGAATATTCTTTGGTCGATGGCATCGTTCGAATCAAATCGTTAGTTGAACGTGCCGTCGAGTGCGGTATGCCGGCCGTTGCAATTACCGATCACACCAATTTGTTTGCATTGGTAAAATTTTACCGGGCTGCATTAAGTTTGGGCCTAAAGCCCATCGTGGGCGCCGACGTACTGATCGTTAACGAAAGCGATTCGTCCGCGCCTGATCGCCTCAGTTTGCTGGTGCAGAACCAAACGGGATATTTGACACTCACGGAATTGATATCAAGAGCCTACCAACAGGGGCAGCATCAAGGGATACCCATGCTTAGCAGTGCATGGTTGGAAGAGCATAACAGTGGTTTGATCGCGCTATCGGGCGCTGTGTACGGAGCAATAGGTAAGGCATTGGTGGCGCGGAGTGTTGACGGTGCGAATCAGCAGTTAGAAAAAGCGCTGGATATTTTCGGAGATCGATTTTATCTTGAGTTGCAACGTACCGAACGATCGGGGGAAGAAGTCTATATTGAAAGCGCCCTCGAACTTGCTGCGCGTTACGATGTACCGGTGGTTGCCACCAACGACGTACGGTTTTTGCACAAGTCTGATTTTGATGCCCACGAAGCCAGGGTTTGCATCAACCAGGGGCGGGTGTTGGACGATCCGCGCCGACCCAAGGACTACAGCGAACTGCAATATTTCCGTAACCAGCAGGAAATGTGCGAGTTGTTTTCAGATATTCCCGAGGCATTGGTCAATAGCGTGGAAATCGCCAAGCGTTGCAATTTGGAGCTGCAACTGGGGAAAAATTGTTTGCCCGAATATCCGGTGCCTGAAGGAACCACCACGGACGATTATTTCGTAGAGCTAAGTCGGCGGGGTTTAGCGGATCGTCTGAACGAATTACACCCCGTGGGAACGAACCCGGATGAGGTCAATACAAAAATCTATGAAGACCGCTTACAGCGTGAGCTTGATGTTATCGTGCAAATGGGTTTCCCGGGGTATTTCTTGATCGTTGCGGATTTTATCCAATGGGCTAAACAAAATTTGATTCCCGTGGGTCCCGGGCGTGGATCCGGCGCCGGATCGCTGGTGGCTTATGCACTCAAGATTACTGATCTCGACCCCATTGAATATGACCTACTATTCGAACGTTTTTTGAATCCGGCGCGCGTCTCCATGCCGGATTTCGATGTGGATTTTTGCATGGAAGGCCGAGACCGGGTTATTGACTATGTGGCCGAAAAATATGGCCGTGACCGGGTTTCACAGATTATTACCTTTGGCAGCATGGCAGCTCGGGCCGTGGTTCGGGATGTGGGTCGCGTATTGGGGCATCCTTATGGATTCGTCGATCAGTTAGCGAAACTAATACCGTTCGAAATTGGTATGACTTTGGATAAGGCGCTCGCCGGTGGGGAGGAGTTACGTGAGCAATATCAAAATAATTCAGAAACACGTGAACTGATCGACTTGGCGCTTTCGCTGGAAGGGCTTTCTAGGAACGCGGGAAAACATGCCGGTGGTGTGGTTATCGCGCCATCGCGCCTCACCGATTTTACCGCGCTGTATTGTGAACAAGGTGGTGGAAATCTGGTTACTCAATTTGACAAGGATGATGTCGAAGCGGTGGGTTTGGTCAAGTTCGATTTTTTGGGACTACGTACGCTGACCATTATCGATTGGGCCGTTCAAACCATCAATCAGCAACGCGAAATCGCCAAGCAGGAGCCTTTAGATATCGCTCATATTGGCACGGACGATAAAGCTTCCTATGACCTGTTAAAAAGTTGCGCAACGACTGCTGTGTTTCAGCTTGAATCACGTGGCATGAAAGACTTAATCCGGCGTTTACAACCCGATTGTTTCGAGGATGTTATTGCATTGGTGGCGTTGTTCCGGCCTGGACCGTTGCAATCAGGCATGGTGGACGACTATATCAATGTTAAACATAAGGGTGCTAAAGCTGAATATGCCCATCAACTGCTAGTACCGATTCTAAGTCCAACCAATGGCGTCATACTTTATCAGGAACAAGTTATGGAGATCGCGCGCGTCCTGGCGGGTTACACACTGGGTGGCGCGGATCTTTTACGGCGAGCGATGGGCAAGAAAAAGCTCGAAGAAATGGCCAAGCAACGCGAGATTTTTACCGCGGGAGCGGTCAAAAATGGGGTGGAGAAATCAGTTGCCACGTATATTTTTGACCTGATGGAGAAATTTGCCGGCTATGGTTTCAACAAGTCGCATTCAGCCGCGTATGCCTTAGTTGCATACCAGACCGCTTGGTTGAAGGCACATTATCCAGCCGCTTTTATGGCTGCGGTATTGTCATCCGATATGGACAATACCGATAAGATTGTCGTACTAATAGACGAATGTCGATCCATGAAGCTTAGGCTATTGCCGCCCGACATTAATCATTCACAATTTCGTTTTACGGTTAACGAAAATGAACAGATAAAATACGGGCTGGGCGCCATCAAGGGTGTTGGGGAAGCAGCGATAGAAGCAATAATCAAGGAACGCGAAACGCGAGAGGATTTTTCCAATCTAGTGGATTTTTGCCAGCGTGTCGACTTGTTTAAAGTCAATAAACGGGTGCTGGAAGCATTAATTAAATCAGGCGCCATGGATAGTTTCGGTCGTAATCGAGCCACCGAAATAAAGCAATTACCGGTGGCTCTTAAGATTGCCGAGCAGCACGGAAAAATGGCTCGAAGCGGACAAGATGATTTGTTTGGAATATCGATCGAGTCGCTAGATCTGGATAGCGACTTGAGCATGGATGCCGTAATTGATCCGTGGTCCGAAAAACAACGGCTAGCCGAAGAGAAAGCCACGCTGGGGCTCTATTTGACCGGGCATCCTATCGACCGATACGAAAAAGAACTGCCGCATTTTACCAGTGGTCGTATCGGCCAACTTGCCGCTGACTGGGACCGGCGGACAGGTAAAGCTGATGTTCGCATTGCGGGTTTGGTCGTCGAGCTTAGAACGCGCCAATCAAAGCGTGGAAAAACCATGGCGTTTGCGACCTTGGATGATAGAACCGGTCGTATGGAGCTGGCCCTGTTCGGGTCGGTTTATGAGCAATGCCGAGATCATCTTTCTAAAGATAATGTGCTGGTGGCAGAAGGTGCGCTCGGCATCGACGAATTTTCCGGCGCGTTGCGTTTAACGGTTGAACGGTTGTCCACCATCGAAGATACAAGGGAAAATTTCGCCAAGAATCTTACCATTTTCTGGCACGAAACAACGGGGCATTCCAATGGCCAACCCGATGCGCAATTTTTAAGTAGCCTGGAACAATTGATTGCACCGTTTCAAGGTGGATCCTGTCCGGTTTGCATAGACTACAACACAAAATCGGTCAGGACAGTAATTCAATTGGGTGATCGTTGGAGAGTCCATCCCGGTGATGAATTGGTCAACCGACTCACTCAGCAATTGGGTGAAAACCAATTCAGGATAAACTATGGCCGCAATCTGACAGAACTGTCTACACTATAGAAAACGGCCTGAATAGTTGTAATTTTCCGTTATATTCTTCGCACATGGAATTACAGCATTCAGGGTGCGTGATTTTTTGTGGAGGGCAAGGCGGAAAATCGCCGCTCTAGTCACTCTACAGCAAGAATTTCCAACGCCGCCATCCGCGAAAAAGCATGTGCACTGGGTGCTGTAATTCCATGTGTGGAGAGTATGGATGAAGAACCGAAGAAATTATTACCGTATTCTGCATGTCCAGCCCGACGCGCCTCCCGCTGTTGTTCGGACCAGCTATAAAACGATTATGCAGAAATTGAGAGCGCATCCGGATTTAGGCGGTGATGGCGAACAAGCCCGTTTAATTAACCAAGCGTATGCAGTGCTCTCCGATTCACAAAAACGGCGTGTTTACGACCGCCAATTTCGTCCGTGGAATCGTTCAAGCCATCAAGGTAACAACGCGTCGAGTCACACCGCTTCAGCATCAAAGGCCGACGTCAAGCCACCTCGGTCGTCACGAGGACAGAGACACCACAGATGTTCTTTTTGTGGAACGATCAATAGAGTAGAACCGAGGTTGTCGGGTACGTATCGATGTGGTCGGTGTCGAGAATCGTTCTCTAAAGGTAACGCGAGCCAACAACAGAATTGTAAACGCCAAGCCAAGCGATTACCTCAGCAAGGTAGCCTCCAATTTTCGACTCAACAAGGAAAGCAGATTTTTCGAGGTGAGCTACTGGATCTTTCGCCCCAGGGAATGCGTTTTGAAAGCGGAATTTCTATTAAGCGGGGAGAGACGATCAGGATTGAGTGTAAAACGATTCACGCAGTGGCTCGCGTAACACATTGTACGAAATCTATGACCCATCCTGATAAATTCAAAGTGGGCGCAAAATTCAGAAAAATTCACTCTTCGTTTAGAGTGGGAACCTTCGTCTCAGACGTTATTTGAGCGATACACAAAAAGAAAATACGATCTTCTAGCAGAATTCAAAGGTCTTGCGTACATAAAAAATGCCGCGGATTGGTAGCGTTAGTGTTAACGGTACATCCGCGGCATTAAATGCTGGGAGGTAAAAATGCTGTCTAAAAAACTTGGAAGCCATCCATGCTTCCCGTAAATCGTCCCTGTGGTTGCATATCCGTATGCGGTACAAGCTGTCATCCTTTGATTGTTATTATAGCGTTCTAAGAGTGGCTATTCTGTAAGTTATTACCAAAAATTTGATGGGATTTTCACATTCCAAATGGCGCTGTACAGTTTTTGGACTTTTGAACATGTTTCTCAGCGGGGTTTGGCGGTAAACGTGGCTAGCTCGCATTGAAACCTGAAATTTATACAAGAAGCCACAACTGCACCTTGAGAGTCGATCCATCGACCAGTGCAGCTGCGGTATCTCGTACAAAAAAGCATTACTGCTTAACGGATGAAGCCATGGAGGCATCCATGCTTCCGGTCGGGCGTCCCTGTCCGGACCACTCCTTATGCCCATGTGTCGTCCATTAATAGTCACTCTAACAAAAAGAACATTCTTGCTCCGTGAATTATTACCCTAGAAAATGTGAATATTTCACAGACTGGGTGAGACTTTAGTGGCAGCGAATGAAATTTTGCTCAGACTAACCCGCATTTCTCACCAGAATGACAAGCGCTTGCTTAATCTTTGTTCCCACAAGGAATTTTCTTCACTCGGAAATACAGTCCGTATTCCGCTCGATCAGATAACCCCTTGTGAAAACAAATCTCTGCGCGATCATCTTACCCTCTGGTGAGAAATACTGGTCAGTCCAGTTATGGAAGTCTGATCTAGAATGACGCACAAACTGTATCCATGTGTCGCACATTGAAAAAATCGGTTTCACCCCCATCTCATAAATCGACAGAGGCTAAATATAGCGCTGTCACACACTCATATTGCTTAACAACTCAGAGGATATGATCATGACTACATTTGATTTTTCACCTTTATACCGTTCGTCTATCGGTTTTGACCGATTGGCTTCATTGATTGATGCTGCGACACGCAGTGACAACAGCCAAACAACGTATCCGCCATACAACATCGAAAGTGTTGATGATGACCATTATCGTATCGCGATGGCGGTTGCAGGATTTGCGCAGCAGGATTTGGAAATTGAATCCAAAAGCAACCAATTAACCGTTAAAGGAACTAAAAATTCAGGCGATCAGAAAAAGCAGTATTTGCACCGGGGCATCGCGGAACGCTCATTCGACCACCGCTTTCAGCTTGCGGATTTCGTTCGTGTCGAGAGTGCAAACTTGGAAAATGGACTATTACACATTGAACTTGTGCGGGAACTGCCGGAGGCAATGAAGCCTCGCAACATTGAGATTCACTCAGCATCTCCCGACTGGCTGATCGAAGCGGAAAAGGATAAAGCCGCGTAATTGTTCAAAATAAAGGCGAAAAACCCGGGGCTAAGACCTCGGGTTTTTTCGTTTTAGCGATTCGAATAATTTGTATTGATGGATAGAAAATGTTGGGAAGGGATTCTCTGTTAGGCCATTCTGATGCTGCTCGATCCAGCAATTTGGTTGATAGAACCAATCGTTCGGGAACGAGCATAAATCAACTTGATCCATACGGGTGATGTGTCAGCATTGACTACCACCATCCTTCGATCGCAATTACGGTGATGAAGATTGAAATATCTGATCGAAAGGATCGATATGGTGTTATGCTGCGCGAAATACATTGGAATTTGACAGTAAAATTAGTAGCTGGAGAGACGATCAGCACGCGCGCCTGAAACGTATCACCCACTCAGCATGATGAACTCTACATGGCCCACAGTGAGCCGCTTAGGCCTTATGATTGTTCTCGTTGGGGCGATCTTCGCCGCGGGAATGCTCACCTATCGGTTCGACCTGCCGCCCGTCCCGCAGATCCGCGCCCTACGAAACCTCGCGGCACATTTCAGCAATGGGCGACCCACCAGTAGCGCGCCCATCCCGGGTTTTCGAGTGCTGCGCGAGGAACGCAGATCCGGCGACGAACTGAGCGCAGAAGAGGCTAAGGAGATCCGCAAGCTGGAGTCGATCGGTTACGTCAGCGGCAGCACTCCGACGGTCGCCAGGGTTAACGTAACACGATTTGATCTCACCAAGGCCCACAACGGCCTGAACTTATACACCGACGGACACGCTGCGCAGGCCACACTCATGGATATGAGGGGTAAAATCCTGCATCAGTGGGACTTTCCGTTCCTTGACGCCTATCCGGGCTGGGAAAACCTCGAGGACGCTAGACTCCATGGGTTCTGGAGAAGAGTCGCTCTGACGGAAACAGGAGATCTTTTCGCCATTTACGAGGGCTTGGGGCTGATCAAGATCGATGCGCAATCGAACCTGGTGTGGACCTATCCTGGTAGAGCCCACCACGATCTCGAAATACAACCAGACGGAACACTTTACATCCTCACGCGCAAGGCGGAGATGATCCCGAAGGTCAGCAAAGTCAAGCCAATTCTCCACGATTTCATAGTTATTCTTGATCCCGAAGGTCAGGAGCTTCGCCGCGTGTCGATACTGAACGCAATTGAGTCCTCCAATTACGCCGCGATAATAAAGCGTTTTGCCAAGGGAGGTGACGTCCTCCATACCAACACCATTGAAGTGCTGAAGGGAAACCACAAGACCGAGTCACCAGCCTTCCGCGCCGGAAACGTACTTGTCTCCTGGCCTTATATAAACACGATCGGCATCATCGACATGACAACCGGGAAGCTCGTCTGGGCTCTTTCGGATCTCTGGCAGAGCCAGCATCAGCCGACGTTTCTCGAAAACGGACGGCTCCTTTTATTTGACAACCAAGGGGACAGAGGCAAGTCACGTGTATTGGAGTTCGATCCCTTCACTCAGGAAATCCACTGGAGCTATCGAGGAAGCAAGACCGGGTTCTTCAGTGCAACGTGCGGCTCCAATCAAAGGCTCGGAAACGGAAATACGCTGATCACCGAAACTGGCAACGGACGGGCCTTCGAGGTCACTCAGAAAGGGGAGATCGTCTGGGAGTTCTACACGCCTAACAGGGCGGGCGACAACGGCACTTACATTGCCGCTCTCTTCGAAGTAGTTCGTCTGCCGGCGGATTTTCCAATGGATTGGGCTGCACAACCAGAATCGACCAAGCGGCCACAGGAATCAGATATCGAAAAGAAGTCTATATGGTAAGTGTTGTATGCAGATGAAGTAACAACAAGGGACACAGGATTGACCTAGAAATCGAACGTGTGATGTAAAAAGTGCGGTTGCAAGAGCCAATACGAGGGTTTATTCCGAGTCTGATAAGTATTCGCCTTATCCAGCCGGTATAGTTCACATTGACATCCATCCCTCAAGGCATTGTCCGATTTATCAAAGTTAGCCCAGGAATTTATTCCCACTCCAATTCCGCAAATGCCCGCGACACGTTGCGTTTGTGGTTTTCGGCGAAAAGCAACCAACGGTTCTGTTCTGAACGTCCGACCATTTGCAATGCGTCTTCTAAGTATTTTCCCTGTTTAATAAGCGATCTAATTTCCGATTGTAACATTGTTAGATAGCGGACCTGTGCGTCCGCGGCTTTCGGCCACTTCACGGTTATCGGTCCGTGACCGGGAATAACCCTATCGAACTTTTTGTTGCGCAGAGATTTGATCACGTCCAGCCAACCGTTCAAACTGCCATTCAGGACAGGTAGACGTTTTACAAATAGAATATCCGCTATCCAAAGGGTCTTGGTTTTCAGGTCTAATACACTTAAATCCTGATTCGTGTGAGCCGTGGGGTGGGCTGTCAATATTAATTTGCGCTTGCCGAGGTCGATGGTTTTGGTTTTTTTAACGCTTATTGACGGTGCGATGATCCAGTCGGGTTTTGCGCCAGGGCCAAGCTCGGTAGCAAACGATTTCAGAAAAAAACTTCGGTTAGCATCGATAGCCGCGCGCAGTGAATAGTGTCCGATAGTTTCGGGTTCATCTCTCCGAAACGCGACGTTACCCAAGACGTGATCATAGTGAATGTGTGTATTAATCACGTAACAAATCGGCTTAGACGTGATCTTGCGTAGGGCTTTGCGAAGTTTTTTACCGATCGCGACAGAACCCCCCGTGTCGATAACCGCAACACATTTATCGCCGACAATAAACCCGATATTGGCAATATCGTCATGCTGCGGTTGATCCAGATTCACATTGACGCCGCCGTGCACAAATAGCCCGTGCGCGACTTCGGTCAGATTAAACTCATCAGTCGGTTTCGCGAGTGCTTGGGAGAGCGCACAAATAAACATTAGCGTCAGAGTCGCAAATTGCACGCTTTGCGGCAAAAGTTTTTCCCTGCCTCGATACTTATATGTTTTCATGGGTTTTTCCGGCGGAGTTTCTCTTCTATTTGCGATTTGTTTGCTTTTGCGAATAACTATAAAGTATGAAAACTATTGGGTCAAAACACCGAATATGAGCCACTTGGTATGGTCGTTTTGCCTCGGTGATCATGTTAGAATCGATTTTCGAAGGATTCAATAAATTTCGTAACGGTCTATTGGAAAATTGCCCAATTAGCGGGCTAGGGGACGCACTGTTAATCAGGTGCTGCTCGCTCTGGTGGAATAACAAATAGGTGGCGGGAGGGTGTGAATGAAATCGAATACTTGGGGGCTCGGCCAAATACTGAATAGCGTTCAAAGTACATTCGTCGGGGTGCTGCGCATCTGGTCGATTCCGATTGTATTAATGTTGAGTGTTGCATCAGGATATACCACCTATTACGGTATGTCCTATTTCATTACTTATTGGATCGCATTAATCATCACAATCGCGGTGCAATCAATTATTGTTATATGTTCACTGGAAATCGCCAGTATCCACTGGAAAGCTAATCGAACCCGCTTTGTATTGATTGCGTTTTCATTGCTATTGGCCGTCGCAGTGTCGGTTTCGTTTTCGTATTTTAAATTCTACGAGATTTCCGAAAAAGAAAATATTCAGCTGCAACGCTTGGCAACTGTCAAAAGTTACATGCAGCAATATGTGGATAAAATTTTGAGTGACAAGGCCGAGCTGTTGAATGCACAGCAAGTCAAGGTAGACAAGGCTGAGCGCGAAGCCAAAATGGCTTTTCTGGGTACTCATCCTGAAATGTCGGATAAGTACCGGAACCAGGTGGGTCATGGACCGTTTTTCCGCCAATACAATAGCCTTAAAGAAACTGAAGCCGCGAAACTCAGTGAGCTAAACAAACGCTTCGGTGAACTGGCGAAAAAGGTAACCGCGATTCGGATTGCGTTGAATAGCATCGGTGGTCAGGCTGATGTCAGCCCGGAAGACTATCAAGCTTTAATATCCAGCTATACACAGGTGCAAAGTGGCTTCGAGAATATCGTGACCGACTTCGGGCACGTGTCTCCCGTCGGACCGGTTTTATTACCCTATGCTAAATTTGCGCAGGGATTTAATCCCAGTTTTGCGATGTGGAGTGCATTTTCGTGGTTCGCGTTTGCGTGTGCCGTCATGGTTGATCTGTTTACCATAATTCTTTCGTATCGCTTGGAGTTTACCGCACCGGGTCCGTTGTCGGAACGCGAGCAAGACTTGGCCTTTGTATGCTTACGGGAATTCCGAGATCTGAGGATTAACCATAACGACGAACTTGAAATGGTGATCGAGAAGTCCGAGCTCGAACGCGCAAGGCGATATTCAGATTGGGGACGGGCATTTGGCGCCGCCTACCTGTTGAGTCGGGGCTATTTGCGTAAGGTCGATGACAAAACTGTGGAGTTCGCTCCGAATTTATATCCAATCATCGCCGAACGTTTAGGTATTTCTAATCGCAAAGAACGTGTCGATAGGCCTGCGCCTGTCGACCAAGCTGCGTTTCAAGAAGAAACCACGGCGGCGCTAAACGAAACCGTCAAGCAGTTGTACCATGAACGGCGATAATTTCGATCAATTCGAACTCGCCCTGGTATCGGACAACATGGATACCGAGGGGTGGGATCCAGGCTTTGAAGGCGATCGTTGGGTCATCCTCTCACGCATCGGTCCTTTTGAACGTCTCTTTAAACGGCCTGAGAAATATACCCGGCGCTTTTTTCATACCGCGTTCAACTTACCGGTCGAAGAATGGCCCATAGCGTGCGAGGCGCAGTTGTTTGGCGGTCTGAGTAGCGTAAAAGCCAAATTATCGATTCGCTTTCAACCCACCGTTAAATACGTAGAACGTAATATCGAGGTTTTACCCGACGTATCGACTCATATTAAAGCGAGCTATGATGCAATTATAAGAGACATTGTCGAACGCGCATTGCTCGATATTGAAGAAGGCAACTGGATAGGGCACGGGTTGGAGGGTGTAGAGCGGTCGATCGAAACGTCGGTTAACGAAATGCTAATCGTTCAATATATCCAAAGCCGAGTCAACTGTGTATTGGAACCTCACTTCGAAGAACTGTCTCCGAAGAAGGTCGAAAGTATGAGTGGGCATCTCAAGCACCAAACCGCTTATCTAGAGCTCATGCGTCGTAAACATGAGTTCCAACAGCAGCGCGATCAGGAAATTCATCGCCAGAAGGAGATGCAGGAAAAGAGCAGCCTGGAGCATGAGACCAATCTACTAGAACAGTCCCGCCGCGACGAGGCGTTGCGCAAAACCAGGGACCGGGAAGAAACCGAACACGTCAAAGCAAAGTTGTATGAAGAGGAGAAGCGTTTGACCGCGCGTGAGTCCAGCGAAGAGCGTCGGCACGCGGAGCGCATTAAACACGAGACTCTGGTGCGGCAGATGCAAATGGATGCCAAAATCAATGAACGCGATGCGCGCATGAAGGAGGCTCAAAAAAACGATGATATCTTGCGCCAGGAGATCGAGCTGCTGGTGTTGGAAAAGCAGCGAAATACTATGGAAGAAGAGCTTGATGAAGACCTCCGTGACGCGGGGCGCCGGAAGATCGAAGAATAGAGTAACTATTCAGCGTCTTTGCCTATTGAGATGCAGGTGTTTGATTTATCAGGACGCGTGAATACGTCCTTGTAAGCTCTGCTGCAACCTCCTTGTTGCAGAAGCCCGAAAAATCAAACACCTGCATCTCTTGGATAAAATCACACTGAATAGATACTCGGATATTTAATACTCGGTCCCCACCTCAAAAGGACTCTCAATGGAAAATAATGATCGCCCGCCATTGCCCCCGTTTAGCCAAGAAACTGCCGAACAAAAAGTGCGGATGGCAGAAGATGCCTGGAATACGCGTGATCCGGAACGTGTGTCGCTGGCTTATAGCGTAGACAGTCGTTGGCGCAACCGCGCGGAGTTTTTCACCGGCCGGCAGGCCATCGTGCAATTTTTACAGCGCAAATGGGCTCGGGAACTCGATTATCGGCTAATAAAAGAATTGTGGGCCTGGCATGAAAACCGCATCGCGGTTCGCTTCGCCTACGAGTGGCACGATGACTCCGGTAGCTGGTTTCGTGCCTATGGAAACGAAAACTGGGAATTTGACGAACACGGCTTGATGCGGCGCCGAATAGCCAGTATCAACGATGTGCCGATTGCCGAAACGCAGCGGAAATACCATTGGCTGCTGGATCGACGGCCAGATGAGCACGCGGGTTTGTCGGAGCTTGGTCTTTGATGGTTTGAGCTCGTTCAGTGCCGCTGCTTATTTATGCGGATGATTAGTGAGGCATTGCAGATCAACTTGGCATCATGCTGCCGCCTGTTGTCGCGAGATTTCTACCTAAGTCAGATCGATACTGAGGCGGCTACTGCATCTAGCGTTAGCCTGAATAACCGAGCTCAAAATCCCTCCAACCCATTAGGCTGGTTGCGATGCGAAAATAACTATGGTGTAATCCAATCCAATTGTGGCAGGCTAGCCCTATTATAAAAACAAGTCGATACTGACCCGCTCGATTCCCGAGCTTAAATTCCACCCCAAGAGGTGATCCGATGGACCGGTGTATTTTCATATCTCACGCGACTAAAAATGACGATATCGTCAAAAAACTGCGTGTAACACTTGAACTCCAAGACAATCTTACTTGGGTCGATTCCCGCGAACTGACCAGAGGAGATGATCTCAAGGCCAAGATCGAAAGCAGCATTCGTGATGCCAGCCATTTTCTAGTAGTTATTAGCATCGACGCTCTCAATTCTGAATGGGTGCAGCGCGAGGTTCGCATCGCCCTGGAAGAAGCCCAATAGCGGGGGGATGGGTACAAGGTTATTTCAGTCGTGTTACCGGGAGTGAAACCGGGAATTCTAAACCTTCTTTTTCCGATCGAGCCGCTGCATATTTTTGTAGACGACACCCCAACCGGTCTAAACGACGCGATACCCAAAATATTCGAGGCACTGGGAAAACAGCTGCCGGAAGATTGGAGCGTTGCCGAAACTATAGAAACCGAACCGGTCGAAGAACTCATCCTCAAACTCACCGATCCGAAAATCAAAGAACAAGACGGCGTTCATCGCGCTGAAGCCATGGCCGAATTAAGCTATCACCCGGCCGGGAGCAGCGATCCTATTACGAGTCTCCGTTACGTATTCAAAGCACCGCTAGGCCCGCTAGAACTGGAGGAAATACGCTGGTATCTCGAAAGCTACTACCGCTGGCCAACCGGCGTGTTCAAGGCACGCGCTGAAAAGACCGAACAAGATTTACAGGTATGGGGCAAAGCCCTGTACGCTGCCGCAACGGGAGAAGGCTCCGGCAGCGAGCCACTGAACGAATGGGACCGAAAAACCGGCAGCCGCCGTTTTTCCGTGCAGGTCGATTTTGATCCACCCGTAGGCACCGGCGAAGACGAAACCGACCAGATCCAAAAAGCCGGCAGTGACTTGCTCTCACTGCCCTGGGAAATCATGCACGACGAAACAGGGTATCTCTCGCAAGGTGGGAACGGCGTACGGGTACGCCGCCGTTTACTCAAAAGGAAGAAAACCAAAAAGTTGGAAGCCGAATTACCCATCCGGGTATTATTACTCAGTCCGCGTCTTGAAATCACCGAAGACGAGCGTGAAGTCGGCTATATCGACCACCGAAGCAGTGCCAAGGCGCTGATACAAGCCGTCGAAAATCTCGGCGAAGACCTCGTCAAAGTCGATATCTTAAATCCCCCCACTTTCCCCGCCCTCAAAGACGCGCTTAAACGTGGAAAAGCCGAAGATGACCCCTACGAGATCGTCCACTTTGACGGTCACGGCGTCTATGACCGGAAAGTCGGCTTGGGTGCGCTGTGCTTTGAAGACCCGCGCGATAAAAAAAGCTCGGCAAGCGACTGCTTCAGCTCATCCACGCCAAAGACCTGGCCGCGGAACTGCAAGCATACGGCATCCCGTTGATCTACCTCGAAGCCTGTCAGAGCGCCCAATCA
>CAZVFR010000013.1:0-25163 GCA_964626505.1 uncultured Methylococcaceae bacterium
GTTTCAACATATTACCCGCATCCATTGCGCCTTCGCCCTTACCCGCGCCCACCATGGTGTGCAATTCGTCAATAAACAGAATAATCTGACCTTCCTGCTTGGCTAAATCGTTTAACACGGCCTTCAGACGTTCTTCGAATTCACCACGAAATTTAGCGCCGGCGATCAGTCCGGCCATATCCAGCGAGAGCAGACGTTTGCCTTTAACTCCCTCCGGCACTTCGCCATTGACGATACGCTGGGCCAGGCCTTCGACTATCGCGGTTTTCCCCACCCCGGGCTCACCGATCAATACCGGATTGTTCTTAGTTCTGCGTTGTAAGACCTGAATGGTGCGACGAATTTCGTCATCGCGGCCGATCACGGGATCCAATTTGCCCTGCTCCGCGCGCTCGGTCAGGTCGATGGTGTATTTTTCCAGCGCCTGACGCTGATCTTCAGCATTCGGGTCATCAATATTCTGCCCGCCTCTGACATCGTCTATAACTTTCTCCAACCCGCTCTTGCTGACACCAACATCCTGCAGTAACTGCACCAAGCTACCTGCATCTTCCAATGCCGCCAACAAAAAAATCTCGCTGGAAATAAACTTGTCCTTACGCTGTTGCGACAGCTTATCGGTCAAATTCAGCAAACGCGAGAGTTCCTGTGAAAGCTGCACGTCACCTCCGGTGCCTTGCACCGTCGGTATACGATCCAGGGCTTCGCCAAGCTTGGAACGCAACTGATTTACATTCGCACCGGCTTGAGTCAGTAAATGACGTACCGTACCACCCCCTTGGTCGAGCAACGCTGTCAACACATGGGTAGGCTCTATAAACTGATGATCGCGACCCAGCGCAAGGCTTTGTGCGTCGCCCAGCGCCATCTGAAATTTACTGGTAAGTTTATCCATCCGCATTGGTAGATACCTCTGAAGTCATTAAGTATATGTTGAATCAATGGGGTTTGATTCAACATATTTCAAGCGGCCTACACTATTGAATGCTTAAGTCGCTTAAAAACCGCTGGCTCGGTTGTGCTAGAGGGTCAATTTACTCTGGGCTTCAGATCTGATGCGCAAACTGATGGGTCCAATAAATCAATACAACCCCGGCGATGATCAAGGTAATTTGATAGGCGGTGGCCTTGAACTCGGTTTTTTTGTGCAGAGTCGGGATCAGATCCGCAACCGCAATGTAGATAAAACTGGACGCGGCTAGTGCCAGAAAATACGGTAACACCTGGTCCAGATCAGCCAGAAAATAGTACGCCAACACACCGCCAATTACCGTCGTCATGCTCGCCAAAACGTTAAACCACAGCGCCTTGCTGCGCGAGAAACCGCTGTGCAGCAGAATCGCAAAATCACCCACCTCCTGTGGGATTTCGTGCGCCGCAACCGCCAAGCTAGTGACTACGCCCAAGTGGATGTCGGTCAAAAACGCGGCCGCGATCAGAATCCCGTCGACAAAATTATGTAGCGCATCGCCCCAAAGGATTAACACCCCTGAGGGTCGGTGGATATGATCGTCTTCGGGCACATGCGCTTCGCAATCACCTGCGTGGCAATGCCGCCAGATCAACAATTTTTCCAGCAGAAAGAACGTCAGCAAACCCACCAAAATCGCCATGGACAGATTGTGCAAGGCCTGGTTACTGGCGTCCGCGAACGCATGTGGGATTAATCCGCCGAACGAAACCGCCAGCAGCGCACCAATCGCAAAACTAACTCCGTGTGGCAAAACCCGCGCACGATTTTGCTCGGATAACAATAAAAACAAAGACGCCGCCAGCACAGACAGCACCCCGCCTAACAACGAAAAAATTATAATCCACGACAAAAGAGGCATATTACTTGAATATCGACGACTGTTTAAGCGGCATAAAGCATAGGGAGTTCACGCGCATATTTCAATCTGAAACATTAGTATTGGTTAGAGTGAACGGCTATAAACCACAAGCTCCGCATTTTCATAATCTGACAAATTCGACTACCTAGGAGATTGATTTTAGTGCCATTCATGGAGCATAGAAACTATGGCTTAGCTGAGGGATACTCATTTAATGCTTCCGCGGGCAAGCATAAACCGTCGGCAATACTGTAAAAAAATCAGACAGTATGAAATAACGCGGTATGACGTTAGAATACGCACAGTCGCTGCGGTAGAACATTTGCCCAGGTGCAATGAGTCCCTATATTCTGAAGGCCAGCGTCGGCAATTTCGGGCACCGGTGGCTAGGTGGTATTGACTGTTTGTACGGTGAACCGCAATTACAAAAAATATCAACCGCTTTCTGCATTCGAGGGAAAATGTGATGACAACCGGAAACTATGTATCAGCCCTATCTATGGGAATATTGCTGCTTTTACCACTCAGCAGCGCGTTAGCTACTGAGCCCAGCGACAATGTGGCTGCAACGGCGATTCAATCTAAAACAGGCTATCAAGTTGGCCCTGGAGATGTATTGGAAATATCCGTTTGGCAAGAGGAAGATCTCGTAAAAGACATAATAATACCGCCGGACGGCGTGATTTCATTTCCACTTGCCGGCAGTCTGGATGTCAAAGGCAAGACCATAGAGCAAATAAGCCAAGCGCTAACGACACGCCTGGAAACCGTGATCGTTGACCCAATCGTAACCGTTTTCCTGCGAAGCTATGAAAGTAACAAAATCTTTGTTCTGGGCAAGGTCACCAAGCCCGGCGAGTTTCCGGCGGCAGGTCCAATCACGGTAATGCAAGCACTGGCAATGGCAGGTGGAATGGCAAAGTTTGCCGATTCAGAAGACATTAAAATTATTCGAAATCAGAATGGGACTATGGTCGCCATCCCATTCAATTTTACCGAAGTTTCGGAAGGCAAAATGCTGGACCAAAATATCGTTCTACAAAAGGGCGACGTTGTCGTAGTACATTAACGACGTAACGGTAAAGCACTTAGTCGAAGTGTTCCGCGCTTATTTCATACATCTCTCGGTATCCGATCAATGGTAACCTGGGCACTTGGCTGGCTGTATAGATCTATTCGCATTCTGAGACTTGTTGTGATGATAGGGACAAACCTAAGATCACCCAAGATTCAAACCCTAAAACACGATTCGATGAAACTTCTTCGCAGCGTTATTCTGTGTATCACTGCATGGTCACTGTGCATCTATTCAGTTTGTGCGGATGAATGGGAAGTGTCTCCATCATTTATCGTGGGTCAAGAGTACCGGGATAACTTTAATTTGACCGAGACGCCGCTGGAAGTTTGGCGCACCGCTTTTGCCGGGGGCATCGATTCGGAGTACCGAACAGAGCGTGGTGGAATAATTTTTAACGGCGAATACCGCGGTTCAAGATATATAGATAATACCGATCTGAATCAGGATGAAGGCTTGGTCAATTTCCTATTCGATTACTCTAGTGAGCTCGATTTGTGGGAATTGGACGCCGGGATCAATCTCACACAACCCTCCTCCAGTCAACTGGAAGCCGGTAACCAGGTTTTTAATATCATCACAATAAGACGATGGCATATAACGCCTTCTTGGAATCGGGAAATAAACGACTATAACGATTTAAAACTGGATTATTCGTATGAAGATACGACTTACGACGACATCCCCACGTTCACAACACGATTCTCGGATTATTACAAACATATTGCGTCCGCGATATTGACCCATCACTTCTCGGAATACACAGATCTGTTGGGTATCGGTACCTATACCGGTATAACAAACGATTCCCTGCGATTCAACAGCGATCAGTATTCCCTCCAGGCAGCGACTACCCACGAGGTCTCAGATAGCTTAAATTTTTATTTCGCGGCAGGTGCAGTTTGGCTGGTTTCGAAACCCGGTTCCAATCTGATTCGCAGCGCTACACGAAACACCAATACCAATTTCATTTTCGACTTGAAAGTCGAAAAAGAGTTTGAATACACATCTTTAACTGCAGAATACGAACGCTATTTGCAAACCACAGTCAGCGGTGGATATGTGATTCGCAACCAGATATCAGCCTATTTGAAGCAGAAAATTTCAGATCAGCTGACTGGGACAATCAAACTCCGTGCATTTCAGTCAGACAGGATCAAGAATACATTGTCCCAAAACGGCCGACAAAATTTTTCCACCCGAATAGAACTAACCTGGGAATTTCTGGAAAAATGGTTTTTGAACGGAGGATATCAATACGCTTGGCAAGATTTTGATAATACTTCCACGGCAGGTCCAGGTGAACAGAATACCGTGTTTCTATCCGTACGATACGAATTGTCACCCTACTTCATCGCCCCGTGATGCTTCGGCGCCCAGGTATTTAGGCTACAAAACCACCTAAACCAATCTGCGTTATCGCCTTTTAATACGAATACAAACTTATTGTCGCCACTTGGCGACGCACTAAATGGATATATTACATTAGTTTACTCAACCCTAATTGTTTAGGTCGCTAAAATACAACATAATCTTATTTCCAAGCACACGTGTCCTCTATGAATCCCAGTAATAAAGCGGGAGGATTGATTGGGTATAAATATTGCTTGTATAGATTAAGAGATGTCGTGACTGAGGTACATTTTGCAAAGCAGCCTTAAAGCCATTGAGCAAATTGATTCCTCAATTTCGATTCGCCTTGGAACAACCGGGTATCAGCAGTTTTTTCTGTTGTAAATGACGTCCTCTTGTAATTAAGTGAATACTGGGTTGAATGTTTTTGTTAACACTCGGCGTTCGAAATTTAAAAAATTAGCTTTTACAAAAAACCGATCAGCCCGGTAAGGAAATAAACGCAGCGAAACAATGCCTCCAGAACATCTAAATGGACTAATTCGACCACATCATTCCAAACTATTAGGGTTAGTGCGACTACTTGATATCTTCGCCATATTCTTGGCGTTATGGTTAACTACACTGGGCTATAGCACCCAATGGTCTCATGACTATACGCGTCTAGGCTTAATGGCCATGCTGTTGTTTACATTTTTTTCCGAGTATTTCGAGGTCTATGCGACTTGGAGAGCGGCGCCGTTATACAGGGAAGCACTTCGTATCATTTTCACGTGGAGCTTTTGTGTTGCAGCACTATTATTTTTGGGATTTGCGCTAAAAGAAACCTCAGATTACTCACGCGTCGTATTATCAATCTGGATACTCGCTTCGCCTGCGATAATCATTCTATTACATTCATTTAGACGGGGATTCCTAGGTTTACTTAGGTCAAATAGATTCAATACACGCACTATAGCTATTGCTGGCGGTAACGAACTCGGAGACCGTTTAGAATCAACCATTCAAAAAATGCCTTGGCTGGGCTACAACTTCTCCGGTTATTACGACGACAGGAATAACGATAGATGCAACCAGAAATTAGCGGACAAATTGGTTCACCATGGGGGATTTGACGATTTGTATAGGGACGCCATAAACGGCAAACTGGATGTCGTCTATATTACCTTACCTTTAAATGCGGAGGAACGAATTAGAAACCTTGTGAGAAAACTTGCAAATTCCACTATATCCGTATATTTCATACCCAATTTATTCGTCTTCGACCTGCTTCACGCCCGCTGGAATACACTGCATGGACTTCCGGTGGTCAGCATTTTCGAAACGCCGTTCTTTATGGCCGACGGATGGATCAAGCGCACTACCGACCTGATTTTATCCTTGATCATCATTATGCTGATTATGCTCCCGATGTTATTTATCGCTATCGGTATAAAACTTTCATCACCAGGACCGATTATTTTCAAGCAGCGTCGTTACGGCATGCGTGGTGAATCGATTGAAGTCTGGAAATTCCGTTCAATGCGGGTGTGTGAAGACGGCGATATAATTAAACAGGCTACCAGGAATGATCCGCGCATAACCCGATTCGGAGCGTTCTTGAGACGCACGTCGCTAGATGAATTGCCGCAATTTTTCAATGTATTGCAAGGCACGATGTCCATCGTTGGACCGCGACCCCATGCAATTGCCCACAACGAATTCTATCGAGAGCAAATTCCTGGCTATATGCTAAGACACAAAGTAAAACCTGGCATTACAGGACTGGCTCAAATCAGTGGATTCCGTGGCGAGACCGAGACGATCGACAAAATGGAAGGACGCATCAGGTTGGACCTGGAATACATCCGCCAATGGTCGCTTTGGTTGGATACGGTCATAATTCTCAAGACGGTCGTCTACGTGCTACGCGGCAAATTAGCCTACTAAAAGCCCGAATCAACCAGTGGTTCTTCGATTCGTCACGTCTTCGGTCGAAAGACAGTCTTTAACGACACCTCAAAATTAACAGAACGATCCATCCCTTTATGAAGAAAATATACCTTGCCGGCTGCGGCGGGATGCTCGGTGAAGCCTTCTACATAAATTTTCGCGACACCTATGAACTCAAGTGCAGCGATATTGATGTCAATGATGCTTGGCTGAGTTATCTCGATTTCCGCGACCTGGACGCGTACCGCAAAGATGTTTACGAATTCAAACCAGATTACCTTTTCCATCTTGGTGCCTATACGGATTTAGAGTATTGCGAGCGACATGCTGACGATACCTATGCCACCAATACGATGTCGGTTGAAAATGCCGTTTACATCGCGAACAAGCTCGAAATACCCCTGCTTTATATCAGCACGGCAGGAATTTTTGATGGTCGAAAGGAGCTCTATGACGACTGGGACTTACCCGCTCCGCTCGGCCCCTATGCGCGCTCTAAATATGCCGGAGAACGGTATGTATTAGAAAATACCTGCAATCATCTCATCTGCAGGGCAGGATGGATGATGGGTGGCGGACCAAAGAAAGATAAGAAATTCATTCAAAAGATAATGAAGCAGCTTAAAAATGGCGCGACCGAACTTAACATTGTTACCGACAAATTGGGTACCCCGACCTATACACACGACTTCGCCAAAAACGTCATGCAGCTACTTGAGTCCGAATGTTGGGGTCTCTATAACATGGTCTGTGAAGGGGCAACAGGCCGCTTGGAGGTCGCACAGGAAATGTTGGCGCAACTGAACTTGTCAGAAAAGGTCAAGATCAATAAAGTATCGTCCAAGTTTTTTAATAAAGAGTATTTTGCTGATCGGCCCGAATGTGAACGTCTGATCAATAAGAAACTAAAACTCCGAGACATGAATGCTATGCGTGACTGGAAAGTTGCCCTTGCTGAATATCTAAAAAATGAGTATAGCAACTACCTTTGAATTAGTGTCTTGACAACAGATTGTACGATGCTTCCAATAAACAAGCGAATAGCGGCATTTGGATTCAGGTCGGTACCACCGATAGAGGGCTGCGCCGGTGCGGACAAGTTTGCTGAAGAACTTTTTACTCGTCTCGTAAAAAAAGGATTTGAGGTCACAGCATACAATCGGCTTTACAAAGGCCAGAAGGTCATCGGCAATTCTTACAAGGGAATTAACCTAATCTATCTTAAGACCACGAATCGAAAGGGATTTGACACGCTACTGCACTCATTCAAATCGACCGTTCACATTATCTGGCATAACACGGGTGATATCGTGCATATTCAGAATGGCGGAAACAGCATATGGGCCCTGTTCCTACGACTCAGCGGTAAAAAAGTTTTTGTCAGTCAGGATGGTGTGGATTGGAAAAGAGACAAATGGCCCTGGTATGGCAAATTGTACCTTTATTTGTCATCAGTGATTACAGCATATCTACCAAACCGAGCCATTTTCGATAACATTTTCGTAAAAGAAATTTTTGAGAAGAAATTTCAAAAGAAGTTCGACTTTATCCCATTTGGCAGCGAAGTAACCACTGATCCGGACAGCTCAGATATTCTCTCTCGCCTTGGTCTCGAGCCCGGTGAGTACTTTTTGTTCGTTGGGCGGTTTATTCCAGATAAAGGCCTTCAGTACCTGGTGCCCGCTTTCGAAAAAATCAAGACCAGTAAAAAGCTTGTACTCGTTGGCGGTTCACCAAACCCTTCAAAATTTGAGCGTACGATTACCGCAACCACGGATAAACGCATCTTTTTCCCAGGGTACATTTATGGCGCCGATTCCAACGCATTGATGAAAAACGCCTACGCATATATTCAGCCTTCTGATGTAGAAGGACTTTCCCCCGTGATACTTGAGAATATGGGACTAGGTACTCCGGTTATATGTAGTGATATCCGCGAAAACCGGTATGTTGTCGGCGATACGGCTCTCACCTTCAAACACGGTGATATTAATGACCTAAAACGAATCTTAAAAATCGCGCTAGAAGATTCGGATAGTCTTAGCCGGAATGCTACTAAAGCAAAGACAAGGGCGCGTGATAATTTTAGTTGGGATGTGGTAACAGATAAGCACATAGAGTTATTTGTTGCTTAATCTTTAACCTTGAGTTACTTGAATTGATATAACGCATCTTACCAAGAATATAAAAATATCATTAGAGGTGCCATTACGATTAACTTTGGAATATTTGCACTTTTTCGAAAGGTCTTACGAAATGGGGCTGCTATTCGAGTTATGATTCAGCAGTAACAGCACTCAAGGGTTTTTGTAAGCCCGACAAGGATTTGTATGCACTTCTTAGAATTGGTTTATATGGGCAGTATTCAGATGCACAATTTTTAGGGTCAATTACTGGGTTTCATCTGCACATCTCACGAATGCTCTTGCGCACAAATTTGTAAGGTAGGATTTGCGTATGCATTGCGCTTACCTGAATTCAATATAGCGAAATTCTCGTAATAATAACAAAAGTAGTAATTCATGTTGGGCACAATAATTGTTAAGAATTATTTACCTTTATCATACCCCAATGCATCTGCTTCTGTACTGGTTCAGCGGGAACCAGGGTGAAAGTACTATTGCAATGATTAATATTAAGGAATTTTAACTATGGTACAAAAACTGGTTCACAAGCCAAATGTAATAAAGAGGGCATTAAAGAGTTCTAACAAAACAATTACTGTTCCGCTCTTAGGGATGCTTGAATCTCTGGTATTAAAAGACGAGCAGAAACCACAATTCCCACCAATATTCATCCTTGGTGTACCGCGTTCAGGATCCACTATTTTTAACCAAATAATCACGCACGGGTTAAAGGTTTGTTATTTCTCGAATTTTATGCACTATTTTCCATTGAGTCCAGTAATCATTTCTCGAGTCTCTTCACACTTCGGCGATTGTATCCCACCAAAAATATTTACAAACCGGTATGGGTTAACTAAAGGTTGGTCAGCTCCACACCAAGGTATTCAAATCTGGAGGCGATGGTTTTCTGAGGGTATGAACTACATTGGCCCAAATAGTATCGAGAGCCATAAACTTATTCAGTTAAGAAACACAATCGCTGCTATTGAAACAACTTTTAATTTGCCCTTTGTAAATAAATGGCAAGGCCATACTGTTCATATATATCCATTAGTCGAGGCTTTTCCAGACGCACTTTTCATCCGAATTCGGCGCAATCCGCTACAGGTGGCTCAGTCATTATTAAAATCGCGTTATGATTTGTTTGGTAACCCTGCTGCGTGGACTTCAACAAAACCCAAGGAATATGAGAAAATAAAAAACAAGCACTATATCGACCAGGTCTGTGAGCAACTATATTATCTAGAAGAAAATATGGATAACGATAGCAATAGCGTTGGAATTGATCGCTTTCTAGAAATCGATTATGCAAATTTATGTGGTAATACAAATGCAGTCTTAGAAAAGGTGAGAAATTTCTATCGCGACAGTTCAGGATACACTTTGAAAACTAGAAACCCAATACCCACATTCTTAGACCCCTCAAATTCAAGGAAAGTTGGAGATGAAGATTTCGACGCATTGAAACAACGCGTCAATCAACTTTTCGGATGAAGTATGTTAAAGAATTAGGCGTAAATTCAAGATTTTGTCTCAAGGGTATCTCTATCTTAAGAGTACGTCTATTAAATCTGGCTAAGGAAGTTTGAGGTTAAAAATCCTCAAGAGCAAGGCGGGCGCTAAGTGTTTAGATTTTTGTAAAACGAGTAAAGTCTCTTGCAGGATTAAATATTCTAACCTCACCCCACACTCCCAGGATCCAGTATATTACGCTCTATTGGGCCTAAAGTGATCGTCTTCCTACGATCCTTGTTTTTCACCCTGTGTTTACAGTAAGCACGCCTCAAAATCGCCTTTACTGGTTGAATAATTAACGCCGTACAGTTTAAAGCCAGTTCCGAGTGCATCGACTCGGTTTCTGACATCATATCCACCGTGTGTCTCAATAGATCCGCCATACATTTCAATATCCGCTCCTGTTGCTAAAGGATGCGTATCTATACCTCGAGCCCTTTTTGGAAAAACAGTATTTTGCAAATCAATTCGAGTGTTATATATCCGTAACTGCCCCTGTGTAGTAACCTTAAAGGCCACCGGGCCGTAATTTCCATCACCTTGGCCGTCAATTATACTATTAAACACAAGTACTTTTACATTTGGTTTTTTTATAGAAACGAAAATACCAGAGTTGGAGTTGACATAGAATTTTGCATGATGCTGATGATTAATAAATTCAAGATTAATATCATTTCCTGATTGAGGAGATAACCAGAAGGCATCCTTGACAGATTCAGTATAACAATTCTCAAACCTAATATCCCAATTTTTGGAGCTCTTAATAATCATTCCTCCAAAAAAACCACACTCGGAAGACTGCAGTAACGTGACATTATTGAAAGTAATCTCATGCTTACTTGAGTCATTTTTAGCATCAACGATAGTAGAACAGACGTCTGATTGTAACTCCATATTTTGTATGTAGATCCTACCTTTTGTATGTTCAAATCGTAGAATCGGTACACTAGCTGCAGGTTTAAGCTTTGTTGTATTCTTGCCTGAACCACTAAGATGGATGTAGTTATTAAGCGTAATGGGGTTATCAACCACATGAGTTCCCGGTAAGAGTACAATCTCATAAGGATTTAAAGCCGAAGCATCGGGAATAGAATCTACGACTATTTGAATGTCTTCCCCTGGATTCACATATATTATTACCGCTGCAGATGTTAAATTAGCAGATGCTAAGCTAGATGAAAGCAGAAACGAAATAGTAGAGAACAATAGAAAGAGTTTTCGAAATATAGTTAAGACGAGTTGCGTACTCATATACTGCTCCTTTCATTATTTGGTAGGAAGATAAGCATTAAAATATCCATGCTGACTTATTAATATAAAGCATTACATGCGAGGTTTCAACTGCGAAAATTCACTCGACACTCGACGTCGCTTTAGGTTCCTGTCGTAACAGTCTGATCAGGCCACAGTGTTTCTGTTCAAATGGATCGGGCCACTTAAAATGTATACTGCATCACGGCAAACGCGGCGCAGACGATAACTCTATCTGACTATGTTGGGCGCAAGAGTATGCGTGAGATGCACCCATGAAACCCTGTAATTGATCCTAAAAATTGTGCATCTGAATACTGCCCATAAACCCCAAATCTTGGAAGTGCATACAAATCATTACCGGGTTTACAAAAGCCCTCAAGTGTCGTTACTGCTGAATCATAACCTAACTCCCTGACCTTAGAGCTGATACTCACATTAAAGTCTTCTTGCTTACCGTTTGGGTACGCAAAATGCTTACATGAAGTCCCGATATTTCGCTCTATTTGCTTTTTACTATTTTCGAGCTCAAATTTAACCCTCTCCGGATTCAAATGAGAAAGTATCGGGTGTCCTACGGTATGCGAACCAATCTCCACTATTCCAGAATCGATCATCTCACCTAACTGATCCCATGTGCAGGGTCGATGTACTTCTCGACTTTTTAACATCGTATCAACACCCAAGGTCTTCTCAATCTTAATAACGAAATCGTCCAATAAATCTAGATCCATCTTTTTCAATATACGACTAATAACTCGATATGCTGCTTCCTTTTCCTGTACGGTGCTGATACTTAACTCATATGCAGAACCTAACAGCTCAAATTTCATTAATTTTGTGCGGCTTTCTTTTATTCCGATTCTCAAACGATCAGGCCAAAGAAGTTCCTGCTTATCGACAAAATCAGTAGCCACATATACAGTAAACGGTACACCCAGTTCTTTGCATATTGGCCATGCGTACCTATAGTTATTTAAATAGCCATCATCAAAAGTAACCGCTACATAATTTGGTTTTATATTTTTATTAACTGCGAGCTCTTTCACCAATTTACTCAAACTGATTACTTCATAATAACGCTTCAAATATTTCATTTGAGAATAAAAGGCATCGACATTTACTTGCACCCCTTTATTATCAATATCCTTCGATTCACTTAGATTGTGGTACATGAGGATAGCAGCTTTATTTCGCGCGACCTTTCGAAAAAGTGCGAACACTCCAAATTTGTGCATGATCTTACAAGCATTCGCATACATCTCCTACCACCTTTGAATATAAATTATAGTTACCGTATTATGCAGTTGCATCCGATCTTATCTAACAACTAACATGCTTACAACCAGATAATAAACTAATTATCGCGCTCCTCCTCAGAGCATCTTTAAACGAAAAATAATCCAATAAAATGTAGGCAATGGATCTCGCCATGAAAATAAATTCAGCCTCATATTTGGTTTCCAGAGTATACTTATATATTCCCATAGTACTCCCCACTTCGCCTTGGATCTCAAGAAATTAAGGATGTATGCATCTGTCGATAAATAATACGCGAGTCCTTGAACTTTAGCGGGTATCTGTTTGTCAAGCGCCAGATCATTGTATGCTATCATTGAAAGATTAATACCTGCCTTCCTAGATAAAGTCAGAATTCCTGATGCTCGAAGATTCAACTCAATATAGTAGATATTTCCATTGTATAACTTATATTCTAGGTCCCCTATACCTTTAAAGTTAATCTTTTCAAGAAACGAATCCGATATATTTTTAATTGTCGGCAGTAACTCAGAACAGCCTGACGCCATATAACCCGCTCCGGGTGGCGTTTGCCTGATTTTTCGACCAGTACAACCATGTACGATACCCTTAGAATCCCTATAAAATATATAGGTAACAACAGCCTCATCCCCCCCTGGCACGTATTCCTGCACGTAAAACTCAGCATCGTTTCCAAGATAATCACGAATTTCGCCCGCAAATTGATCAACCTCCGCATAAGTTTTTGTCTTAAATGTTTTTGCCCCCCGTTTAGT
This sequence comes from uncultured Methylococcaceae bacterium, assembly GCA_964626505.1. Taxonomy (GTDB): domain Bacteria; phylum Pseudomonadota; class Gammaproteobacteria; order Methylococcales; family UBA1147; genus CAZUGA01. Next base: position 13,121 of record CAZVFR010000013.1, read on the forward strand.
CACGCTAACGGGTTTCACCAATAAAGGAAAACACCAATCGCGCACTGTATTAACCACCTCAGTTAAAGAATCGATACTACCAATCCACAGGGAGCGAGGCGGTCTCAATCCATGTTTTTGCGCAATAACACCAGCGCAATTCTTATCCACCATGGATTTTACAAGTTGTGGCGTAGGAGAGCAGACTCTATATTGCTTCTCATAGTCAATTAATTTTTGCGCTACCATTATTGCCGTAAAATCAGTAAGTGGCATCAATACAGGAAAATCGGAAAACCGCTTTCCTTGGTACCAAGACTGCGTTTCACGCAATAACTCGTCGGCATTTTTTGCACGAATTTCGACTGCTTCTTTGCAGTATCTACTGTGCCGCAAAATAGAATTGCTGCAATTTACCGACAATACATATACGGATATTCCCTTTTCGCCCAGTGCACGAAGAACATCTATGCCCGAACTCCAAGCCGTTCCAACAAGAAGCACACAGGCCGGCTGCTGATTATCTTCATGTTTTTTCGGCTGATTTCTCATAGTCTTCCAACATTGCAAATGTTATAGAGGGTATTATCGTAGAAAGAGAGATTAATCACACGCATAAGATATAAGATATTGATGTAACATATGTTTTTGGATTATTCAGAGCCGGCTAAATTTTTTAGACACGTTTCAGCACCGAAGATTGTGCGGGGTACCGAGGCCCCCGGGGCAGAAAAACACAGCATGTATTCCGCCATGATCCAGATGGGTCAGTGGTGCGGAACTTTTGATCCGACACCAATGCACTATATTACCCCCTATTTAAGGGAGTGATCGCTTACTCAGATTGAACTTTTGACACGCCAAAATCGACAATAAGCCATAGATATGAAACTTTTTATCATAATTGTTTTTTACTATTTTAACCAAGCTGGCATTATTATATCTGGATAATAGCTTTTAAGTACCTGCGCCAAGTTTGCGTTGTCGGTAAAAAATGCCTTGGCAAGTTTTTCGGCATAATGATTATATGACTTGTAACCCCGTAATTTTCCGCCTTTATCTTCATTAAGAAAATTATATAGTGCTCGAATTTTCACTCTAGCTTTTGGGAATCGATTAAGCATGGGCTCTAACTTCATGTTGATTTTAAAAGCCAGCCACTGTAGTTTTTTATTCTTATAGGTTCTGGTTTTATTTTCTATTTCAAATTTAAAATCCTGATAAAAAGTCGAATCAATACCAATAAAATCGCATATCTCTTCAAGAAAAAGCTTTGGATTTTTTGACAGATTGTCAAAAAACATAATCTTTATTTTGTGTCTAGATATTATCTCAAGATATTCAGTAAGTAAATTTGCATAGTTAACAACGCCTATATCATGACTGAATCTACCTTCGTTACTATTCTCTTTTGCATCGATAATACCATTCACATAAGATTCATATGTTAGGTCTTTATAGGTTTCATCAAGCCTTTGTTGTCTGCGTCTGAAGTTCGACAATAGTTTTGTTGAGGGCTCCCGAAGGATAAATATTAATTTTGCCTCAGGTACAGTACACCTAATTTTGTCAGCAACGTCTTTGCCACAAGCCAAATAATTTGGACTGGCTTCCAGTCGGACCTTTGAATTTGGATCACATCGGTCAAAATAATGCTCATAGGTTGCGAGAAGTTCTTCAGTTACATCGCCTGTAATTGATGAAAAGAACGATACTTCCTTTTTCGATGAAATCGATACATCTGGATGGCTGGACAAGTAACGAAAAACACTGGTCGTTCCCGCTTTATTGGTTCCTGCGATTATTGTATTGGGTAACATCGTTAACTATCCCTTGCTATTGTCATTGTTTTACTGTTAGACGTGTTTAGACCCTGGTGACAAAGCATGCCAAACGCCTATTTGCCTTCCCGCAAAGAAAGTACCTTTAAACCCTGAGACGTTCCAATATATACGCTATTACCTGAAGGATCATAATTGATTGACCAGACATTAAAGCTATTACCTAAATTCAGGTTATAACTAGTCCAGGTAACTCCACCATCTTCGGATTTGAATATTCCATTGGCGGTTCCTTTTCCTGGCGCCCATCTACCAACAAATAACTGGTTTTGTTGGACGGGGTTTCTTGCTAGTGTAAGGGTTTGTAGACCACCATGTTGATCTTTAACAAGCCCCGTTGAATCCCCTATCTCAACCCAGGCATTATCATTTCTTCTGAATAGACCTTCACTGGTAGCAAGTGTGATTAGTTCATGATTTTGGGGCGCAATGTCAAATTGATAAATCCTGACCCGTGAAGGTGTGGAAAATGCTTCAAACCATGTTTCACCGCCGTCTCTTGATAGGTGAATTTTTCCGGCTGCTTTATCATAGCCAAGAACAAAATCGCCATCTTTCTCTAATACCGACCTTATCGGGTAGCCTAATTTTTCCCAGCTTTTTCCACCATCGGTTGATTTGTACTTGTCAGCATAGATCACCTGCTTTCGCTGTGGGTGTATAGCTATTAAATGAAACGCCCCTTTTAAGGCATCAAATATTTTCCAGCTAGATCCACTGTCATAGGATACCAGCAAGCGCTTGTTCTTCCAGCCCCCCACCGATGCCAAGATAGTCGAGTCAACTATAGCAACTGATCGAGAGGAGTTGGGATGCATGTCAGGAAGCTTAATGGGATTAAAAATCCGTCGTGCCCGGTCTGATTGCCATAATCCATGATCAGTCAGCGACATGATTAAACTTCCATCGCCATCGAATGCTATATCTTGTACCCGACCGGCAGTATAACCCGTGTTGCTGTAAAACCAATGGTGTCCGGCATCCTCGGTCATTCTTATGGATGCCTTTCCATTAGATGCCGTAAGCGCCACATTCGGCTCCTGCGGATGGGCCGTCAGTGGACTTGAAAAATGGAATCCCCGATCTGGCACTAGCTTTTTACTATTCCTGCTAGCGGGAGAGTACCAGGTGGTGCCACCGTCATTTGAGCGGAATGGACCTTTAGGCCGCCCGAGGTTAGTGCCAACATAGATTATATTCGGCGCGACGGGGCTAACTTCAACATCTGAATAGACACCACCTAAAGGTAAACCGTCAGATCGACGTTTGAAGGAAATACCACCATCCTGGGAAACGTAAACCCCTTGCCGCCCTAGCACGGCAAAAACGAACCCCGGAGCCGAGCGGCTAGCACTAATGCTTAGTGGTACTCCTGGCAACCCACTCCCAACTTTCGTTGCCTTATCATTTTCGATTTTAAACAGGCCTTTATCCGTAAGCATAAGGAGCGCCGGTTTATTACCCGCAATTGCTGCCAAAGCGCGCACGGGTCCTTTATTGATGTGGGTGTATTCCCAACTGGCGCCACCATCATACGACTTATGTAGGCCGTCCATATAACCGCCCACGTATATTACTCGAGAATTGGTACTCCCTGGCTTTACCAAACTGGCAAACAATCGGCCTGTAGATTCCTGCTTATAAAATGCCATTGGCTTTACGAAAGTCCAGCTCGCGCCACCATTTATCGTTCTAAAGATCCCATGTGTTGGACTCAGTTTATCACTTACCCTATGCTTTTCAGGGCCAAGAAACCCCGCCGCTAATACTATTTCGGGATCTTCAGGATCCACGTATAACGAGCGCGCGCCTTTGGCAATAAAATCGTCACTAGCTGCCGCCCACCTTTTTCCTCCGTCTGTGGATTTCCATACCTGACTGGTATCGGTTCCAAAATAAACAATCTTGGGATTCGAAAAGGCGTATTCAATCGCAATGATTTTTTGGAATCCTTCACCACCGGCAAGACCCTGCTGAGCCTGTCGCTTCGTTAACAGCGGAACTGATTGCCACAATGCAGATGCGTCCGCCGCCCAGATCACCGTTGTAAAGGATATAAGGGTAGCGCAGCTAATCCATAACGTTGTAGCTCTTGCATTCATATATTATTTACGGACAACAAATTGCCAAATCTACCGGCACGCTAATTTTGAAATACCCTTGAGAAATTACAAAGTCAGGTTCTGACAAACGCTCTGCTTAACCTGGCATAGGGCAGCGTCCAGACACCAGTGTGCCGTTTTACCAGATAAACCATTATAGAATTCTGGCAGACAATAATTCCCGCACTTACCATCGCCACTCCGATCATGCCGTACTCTGAAACAACGGCTAGTTGGCTACACCCACCAACCAGGGCCAACATAAGCGTTAAATTCATCATTGTTTTTTGATGTCCAGTCATCTGTAAAATCACCCCCGGCGACCCAACTATCGCCCCCAAACCGTAGCCAAGTACGAGTATTCGGAGGACAGTACCACCTTGTTCGAAGCCCTGACCAAACACCAGCTTCAATATCTCGTCACCAAACATTAGAAACACCAAAGCTACAGGGACAACAAGACACATACTCCACGTAGCTGACGACCGCACCATCCTTTCCAATTGCGTCAAATCTTTTTTTTCATACAACGCAGCAATCATCGGAGGTATAATTAAATTGATAACATTTAGCATCATCGCGAGCATCAAGGTTAGACGCTTTGCCGCCCCGTAAAGTCCTACATCGATCTCTTCTCCCAAAGCACCCAGAATCCAGAGATCGCTAGTTCTCGCAATTTCGCTGGCAATATTGCTCACGTACATCGGGGCCGTGAGCGCTATGAGCGACATATAACCGATCATACCACTCGCACCACTCGTACCACTATTAGAAGCGTTGTCTTTCCTGAACTTTAATACCATATATACGCACAGTGCTACAGCAACCGCTAATGTACCAGCATAAGTGGAAACAACTACATCAATCGTTACTCTCTCCCATAAAAGAAACAGTGCAAAAAATGCTACTGCAAGCCCGACTTCCCTGGGAAGATGAAGTAAAAGAACGCCAATTCTTGGCCTGTGAATTGAACGGAAGAATACTGATGAAAAGGTCTGCAGCAAGCGAAAAATTATCGCAACATAGGCCAGCAGCATCAAGCTCCTATCGACATGGTCATGGAATATGATTGCCGAAAGCCTATCCCAGGTCACTAATAGCAGACCAAAACCAAGCATGCTGCTAATCGACAATATAACTAACACCCGGCGCACCAATTGCCAAACTGATTTCCAGTCACCCTTCTCGACTGCGATTCCGTTCAGCTTGAGAATACCGCTCCGCAATCCAACGCTAAACAAAACCGTACCGAGAATAACAAGCTGCACAAACAAAAAGTATTGGCCTATAAATTCCGGACCCAACAATCGGCCTAACGCTGCGTTCACAGCCAAGGCACATAGAGCCAGTGCGATTTTTGAACCCAAAGCCCAAGCCGACCCGGACTTCAATAAATTAAGATGCTTCATTCAGCTAAACAAACGGCGGTGTATCGAACCGAGAAGATCTTTACTCTGCGAAAGATTCATTGCCAGCGCAATAGCCGCTTTGATTGGCATCGTCATAGCGCTGAGCCCTATTTTCACTAAATTCGGACTCAGTTCTACAACGTTATAACCCAGCCCCTTCATCTGTCGACCGGCGACTGCTTGACACCAAAATACATCTGCGGTGTTCAACCCCTCTTTCCAGCGTGCAATAGGGAGAACACTGATGCCATCACTATCGCTCCCTGCATAGCTTTCCGCCTGTACTGAGCGGCTTTTCGGAACTGTCAACATATCTGGGTAAAAAGTAACGTTGAGAAAACTACAGACATCAGCAACACTATCTGTAGGATTTTTTAGCAGTTCCTCGAAATACACCCACTTGACCCTTGAATCATCTCTATATCGATCTGCTGCTACCATCGCCTTTTTCCACATTTGGCTGAGCAGCATCGGATGATAATTTGCCCACGTTCGAAGTCTTTCTAGAGCAGAAATCGGTGTGGCCCTATATTGCTGTTTTTTCCATTTCGTTTTTTGAGACAACAAAATATCCCTTGGGTCTCGCACCATCACCAAAATACGTGCGTCCGGAAATATTTCAAAAACATCATCTAGAAAATAGATATACCGTGGTGTTTGTTCACAAGGAATTTGTTTCCCATTTTTTCTACATTCATGATATATAAAAGCCTTGTAAACCGCTGGATAAGATAAAATGCAACCATTTAAGCGATTTACCATTTCCGCTGATTCCAATTGGTATTTATCTATACTCCCAGTCGACAATCGGCCCTCTGTCGCGATGGCAAGCAGTCTCTGTCCAAAAGAAATTGCAGCTTTAGTATCCAGGTTTTCTTGCTCGCTTTCAGGGCTCCAAAGCTGTTCGAAAAAGTGTATTTCACTCAAGCCATGTATTTCTGAATGCCGCCTGAGAATATTGGACATTAACGTTGTCCCGCTTCGGCTGTTTCCTACAATGAAAATAGGCGATTTACAAATTTTAAACATTACTGTTCCGCCCGAAGCCTATATAATCCATGGGACCTTCCAACATATACTGAACCATCTAGCGATTTCACGGGTGTGGGTTCAATGTATCTGGATCGTATCCAATCGCCCTATGCAGGTTCTGCGCTGACTCTTTCAAACGAGCGATAGTCACTTCGTCCCAAAGATTGTAGTTACCAGTGCTTTTTACGATGCTTCGCTGCCGCCGAGCCTTAATATCCTCGTGGCCTCTATCGTGCCCCTCAAGGTACCATTCCATAATGCCATCTTCCCACTCTTCTCCGATGAAATTCAGAACACCCGACATCACACCACTAACGTCTTCACACAGCGATTCATACATAACTTTATGGCAAGAATCTTTTTTCCTTTGCATCCATTCAATCATGATTTCCGTATCCTTACGCCAATATTCAAAGGCGGTATCTGGGCTCTTATTCGACTCCAATGGCTCAATCGGGGTCGAATTCATTGAATGCGCAACATCAAGGCCATTTCTAAATATCATGATGTACTGAGCCTGCCCTTCATAAAGCCAATCGATAAATTCTAGAACACGTACATAATCAGGCGTCTTATCAACAAGTACCGGTTTTCCCTTAGCGGCCATGTAAGGCTGAAAAAAAGCAGTGGCTAGTCTACGCAGATTTTGACGGATATAGTTTTCCTCCAGCCCCATTGAATCCAGTGCAGAGTTCGTACTTTCTTTCTCTCTCATCTGAGCCAGGTGAAGCAAAAATTTGCTTTCTGGAGGGCAGCAAATTCTACTGTGTGTAGCCAGTAAGTATCGCAATAAGGTTGTCCCAGACCTAAACGTGCCTACCACAAAAATTGGCGTCACATCATCAGCATTATCACAGGATACGACGCGAATAACTGTTCGCCCGAATATGACATCCCTTAGCCGAGTCCGAAGAGAATCGAACATCTTAGCGCTCTCCCATGTCCGTAATAACTACAGACTCTGTACTACCCGACCACAGCGGCAATACGAGCTTTGGTTCAGCTGACTCTGGTAGATGCGAATCATCGACAGACTGTTCAAATACATTCATCTTAATACCGATGGCAATCAATATAAGAAACGCTGGAAAGTTAACCAGATTGTAAATTATATTCTGTGTAGTTGAAATAATTAAAAAGTAAGTCGACAGCATCAGCATTCCAAAATTAAAGTGCCAAAGCTGACTCCCGACCGGCCTAAACAAGAAATAAAATATAATTCTCGACAGAAATATTAAGTAAAATAGAGATCCGAAAATACCCACTTCCAGCGCAAGCTTGACATAGTCATTATGGGGCGCGACACCTTTTCTTAGATATTTTTGTGTAACAATCTCAGATGTACCTATGCCATAACCACTCATAGGCTTGCGTTCTATGAGTGGAAGGATCGCTTTCCAATAATCTATTCTGCCCTCAAATGTATTGCTATGTATTCGGCGTTCATTGTTTTCAAGTTCTGAAAAACGATCAACAATGACACTTGAAAAAGATGCTGCAACGACAACAGCTAATACCATCACCCAGCTCAGATTGATCCGCCTCCTGTACTTGAATGCAGCCACGAAGAATGCACAGCTGAGCGCGATCCAAGTTCCACGATTTAGCGCGAGAATCTGCGATATAATCACCGCCGCAAGTATAGAGCCAAGAATTACTCGACTTCTTCTACTTCCAACGTCCAATAACAGCACAACTGTCGCAACCGTGCTGACGCTCAAAAAAATACCGTAAGCATTTCCTACGCCGAAAAGACTACTCAATCTATCAGTATGCATGTCCTTGAGAAAATCGTAGTCACCGGTTAACGCTTGATAAAAACCGACGATCAGAGGAATTATTGAAGAAGCAACCAGCGCTTTAAGAAGAAACCGAGCATCCTCAGCCTTTCTAATACTGTTATAGGCCATATTGAAAATAACCCAAGCGGTCAATAACTTAGCAACTGCGCGGATAGAGGATTTAACGTCGACTGAGTAAATTACGGAAAAACATGCAATAAAAAAAACCCCTGAAAAAAATGCACCTTGTTTAATATTAAACGCCCACCCTTTTCGAATAATTAAATTAACGAACCCGACAAAAATTACAATAACGGTGACCGGCACGGATATCGGATAACCAAATACCGAATACTGGAGTAACGCGAAAGGTTGCAGCAATGGCCGCAACACCGAATACGCTGCAATAAAATTGAGGGGTGCAAAAGCAGTTACAAACAACGTAATCGATAAGAGAAAAAGAATCGATTTGGCTACTATCGTAAGCACCTTAACCCAGCACCATAGCGACTACAACGAAGCCTTTTCCAACGCTCTTTCATACACTTTCATGAGTCCCTCATAATATAGATCTGACGAAAACTCTCGCTCAACAATTTCCCGCCCCCTGCAACCCAACCTATAGCCATACTTTGAATCTGCTAAAACCAATTCCAATTTTTCACGTAAATCCTCTGCGTTACCTGGTTCAAAGCAAAGTCCCGTTTCGTTGTCTCGTACCAACTCGGGTATTCCACCCATTCGAGAGGCAACAACAGGCTTAGCCAACGCAAACGCCTCAATCACACTTCGTGGATTATTTTCATAACATTCTGAGGGAAGAACAACTACCGTTGCATTGCTAATCTCTTTCTTGAGATCATTTCCTGTTTGATACCCTCGAAAAGCAATGACACATTCTTTCTCCCTCCCCCAGCTTGCCACCTCTTTTTCAAGCTCGGACTGAATGGGTCCCTCGCCGACAAGATTTAGTTGCACATCCATGAATCTAACAGCACGTAGTAGTGTGAATAGCCCCTTAATTTCGGATAGTCGCCCGAAGTATACTACACGCTGTCTAGTCGATGTCTCGATTTCAGGTTGAAAAGAGGCATCCAACCATACAAAATTCGATAGATGGACAATTTCACCGCAAAACCCGAATTCCTTCACTTTATTTTTGAGGAATTCGCTGGGCGCAATAAAAACATGTATTAGATCGTAAACTTTTATAACAGAGTGATGAAAGTACATTTCCACTGTTCCTAATGCACTCATAACGGCAGAACCTTTAATGCACCGTTTGTAGAAGCAGTGATAGTGTTTGCCACCAATGCACAACTCGCAAATTTGACCATTCGCCAGAAGCGAATACGATGCGCAAACAAGCTTAAAGTCATGCATGGTCATAACCATGGGTACACGACGGGAAGCGCAAGCATGCACGATCGATGGCGAAATTTGATGTGCGAAGTTATTCAGGTGAACGATGTCCGGTTTCTCCTGGTCCAGGACGTTCAGAAACTTGGCCTTCGCTTCAAATGAATATAATACGTCTGTGGCTATTTTCAATTTCCGCCTGATACCGCCAGGATTGTCATAGTCCACACCGGACATAAGATAATCCTTAAGGGGAAGTTCTGCATTCAACGGATGCGCCATTCCCCATAGGGCTACATCATGACCTTTCTCTTGCAGCAATTTGACCGTATCAAGTGTCACGATGGCATCGCCACCTTTACGATAGAGAAACTTATTAACTAGAATTATTTTCATTGCTTAGAAGTAAATTCTCACTACGTTGACGCAACCAAGGTCAATTCGACTTAGTTTATTTAGTATTTTTAAGGTTCACCTCGGAACCTATTTCTTTTCAGTACGGCTTGGGCAACTAATGGTTGTCGCGTAGGCGAATCGATATTTAAGGCATAGATGTCCCACTAGATGATCTTTCACTAGGTAGTAACACGCTTTGTGCGTTTCGTGAAACAATGCCCCGGCGGCAATAGAAGTTTGCCGCTTAGATTTTCGACAAAGATTGACCCCCTGCCGCAACCGTTTGAGCTTACTGAAAACATCAAAACCGCAACAACATTCACGCTAAGTCGATTAACACCGCAAGGTGTAAGTACTTCAGCGGCATCAAATCGCGGCACGAAAAACCATTCAGGATTTCATTTTGGTAACTACCGTTTGTTTGTCAGTGTCCGGGTGCTGGTATTTAAGAGGAATCACCCCATTCTCTTGTCGGTCCTGCGCAACCGCTAGCACCAGCTTCGAACCAATAACTTTTTGTTCTTCTGCAAATCCGTAAACCATCGCCATATCACATATCATGTTTATAAGTCGGGGAATTCCACCACTGTAAAGATGGACGGCCTGGCAGGCTGCGTCCGTAAATATCGATAGTTTTTCAGCACCGGCGACCCTCAAACGATGCCTGATGTAAGCTTTTGTATCTTCCAAACTCAACGCAGTCAAATGGAAATCAAATACGACTCGTTGTGCAAACTGCTCCAATTCGGGTTGCCTTAGCTTATCTTTCAGCTGTGTCTGACCAACCAGAATCATCTGCAACATCTGTTTTTTACCGACATTTATGTTGGACAGCATACGTAGCTCTTCCAGTGTCGCTAAATCAAGATTATGGGCTTCGTCAACCACCAGTACAACACGTCGATACTGAGCATATTCCTGGCGAATGAAATCAACCAGTATCGCGTACATTTCAACTTTGCCTTTGCCTGTAAAAGGCAGCTTGAACGCCAATAATACCCATTGCAACAATTCGCCAATAGATGCCTGACCATTATTGATTACGCCGAATGTAATACCTCTGTCATCACTGCCTAAAAGATTCTGAACCAATGTGCTCTTACCGGTTCCAATTTCACCGGTAAGTACGAAAAAAGGCGCGCCGTTCATCAGTGCATACTCAAGCATCATCATCGCCATCCGATGCTGCCGCGTTGGAAGGATAAACTCGGGATCGGGGAGGACCGTAAATGGATTTAAGCTTAAGCCGTAGAATGCTTTATACATGCACTTGAATCCATTGATCAACAATCGTCGGACGTCCAAACATTGAATCCATCTCTGCGCCTTATATCGCCGTAACCATCATATACGCAAGCAAAAGCATAGGAAGCAGCCTAACTTAATCATGGTATGAAATTACTTTGCGACGAGATTTATTCAATATGGTACCCAGCACCGGCGTGGAAGATAAATTTTGCAAGGCTTGCCTGACTTGGGTTTTCTTTGAGCGACCTTCCTCGATAACCAATAGAGCTGAATCGATATACGGAGAAAATGCTAACGCATCACTTCGATTTATTAATGGCGGAACATCAAAAATGATGATACGCGAGGGGTAGCGTGATTTAAGTTCACCGACTAAACGCGCCATTTTTCTGGAACCCAACATTTCCGCAGCATTGAATACGCCTCGCCCACCAAACAACACAACCAATTTTTGTATCCCCGGATTTATCAGGATTTCACTGATGTCACATTGATCGTTAAGAAAATCGCTGAGACCTCGATTTTGCGGGATTCCAAAAAAGTTGTGTAACGATGGCTTGTTAAGATCCGCATCGACCAACAAAACCGAATGATCCATCTCCATGGCGATACTAATCGCCAAATTAACGGCTATACAACTTTTGCCGGTTTGTTCCTCTGCGCTGGTCACAGCCAAGGTGTTCCAACCTTTTGAGTGAAGCAACTGTAAAACTCTAGTTCGCAGCTGCCGAAACGTTTCAGTCCACCGAGCATCCTCGATCCCTCCGATCAACCGCTGTTGCTTTAGCACGTCCACACTCACAGGCTGCACAACCGTATTGGTGTACACAATGTTGTGCAGGTTCTCATCATAAGGACCTGCGGTAGTACCGGATATACGCTGTTTTTTAGCTTTT
>CAZVFR010000014.1:0-24452 GCA_964626505.1 uncultured Methylococcaceae bacterium
TAAATGTAGTATGTTGATTTATCAGGTAACTTTATAAAGAACCGTTTAGCCGTGCGCGCAGTGTACGTGGGTACATGAGCATTTTCGACGCGGTAATCGGGCAAATTTGAGGGTAAGCTGAGTAGTTACACCCGGAATTCTCACCAGAGGGCTAGATGATCGCGCAGAGATTTTTTTTCACAAGGGATTTTCTGACCGAGCGGAATACAGACTGTCTTTCCGAGAGAAGAAAATTCCTTGTGGGAACAAAGATCAAGCGAGGGATTGTCATTCTGGTGAGAAATCCGGGCTATACCTACTGTACACACCGAACCCGAGCATTAAAACTAATGCCGCCCATAAAACTGAAGGAACAAGCCAATACCAATCCTGGTAGAAGGTTGCATGCGGATTTGTCATATAGTTGACGCGGTACAAACCCGACCACTCGGCATGTAACGGGGAACGCTCCAGAATGTCTCCGGATGCCAGCGCTACCGTAGATATTCCGGTATTGGTCGCGCGAATCACTGGGCGACGAAACTCCACTGCTCGAGCCAGCGTCATATACATGTGTTGGTAGGGCTCCTGCCATGTGCCATACCAGGAATCGTTGGTCACGTTCACGATAACCTGAGCACCCAAATCGGCCAAGCCACGTGAAAAATTCGGAAACAAACTTTCGTAACAGATCTGCGGTCCAATTTTCAAACCGTTCATTTCCAACAGAACAGTAGGTCCGGGACCTCGCGCATAATGCCCGATCGGCGGTAACCACTCGCGAATCGCGGGAAAATAACTTTCCCCCGGAATATACTCTCCAAAAGCAAGCAACAGTGTCTTACTGTAATGGGGCGGCATGATAGCACCGCGATCATTCAACGCGAACAGCGAATTCGTAATCAAACCGGTGGGTTTATCCACGGCATAACCCCCCGTGACCAAGGGCAATTGACGATCACTTAGATAGTGTTCCAGGTTTCTGGCTAGTTTCAGATGCGCATATCCAGGTCCGAGAATCGATGGGAATGCAGCTTCCGGCCATACCGCGAAATCTATGCGATTACCTCTATTCGTTATGAGACCACGATCGGTCACACGCTGAAAAATACTAAGAATTTCGTCTCGAAAACCCGTCCCCAATTCTGCTGCATGCTTTTCCTCGTTACCAATATTCGCTTGCACCAATAGCGCATTAAATGATGCATTGGGCTCAGGCAAGCGATCACGTAAGTAAGCCCCGCTCAGGTTCAGTGCTAGAAATACTACCAGCACCAATCCGAAAATCATCTTGCCGAAAACCCTCTGCCTGCACTGCCATGCGATATAAAGTGGGATATTGAAAAGCAGCGTAACCGCGCTCAAACCCGCGAAACCTATTATTTCGGCCAAATGAAAAACCGGCACACTGTATCCATACCACGAATAACCAAAATTCCAGTCAAACAATGTTGCGGAATACGCCTCGCAAATTGTCGTTAACAAGCCCATAAAACCCAAAGCCAGTCGGTCCGACCAACAAAAATAACGCCTGCCCAAATACCACAACGCGCCCGCCAGCGGAATGAATAAATGAGCAATACCGGCGAAGACCAACATCCCAAGAAACGCCAAAACCCAGGGTAAATGGGCAAATTCATGGAGCAGATGCGCAACCCAATTAAAGCCAATAAGCGTCAAAACGAATGACGTCACCCAGCCGCCCAATACCACGGACTTTAAACTTTTCTGACGAAACCAAAATAGCCACAATGGAACAAAACAAAACAACGACGCCCAGGGTGGGAACGGGATATAGCTGGTACCTATTAAAACGCCGGACAGTAGCGGCAGAAACCATCCATTGGTAATCTTTAGAGAAAGCAAACTCAGGGCGCCTCTAATAGTTATGGCTAAGAAAGCTTGAGATTCAAAATTTTTAAGCGCAAGGCTCTAAGGGTTTGTAATAATTATTCTAACGGGGACACTTAGCAACGCGGCACTTGGAAATTTTGAATCTCAAGATGCTTGTTCATGGATTAATAGAGGTGCCCTTAAAATCCAGGTATGTTCGAATATGACGTTAACGACTACAGCATTTCAAAGATATGGGGTAAGCTGAGTCGTTGCTATTTAGAGTACCATCTATTTCCCCCTAAACAACCACTTATTTCGAGGTAACCGGGTGAAGGCTTTTGATCGATTTATCGCAGATTTTAATCTATTCCGCGGTATTAAACTTTTAAAAAAAGCAGCGCGCTCCGACGAAAAAAAGGACGTTATGTTTCGTGAAGCAGCCTATAGACGCTTTATGATCGCATTGCAGCGCGCCCCTGACTTGTCTGCGGCCCAATTGAATTGGGCACATGGCTTGTATTACGCAGCAAGAAAACAATCCGGGAAAGATCAAGTGCGCAGTTATCGCAGCGCGTGCGAACACTACCAAAAAGCTTTCGATCTGGAACCAACCAATATTGATACACTGAAATATTGGGGATTGGCATTGCGTGGGCTGGCGCAAAATAAAAGGGAAAAAAATTCTGATGCACTGTACGTAGACGCCTACGAAAAATTTTCTTCAGTATCGAATACGGCCAATGACGAACATGATATTCACTATCACTGGGGACTTACCTTATACCAGCAAGCACAAAAGAAAAACGCCGCTGACGCCCACAAATTGTACCGGGCAGCATCAGATCAATTTTCGCTAGACCATCAGTTGAGCGCTGATCGACCGCATACATTGAATGACTGGGGTGCTACGTTGATGGCACTCGCAAAGCTTTGTGACCCGCAAGAAACTCAGAACCATCTCACGGATGCACGGGAAAAATTTCTTGCCGCGGAAATCCTAAAACCTGGCTTTTCTTCCTACAACCTGGCCTGCATTAGCAGCCTTTTGGGCGACATCGACGCATCGCGCAAGCACCTGGGAACCGCCCGGGATAACGGCAAACTTCCCAGTGCGAACCACTTACAACGCGACCCGGACCTTTGCAACGCTCGAAAATCCAGCTGGTTCAAGGCATTGATTACAGATTTGGACTAACCACGCACAAACTGAATCGACTTTAGCAACACTATTGCCGCACCCGCATCAACTAATTACGGGACATAAACAAATCACGTAAAAATATCGCTCCAAAAGCGTGCATATTTCACATCGGTGGAAAACGCATTTCGCTATAGTGATTTACAGACAGGGGGGGTACACGCAGAGTACTAAGTCAGTGAGACTTCTCCACCTTTGGAGAGTTCCCATGATACACGGACGTATCACCTATATTTCTGTTTAGCCACAAACTTCAAACTCCCCGTACACGATCACCACATCGAAAACAAACCCGGTTGAGGGCAACCGGCCCACAATTGGACTAAGAATAAATTCAATAATTTCATCAAACGACTAATCCACACTATTCAGTTTTCACACGAAAATCGATAGATCCAAAGCAAAAAATCGGATTAATCTCCCGCTTGTTTTCATAAAACGGGCCGGTGGTATTTTCGATGGCAATCGGGTAAGTCCCAAATTGCGTTCCGGCCGGTAACTCCACAGTCATAGTGTCTAGGGAATTGTTCTTGCCGACTTGTATTACGGGTATAGAAATCGATTGTTTACCAAAATAAATCAAAGGCCGCAACCCGAAGTTAATCCCTTCGATTACAATTGCTCTTACGCTATCACCTAGTTCGGCATTGATCTCAACCGACGATGGACCAATAATTTTAGACTGAACTATCATACATTCAAAGGTATCATCAGTCCCTACGTCCTCCGCAACCACCGAAGCGGACAAAAACCAACTTACAACCATGAACGAATAACATAACAAACGCGCAAAACTTAACCTTTGCATAAATATCTCCTGAATCGTTAAAGTATTCGATCGCCGACCCAACAATCGCTCGAATTTGTATTCTGTAGTCTCTGATGGTCAATCGCGGCGAATAGTTCCGTGCTGCGCTACACGATTCCAAGTCTTGTCCAACCCGGACTTGTTCGGTACCATGCAGATTGAGCAGAATACAGACTGTCTATCCAATAAATAAAATCTTCTTGGGGAAACTTCTTATGGGATAAAGGGCCACGCGAGGCATTGTCGTTCTAGTGAGAAATCTGGGCCAAGCCCTACCGAAGCAAGAAACGATTACTCAACTATTCACCTCGAAATTATAAAAAAAACAAACAACTAACAGGATTAGCCTTGGAAGACCTTATTCAGTTAATACAAGCGAATATACATAACGCTCATTTTATTATTTTTGGACTATTGTTGCTGGCTGGCTTCAATATCCCCGTATCCGAAGATGCGATGCTGTTTATCTCAGCTTTGTTGGCAAGCAAAAACAGTGAATACCTTCCGCATCTCTTTATCGCGGTATACATGGGCGCATATTTGTCCGATCTGATTTGTTATTCACTGGGCCGAATACTTGGACCCAAATTATTTGAAATCCGTTTCTTCGCAAATATGGTGCCTCCCGAACGCATAGAAAAGATCCACTCTTTCTATGATAGATACGGCATCGTAACCCTACTAGTGGGACGATTTATACCATTCGGCGTGCGCAATGGATTGTTTCTAACCGCAGGGCTCGGAAAAATGAATTTCTTAAAATTTTCGCTTTCCGACCTTCTTGCGTGCACCATATCAACCGTATTCTTTTTCACGCTGTATTATCACTATGGGACTACCGTCATTGAATACGTAAAAGAAGGCAACCTAATTGTTTTTTCGGTAGTAGCAATTGCGCTGGGTATTTATTTTATTCGCAAACGACGCCGCAAGGATCCAGTGCAATGACACCGGTTTATATTGGCAGGCAACCTCTATTGTCGCTATTCAGCTTTAATCAAGGTAATGGTTTGACGTTTGTCGTCTAGCGTAAAACGGTAACGTCTCAGGACATTCATCCCCAATAGCTTAGCGCCCCCTAGCTGGGCGCCGTCGATAAACGCAGCCTCAACATTTTGTATGATCTCGTTGCCAATCTGCAACTTAGCCAACCGGCCTATGTCCGCCTTAATAACCCCATTGGCCGTTTGCAGCTCTCGTACAACGGTTGAATCGGCATCCAAACCCAAAGCGCCCATCATACTCTTAGGCAAAACGATATAGTCTGCTCCGGTATCCACCACCAGGGATACCTGCTCTGAATACCCAGTATGACTAGTGATAACACCTTGGATAACATGGTTTTTGCCATGCCGGACGGTATGCAGAATGGTACGGCGTGGGCGATGGCGTTTCGGACCGACGATTATGATTCGTTCTATAGGTTCTCCGGGCGCTTGGACGATCGTATAGTTAAAATCAGATAGCAACTGCTTAATGCGATCCACCAAACGACCATCTGCCTGTTTGGTCGGAAGACCTTCGGTGCGATCCAAACCGCGTATCTCTATACCATGCAATTCGGCCAAATTCTGCAACTGATCCGCAAGGTTTGCCAATTCATTAGCAGCGCATGTTTTAGCCAGACCTACAAGCAAATTAACAGCTACAAATATAACTGATAGTTTATTCATTCGATATCGCTCCCTACCTTCGAGAAGTATTACGAATTTGATGTTATTGGAAGTTGTTTGCCTTGGAATTAGAACGCCCACTCAGTTTCAAGCGCCTAATTAGTCAGTATAGCTTTCCTTACGGCTTAGCCCCTATAATGCTTACAATTTTTAGCACTCCGAAATTATGATAGGAAATTTTCTTGGACAAAGTTTTTGAACGCCGATTAAATCAGCTGATTAACAGCAGTCAACAACATTTATTGACCCAGGGGCTTAAAGGCATCGAGAAAGAAAGTTTACGCATCACCCAAGACGGCAAAATTTCCCAAACCCCACACCCACGGAACCTGGGTTCAGCACTAGCTCATCCCTATATCACCACGGATTATTCGGAAGCTTTGCTGGAATTTATAACGCCACCTTTTAACGAAACTCAAAACGCCATCGATTTTTTAAAAGATATTCATCAGTTTGTGTATGACAATCTGCACGATGAATTGTTGTTAGCGACGAGCATGCCCTGTGCGATATCCGGAGACGAGAGCGTCCCGATTGCGAAGTACGGTTCCTCCAATATTGGAAAAATGAAGCATATTTACCGTCGTGGTTTAGGTTATCGTTACGGACGCACGATGCAAACCATAGCCGGCATCCATTTCAACTACTCGCTGCCAGATGCCTTTTGGCCGATCTTCCAGAACATAGAGAAAAACGCTGGGAACCTAAATGATTTCATAGCAGATGCCTATTTCGCTCTAATCCGCAATGTCCAGCGTATTGGCTGGATCTTACTGTACCTCTTCGGTGCATCCCCGGCTATATGCAAATCATTCATTCGTGATCGCAAACAGTCGTACAGCGATTTTCAAGAATTTGATCCTTATACCTGGTACATGCCGTACGGCACATCCTTGCGCATGAGCGATATCGGCTACAAGAATAATAACCAGGCTCAACTACACATTTCATATGATAATGTGGACACTTACATTCAAAGTCTAACTGACGCTATTGAAACGCGACACCCCGAATACCAGGCAATCGGCATTCGATCCAATGGGGAATATCTGCAGTTAAACGATAACATATTGCAAATCGAAAACGAGTATTACAGCAATATCCGACCCAAGCAAATCGCGAATTCCGGCGAAAAACCGACTCTGGCTCTAAAACGCCGTGGAGTCAGGTACGTCGAAATCAGATCGCTGGATATTGATATTTCGCATGATGTTGGCATCACTGCGGAGAAATTGCGCTTTATCGAAGCATTAATGATCACTTGCTTACTCCAGGAAAGTTCAAATATTGACCTCGACGAACACCAGGCACTTAATGAAAATTTTTTGACCGTTGCGTACCGTGGACGCAAACCGGGCACAAATATAGTCGCTCCGCAAAAATCGGAAGACCTCAAAACAGTCGCTTTGCGCTTCTGTGACACGATGACTCCGATATGTGAAATCCTTGATAGTCAAAGCGATAAAAAAGCTTACACAACGGCGTTGGCAACCCAAATTGAAGCCATCCAACACCCGGAAGTTACACCGTCCGCCAAGATATTGTCCGAAATGAGACTAGCTGGCGAACCTTTTGCTAGATACGCCCAGCGCATCTCCGAAAAGTACAAGCGAAAATTTAAGGCACAACGGTTGAACGAGACGCGCACGCTTGAATTTGAGAAGATCGCTAGTGAATCGATTCGCGACCAAATACGGATTGAAGAACAGGATAGCGTGCCATTCGACGTATTTTTGAAAAATTATTTCGAACAAAGATAACATCGATATCCAACTGCTGTCCTAACCGAAACCTACTCCTTCATACTTAGAGGCTGTTTCTTTCATCTTTCTATAATGCTTACGAACACCAATATCGAACAACTGCAATCGGAGCTAAGCGGTAAAAACCCACGAGTTGTATTGAAGTCGGCAATTTCGCTATTTCCCAAGATCGCTATCTCATTCAGTGGTGCCGAAGATGTGGTATTAATCGATATGGCAGTAAAGATAAACCCGGATATCGAAATCTTTTCGCTGGATACCGGGCGCCTGCATCCAGAAACCTACCAATTTATCGAACGAGTAAGAACCCATTACGGGCTCAAGATAGACGTACTATTTCCAGATAGTAAATCCGTTAACGAGCTGGTACGCAACAAAGGCTTATTCAGTTTTTACGCGGACGGTCACAACGAATGCTGTAATATACGAAAAGTTCAACCACTACGCCAAAAAGTCCAAACATTAGACGCGTGGATAACCGGCCAACGCAGAGACCAGAGCGCAGCAACCCGGCAAGACCTGCCCGAGATCGAGATAGACACAACATTCTCAACGCCGGAACACAAGATTATTAAATATAACCCCATTAGCGCTTGGGCATCACAGAAAATATGGGATTATATTGAAGCCTACGACGTACCCTACAACGATTTACACAAACGTGGGTTCCGCAGTATAGGCTGCGAGCCCTGTACCCGGCCGACATTACCCAACCAACCGGAGCGAGAAGGGCGATGGTGGTGGGAAGAGGCAGCCAAAAAAGAATGTGGCCTGCACGGTGGAAATAAGCCGTAAATCGAATGGTTACGCAGCTTCTTTACTTTATATTAATGGGATATTAAAGCTTTCGAACAATTGCCCAACGTCTTTTTTATCCGTATAACTCATCGCCTTGTCGATAATTTCACAGCTTAAATGTGGTGCGAATAGCTCCATAAATTCATAGATATAACCCCGCAAGAACTTATCTCTACGAACGCCTATCTGAGTTACGCTATTACCGAACAAATGGCTCGCGTCCAGCGATACCAGATCCGTGTCTTGACTCGGATTGTACGCCATTTTAGCGATAATCCCGATACCAAGGCCCAATCTGACATAGGTTTTTATAACGTCAGCATCAACAGCCGTCAAAACAACTTGAGGATGCAGATTTACCGCGTCAAACGCCTCATCTAACCGAGAACGCCCGGTAAATCCGAATACATAAGTAATAATTGGGTACTTGGCAATTGCTTCCAAAGTTGGCACGCCCATGCTAACCAGGGGATGATCACCTTTGACTAAAATACATCTATTCCATTGATAGCAGGGAAACATCACCAGATTATCGTACAACTCCAGTGCCTCGGTCGCGATCGCGATATCGACTACGCCGCGTGAAACCAAGTCCGATATTTGATTAGGCGTACCCTGATGAATATTCAGGCTGACCCCAGGATAACGTTTTATAAAGGTTTCAATCACGCTGGGCAATGCATAGCGCGCCTGAGTGTGTGTCGTCGCAATGGACAAAGTACCCTTCTTATTGTCGCAATATTCCTGCGCGACATTTTTTATTGTCTCTACTTTTTCGAGTATTTGACCTGCAAGTTCGACGATGTCTTTACCAGCCGCGGTCATCCCAGTAAGGTGTTTGCCGTTTCTCGCAAATATAGGCAACCCTAGTTCATCCTCCAACAAACGAATCTGTTTGCTGATACCGGGTTGAGACGTATACAAGCTCTCAGCGGTCACCGAAACGTTCATACCGTGCTGCGATACTTCCCAGATATACCTCAATTGCTGTAGCTTCATTATTACTTTATTAAATATGCCTAGAAGATTATATTCCTTTTCATTATATTGCCGGATCGGTACATTGCAAGGTTAATAAATACCTAAACCATGTATTCCAATTTCTAATGGATCTCTTTTATACGTTAACAGGCGCTTTGGTTGGCTTCATTATCGGTTTAACCGGCGTTGGAGGCGGATCATTAATGACCCCGATTTTAGTCCTGGGTTTCAATATTAACCCGGCTATTGCCGTTGGAACCGACCTTTTATACGCGGCGATTACAAAAGCTGGGGGCGTCTTCTTTCACCAACGCCAAGGAACGGTCGATTGGAAAGTTGCCGGAATTCTCGCCTCGGGGAGCATTCCTGCTTCTATTCTCACTATAATCCTATTGGAACAATTTAAAATTGTAGGGTTCGATTATGAAAAATTAATGATGCTGACCCTCAGCGTGATGCTGCTTTTAACATCTGTCGTCGTATTAATGAAAGACCGACTTTTGTCCTTTTTGCGCCACTCCTTAAGTGGTCACGGCAGTCTCCTTAGTTGGCTGCTTCGGTCACGCTGTTATATCACATTCTTCGCAGGTACAATGCTTGGCATTCTAGTTACCATTTCGTCGGTCGGAGCTGGAGCGATTGGGGCTGCGATATTATTTTTGCTATACCCTAGAAAGCCGGCAATATCGATTATAGGTACTGATCTGGCGCACGCTGTACCACTAACCGCGGTAGCGGGATTGGGTCATTTGCAGGTCGGAAGTGTCGACCTGCAACTTTTGCTTGGTTTACTCCTAGGTGGACTACCTGCAATCTACCTCGGTAGCATGATCGGCAAAAAAATGCCCGATCGACTACTCCGACCGCTAGTCGCTTTTGTTTTAATGGCGCTTGGCCTAAGCCTCGCCGTGTAAGCATACTGTGTTTGGTATCTTGTGGAATAAGGTTGCTATTTATTGAATGTATGCTGGTTAAACTGCACAATATATCCCGTCAAACAAGGTCGTTTCGTCTGGCCACACTATAACAGTATGAATTTATCATTATATTTTGAATTAGGAACCAAATTATGACCTTCGTTGTAACTGAAAATTGTATCAAATGTAAATTTACCGATTGCGTAGACGTTTGCCCGGTGGATTGCTTCCATGAAGGTCCTAATTTTCTAGTTATCGATCCAGAAGAATGTATCGACTGCACTCTCTGCGAACCTGAATGCCCCGCTGAAGCAATACACGCCGAAGATGAGTTACCTAAAGATCAGGAACACTTTATAGCGCTCAACGAGGAGCTATCACAAATCTGGCCGACGATAACGGAAGTTAAACCTACTGCGGAAGATGCCGAGGAATGGAACGGAAAAGAAGGCAAATTGGAACTCCTCGAACGATAAGCAGAAAAAAAGCCGGGTTCCCCCGGCTTTTTTTCTATAATCGGCTAGTAAACAAGCAGTACCAAACCACTATTCATCGTCTTCAATTTCAAACTCATCTTGCGGTCTATCGACGAGCTCAACATAAGCCATTGTTGCTGCATCTCCAGCGCGCGTTCCACACTTCATCACGCGCAAATATCCACCCGGCCGCTCCTGATAACGCGGACCTAATTCGTTAAAAAGCTTTGAAACCATCTCTCGATCACGCAGTCGAGCAAACACCAGACGACGTTTCGCAACCGAGTCCTGTTTCGCTAGCGTGATAAGCGGTTCAGCAAACCCTCTTAATTCTTTTGCCTTAGGCAAAGTCGTCTTAATCAATTCATGGCGAAACAGAGACGTGGCCATGTTTCGGAAATCAGCTTTCCGATGACTACTATTTCTGTTTAACTGCCGACCAGATTTACGATGTCGCATGTTATTAAAGCCTTCTTTACTTATAAGTAACTGTTCAGATTGCCACTATGAGGTTTCGAAACAAGGAAAACACGCGCAATTTACTATGCGTAAAAAGCATATTTTACATCACGCGTTCGCCCTTCGAACGGCGTTTTTGTAAAGCAACAATAGAGCTAAAAAACAGTGGAAATTGAAAATTCCCATCTACCTTTTATCCGTTGGCTTGACTATTTTCCGCGAGACTCTCGGGCGGCCAATTTTCCAGTCTCATGCCCAACGATAACCCTTTGGATGCCAGCACGTCCTTAATTTCGGTAAGTGATTTACGCCCAAGATTAGGCGTTTTTAATAACTCGACCTCGGTTCTTTGGATCAAATCACCAATATAGAATATATTTTCAGCTTTCAGGCAATTTGCTGACCGAACAGTAAGTTCAAGATCATCTACCGGCCGCAGCAATACGGGATCAAAATCGGGCGTATCTTCTTCCGCTTCAGGCTCTACAGTACCCTCCAAATCGACAAATACTGTCAGGTGATCGTGTAAAATCCGCGCGGCATGCCTAACTGCCTCTTCTGGATCAACCGTCCCATTGGTCTCGAGATCCATTATCAAACGGTCCAAATTAGTCCTTTGCTCTACTCGAGCACTCTCCACATTATATGAAACTTTAAGAATAGGACTGAAGCTTGCATCCACGCGTAACGAACCGATTGGCGACTCTTCACTACTGTCGTGGCCAGCCGTTGCGGGCCTGTAACCCCGGCCTTTCTCAACCTTTATTGACATATTCAAGCCGCCGGATTGAGTCAAATTCGCAACAACCATATCCGGGTTAATGACTTCGACATCATGAGTCGTCGCAATGTCTTTCGCAGTTACGGTGCCAGGACCTTGTTTCGTGAGAGTCACCACTGCTTCATCATTCGAATGTAACATTACGGCCAAATTCTTCAGGTTCAGCAATATATCGATGACATCCTCTTGCACGCCTTCAATCGTCGTATATTCGTGCAAGACACCTTCAATCTCGACCTCCGTTACAGCACATCCCGGTATAGATGACAGCAATACGCGTCTCAGCGCATTACCCAACGTATGACCGAATCCACGTTCCATCGGCTCTATCACTATCCGAGCATGATTCTCCGAGATAGTGTGAACGTCAACAACCCTAGGCTTCAACAAATTTGTAGAAAAACTTTGCATCTATGGTCCCTCGGCACCCGCTAATGCGTCACTTAGAATAAAGCTCAACAACCAATAGCTCATTGATCTCGCTGCCCAAATCCGCACGTTCCGGAAGTGATTTGAAAACTCCACTTTTTTCCTTTGGATTTACCTCGACCCACTCTGGCCAACCGTATTGTTCAGCTACGGTGAGTGCATCTTCGATTCGTTGCTGTGATTTACTTTTGTCTCTAACATTAATCAGTTCGCCGGGTTCCACTTGGTATGACGGTATATTCGTCATCTTTCCATTAACAAGAATTGCCTTGTGGCTTACCAATTGCCTAGCTTCCGCTCGTGTAGAAGCAATTCCCATCCGGTAAACGACATTGTCCAGACGTGCCTCCAACAAATTAAGCAAGTGTCCACCAGTCGACCCTTTTTTCTTGGCGGCCGATTTATAATAGTTTCTAAATTGCTTTTCCAGAACCCCGTATATCCGCCGCAATCTTTGTTTCGCTCTCAACTGCAAAGCATAGTCAGAATGCCTGGCACGTCTTTGCCCGTGTTGCCCGGGTGGCTGATCCAATTTGCATTTCGACTCCAGAGACTTCCCTCTGCTTTTCAAAAACAGGTCCGTGCCTTCTCTGCGACTTAATTTGCATTTTGGGCCTAGGTATCTTGCCATTTCAAATCAACTCCAACTATTAAACTCTGCGCCGTTTGGGCGGTCTGCAACCATTGTGTGGAATAGGCGTTACATCGGTAATATTGGTAATTTTAAAACCCAAATTATTCAACGAACGCACGGCGGACTCTCTACCCGGCCCCGGTCCTTTGATAAGAACGTCCAAATTCTTCATACCGTATTCTTGCGCAACCTTACCCGCTCTTTCCGCTGCAACTTGAGCCGCAAACGGTGTACTTTTTCTCGATCCTCGGAAACCAGATCCACCAGCAGTTGCCCATGCTAAAGCATTACCCTTACGGTCCGTAATTGTAACTATCGTATTATTGAACGACGCATGAATATGCGCGATACCATCAGAGACATCTTTCTTGACACGTTTCCGTGTGCGAGTACTGGTTGCCATGCTTTACCCCTGTATTCGAATTGCTATTTCCGGATAGGTCGCCGTGGACCTTTTCGGGTTCGGGAATTAGTTCTTGTTCTTTGCCCTCTAACTGGAAGCCCGCGTCTATGCCGAATACCCCGATAACACCCCAAATCCATTAGGCGCTTAATGTTCATCGAAACTTCCCGCCGCAAATCGCCTTCTACCGTAAAACGAGCCACAGACTGCCTTAACAGATCAACTTGTTCTTCGCTTAAGTCTTTAATTTTGGCATCTGGAGAAACTCCCGTTTCTACACATATCTTACGAGCACTTGCTGCACCAACACCGTATATTGCCGTAAGCGCTATTACAGTATGTTTGTACTCAGGTATGTTTATTCCGGCAATACGTGCCATCCACTTAGTCCCCTATCTAACGACTCTTATGTTTTGGAAGTTAAGCGATCAATTCTAACATGTTGCATTGTTCTTAACAATTACATTCAACCTTGACGCTGCTTATGCCGACCGTCTCTACAGATAACCCTCAATACGCCAGCGCGTTTTACTATTTTGCAGTTTCGGCAGATTTTTTTAATGGATGCCCTAACTTTCATAACTATTCTACCTATCTATTGTGTAACTAATCATCTCACCATTGATTGACCTCATCACTTGGTCAACCGGGCGGGCCTGGAATAGCCTTCCTCTGTAGGCTGCACTTGCTTGCTTTCCCTGTTCGAAAACCAAACACCGGCAACCTGAACAGTTACATGGGACGTATGTGAGTAAGCCCCTATTAATATCTAATACCCAACTATTACGCCAACCCACCAGTAGTCTTCTTACTCTTTAGATTGGCTTTTTTCATTAACCCCTCATACTGATGCGACATCAAATGGGATTGAACCTGCGCCATGAAATCCATGCTAACTACGACGATAATAAGTAGTGACGTACCACCGAAATAAAACGGTACATTCCAATATAGAATAAGAAATTCAGGCAATAAACATACTGCGGTAATATATACCGCACCAACCAAGGTCAACCTAGTCATTACCGAATCGATGTAATTTGTTGTTTGTATGCCCGGTCTAATTCCAGGAATAAACGCACCGGATTTTTTTAAATTATCAGCCGTGTCTTTTGAATTGAAAACCAATGCAGTGTAAAAAAAACAAAAGAATACTATCGCGGTCGCGTAAAACATTACATATACAGGTTGCCCCGGAGATAACGTTGTTGCGACATCCTGAAGCCAGCTAAACCCCTCCGCATTTCCAAACCACCCAGCAATAGTCGCTGGAAACAATATAATACTGGACGCAAATATTGGCGGAATTACGCCAGCCATATTTAACTTCAGTGGCAAAAAGCTGGTTTGTCCAGCGTACATCTTACGACCCTGCTGCCGCTTGGGATAGTTGATCAGTACGCGTCGCTGGCCTCTTTCAACAAACACTACAAACGCAGTAACGGCTATCGCAATAGCGAATAATGCGAGAATAACAATACCATTCATCTCGCCAGTTCGCGCCAACTCTAAGGTGCCACCGATAGCAGACGGCAAACCCGCGACGATTCCAGCGAAGATGATCATCGAGATCCCATTTCCAATTCCACGCTCGGTGACTTGCTCCCCCAACCACATTAGAAAGATTGTCCCGCATACCAGTGTAACCGTTGTGATCACCACGAAATGCATACCCGGATTTATCACAACAGACTGATTTTGCAGTGCAAAACTGACACCGATAGCTTGAAATGTCGCAAGAACCACGGTCCCGTAGCGGGTAAATTGAGTAATCCTTCGACGACCCGCTTCGCCTTCTTTTTTAATTTGTTCCAATGTCGGCACGACAACCGTCATCAATTGCATAATAATCGACGCGGAAATATAAGGCATTATGCCGAGCGCAAATAAACTAAGCCTTTTCAAAGCGCCGCCAGAGAACATATTAAACATGTCCAATATCGATCCGCCTTGCTGCTCAAACATATCCGCCAAAGCTTTAGGATCAATACCAGGAACCGGAATATGCGCTCCTACGCGAAAGACAAACAACGCGCCAAGTAGAAAGAACAGTCGATTTCTTAGCTCGGTAAGTTTACCGAACCGATTAGTCATATTCGCATTAGGAACGTTCACTTAGGCCTCTATAGTTCCGCCTTGTGCTTCAATTGCGCTTCGCGCACCTTTTGTCACAAGTATTCCCTTGAGGGTTATTGCCTTCTCCAATTTTCCCGAATCGATAACTTTAACCTTTTTGGTAATCATCGGGACTAAATTCTCAGCCTTCAATACTTCAAGGTCGATCACGCCTGCTTCCAATCCAGCTAACTCGTGCAGTCGAACCTGAGCACTGTATTTCTTTCTTCTGGAGGCAAATCCTAATTTCGGAAGTCGCCGCTGCAAAGGCATTTGCCCACCTTCAAATCCTACCTTATGGAATCCGCCCGATCTGGATTTTTGACCCTTATGTCCTCGCCCACACGTTTTTCCCAACGTACTGCCAATTCCACGACCGACTCGCTTAGCTTTCTTTCTGCTACCCGCAGCGGGTTTCAATGAGTTTAAATACATGTTAGGCATCCTCAACTTTAAGCATGTACGCAACTTTATTGATCATGCCTCTATTACAAGGTGTATCGGCTACACACACAGTGTGGTGTATGCGTTTTAATCCCAGACCCGTTAGGCACGCCTTATGAGATGCTAATCGGCCTATCTTGCTACGCACCAAAGTCACATTTAATTCTTTTTCCGCCATGATCTTATCCGATTATTTCTTCGACCGTTTTGCCCCGTTTCGCCGCGACTCGCTTAGCATTAGTCATCCCGGCCAAACCTTCTATAGTGGCACGAACTACGTTAATAGGATTATTGGTACCTATGCATTTCGCCAGTACATTATGAATGCCGACAACTTCGAATACCGCACGCATTGGCCCGCCGGCAATTATCCCCGTACCCTCGGAAGCAGGCTGCATATAAACCTTCGCCGCACCAGTTACAGCCATTACCGGGTATTCCAGAGTATCGTTCTTCAGACTCACCGAACGCATATTCCTTCTCGCTTGTTCCATTGATTTTTGGATCGCGATCGGTACTTCACGCGCTTTACTGAGCCCGTAACCAACGTTACCCTGCCCGTCGCCAACCACGGTAAGCGCTGTAAAACCAAATTGCCGCCCACCCTTAACAACTTTTGCGACACGTCGCACAGACACAAGCTTTTCTTGAAGTCCCTCAGTTCCTGCTCCCGCTTGGGAAGGTCCATTAGCCATACTTACACCACCTTAGAATTTTAAGCCGCATTCACGGGCGGCTTCTGCTAACGCTTTAACACGACCATGATATTGGTATCCGCCACGATCAAACGCGACTTCTTGAATGCCAGACTCAATGGCGGTTTCCGCTAATAGCTTACCGACTGCGGCCGCAGCCTCAATATTACCGGTATACTTCAGATCTTTCCGAACGTCAGCAACTACAGTAGAAGCACTGACCAACGTCTTAGATCCATCTTCGCTATTTATTTGCGCGTAGATATGTTTTGGCGTTCGATGTACCGTCAACCGACACCTTCCAGAATTACGTATTCTGGCTCTAGCCCGTGCGGCACGCCTCAAACGAATTGAATTGTTACTCATGAGTCCGCCTTATTTTTTCTTCGCATCTTTCCTAACAACATGCTCATCGCTATACCGTACACCCTTACCCTTATAGGGCTCTGGTGGACGATACGCTCGGATTTTCGCCGCGACTTGTCCGACTTTTTGCTTATCAATTCCTTTGACAACGACTTCAGTTTGACTCGGAGTCTCTATCGTTATGCCCGCGGGAATTTCGTATTCAACAGGATGCGAAAAACCTAAAGTCAAATTTAAAGTTTTACCGCTCACCTGTGCTCTGTATCCGACCCCTACGAGGGTTAAGCTTTTCATAAAACCATCAGTAACTCCGGCAACCATGTTGTTAACGAGCGCTCGTGTCGTTCCGGCCATCGCATCCGAACTTTTGCTTTGATCCAGGGCCCGCACGCTTATTCTGTTCTCTTCTATATCGAGATCCACCGAACCACTTAAGGTGAAATCCAGCTCGCCCTTACCACCTTTTACAGTAAGAGTTCGACCATTCAGGTTTACACTGACATTCGCTGGAACCGTCACTGGGTTATTCGCTACTCTAGACATCGCAAGTTCCTATCTATATCACGAAACCGTACACAAAACTTCGCCACCGTGGCCCATAGCCCTGGCAGCTCGATCTGTCATCACACCTTTGGATGTTGATATTATCGCAACACCCAGCCCCGCAAGCACTTGAGGCAGATCGTCTTTTGCTCGATATATTCTCAAACCCGGCTTGCTTATCCGGTCTATCTTATCGATTACGGGAGCCCCATCAAAATACTTAAGAACCACCCGCATCACCGACTTATTTCCGTCCATTTCCGAATCATAGTCCTCGATATAACCTTCGTCCTTGAGGACTTTTGCAATAGAGGTTTTCACCTTGGATCCAGGCATGCTTACTTTTTTTTTGCCAGCCAACTGGCCGTTTCTAATGCGTGTCAGCATGTCTGAAATGGGGTCCGTCATGCTCATTTGCTACTCCAGGAATATTCGTTATCGATCAGTTTTGAAAGTCTGCAATTGTCGATTGCATTACCAACTAGCCTTGGTCAGACCAGGCACATCACCCCGCATTGCGGCTTCTCTTAATTTATTCCGACCCAAGCCGAATTTTCTATAATAACCGTGCGGTCTTCCAGTCAATCTGCACCGGTTACGAACCCTGACAGGGCAAGCATCACGCGGCATCTTCTGCAGCTTAAATTCCGCTTGTTCTTTTTCTTCGAATGAGGCGCTCAAGCCATTGATAATTGCTTTCAAAGCAGCTCTTTTTGTGGCGAATTTTTTAACCGTTTTAATGCGCTTTTTTTCCCGCGCAATCATAGATTTTTTTGCCATCGCTATACCTTAAGATTTAAACGGGAAGTTAAATAGCTGCAAAAGTGCTTTTGCTTCGCTATCGTTTTTAGCCGTCGTTGTAATAGTAATATCCATTCCGCGTATGGTATCGATTTTATCGTAATCAACTTCCGGGAAAATAATCTGTTCGCGAACGCCCATGGAATAGTTACCTCTACCATCGAATGACTTTGCGTTAAGTCCTCGAAAATCCCTAATTCTTGGAATCGAAATATTAATCAGCCTATCGAGAAACTCGTACATCCGATCACGCCTAAGCGTCACTTTACAGCCGATCGGCATATCGTCCCTTATTTTAAACCCCGCTATGGATTTTCTCGCCAGCGTTACAACAGGCTTTTGCCCGGCTATTCTGGTCATATCGTCGAGTGCGAATTGCATTACTTTTTTATCAGCTACCGCTTCACCAACCCCCATGTTTAGCGTGACCTTGGTAATACGAGGGACTGCCATCACCGAAGCATAATTAAATTTTTCGACAAGCTTCGGTACAATCTCTTCTTTATATAAAGACGCTAATCTGGTCATAACTCACATGATTCCTGAATTAAATATCAACAATCTCGTTTGTTGATTTAAAGAAACGTACTTTTTTGTCATCCTCGAGCACGCGAATTCCAATCCTATCCGCCTTTTTCGTTTCCGGATTATAAATGCCGATGTTCGACAAATGGATAGGCATTTCTTTTTCTTCAATCCCGCCCGGAACATTTTGGTTAGGATTAGGTTTTTTGTGTTTTTTTACGACATTTACACCATCCACAATCACTTTGTTATCACCAACCAACATCCGCACCACGCCTTTTTTTCCTTTGTCTTTACCGGCCACTACGACAACATCGTCACCTTTTCGAATCTTAAACATGATACTTTTCCTATAGAACCTCGGGTGCCAATGAGATAATCTTCATGAATCTCTCGGTCCTTAGCTCACGTGTCACCGGTCCGAATATACGTGTACCGATAGGTTGAAGCTGAGCATTCAAAATGACCGCTGCATTTCCATCAAAACGGATCAGAGATCCATCGGGTCGCCTGACACCTTTACGTGTCCGCACAACCACCGCGTTATATACTTCACCTTTTTTAACTTTTCCTCTCGGGATTGCATCTTTGACACTCACTTTAATAATGTCACCAATACCTGCGTAACGCCGGTGCGACCCGCCTAGCACTTTGATACACATCACCTTTCTCGCACCGCTGTTATCGGCAACTTCCAGGTTGCTCTGCATCTGTATCATTAGTTTTTTCCTAGAATTATTTAATTGATATCAGCGATTTGACCAAACCTACTGACCATTTGCCCCAAGAATCTCAACCAATCGCCAAGCCTTTCTTTTCGACAGCGGTCGACACGACTCCACGGACACCAAATCGCCTTCTTGGCATTGGTTTGCCTCGTCATGAGCAACGAGTTTGGTGGATCGTCTTATGTATTTACCATAAACCGGATGTGGAACTAATCGTTCGACCAGCACTGTTATGCTTTTATCCATTTTGTTGCTTACTACGCGACCTTGAATCCTACGCGACGCTTTTGCCGATTTTTCACTCATGCCTGTGATCTCGTAATTTCGTGCAATACGGTTTTAATTCTTGCAATCTCGCGTCGAACCTTTTTTACCTGGTCCGGCTGGGAGAGCTGCCCGCTACCCTGCTGCATTCTTAAGTTGAATTGCTCTTTCGCTTTGTCAGCCAAAATAGCATTTAACTCTTCTATATTTTTCTGTCGTAATTCGCTTGCCTTCATCACATTACCGTACGAGACGCAAATGTTGTTTTGATGGGTAGTTTTGCCGCAGCCAGTTTAAACGCGTCACGCGCAAGACTTTCCGGCACACCTTGAATTTCGTACAACATGGAGCCAGGCTTGATCTGCGCGACCCAATACTCCACGCTACCTTTTCCTTTACCCATTCGAACCTCCAATGGCTTTTTCGTTATAGGTTTGTCTGGGAACACCCTGATCCATAATTTCCCGGAACGCTTTACATGTCGCGTAATAGCCCGCCTAGCTGATTCGATCTGACGAGCCGTAATACGTCCACGTGTGGTAGCTTTCAAGCCAAATTCACCGAAACTGACTACACTGCCACGGTAAGCCAAACCATTGTTCCGGCCTTTATGTTGTTTACGAAATTTTGTTCTTTTTGGTTGTAGCATAGGGCTATTTCCTCATTTTGACGACGCTACTTTTTTACCGTCACTATTTTCCTGAGCCGAGTGTTCCAGTATTTCACCTTTAAAGATCCACACCTTTACACCAATAATGCCGTAAGTGGTCGCCGCTTCCGCGAAACCATAATCGATGTCGGCCCGCAGGGTATGCAAAGGGACACGCCCCTCCCGATACCACTCTCGACGTGCGATTTCCGCTCCATTCAAGCGCCCACTGACATTGATTCTGATGCCTTCAGCGCCTAAACGCATGGTATTTGTAACCGCTCTCTTCATGGCTCGACGGAACATTATTCTTTTTTCGAGCTGTTGCGCTACACCCTCTGCAACCAGTTGTGCATCCAATTCCGGCTTTCTAATTTCCTCAACATTCATGTGTACCGGTATTCCCATAATCGAAGATACCTGCCGGCGAAGAGCATCGATGTCTTCGCCTTTTTTTCCGATCACAATACCCGGCCGTGCGGTGTGCACGGTTATTTGCGCATTATTAGCCGGCCTATTTATTTGAATCCGACTGACTGATGCGTGTTTGAGTTTTTGTTTAATAAAATCCCTGATCATCAGATCTTGATAAAGTAACTCAGGGTAATCTTTGGACTCTGCAAACCACCGAGAGGTCCAATCTTTTATATACCCCAGTCGCATACCTATTGGATGAACTTTTTGCCCCATATTACCGACCCCTAATCGAATTCTGTAACTTTAACGGTGATATGGCATGACCGTTTAATGATTCTATTCGCGCGCCCCTTAGCACGCGCTCTAATACGCTTTAACACGGGACCTTCGTCAACATAGACCGTAGAAATTTTAAGTTCGTCGATATCCGCACCTTCATTGTGTTCCGCATTCGCTATCGCGGACTCGAGCACTTTGCGCATCAATCCAGCCGCTTTTTTAGTGCTAAAACGCAAGGTATTTAACGCTCTTTCAACGGATTGCCCTCTGATCTGATCCGCAACCAACCGGCCTTTTTGCGCGGATATCGGTGCATTTTTTAACTTTGCTGCAATTTCCATTTCAAACTCTCAGCTATCTTGATTTTTTATCCGCCAAATGACCTCTATAGGTGCGGGTCGGCGCAAATTCGCCTAGCTTATGCCCTACCATGTTTTCCGATACAAGTACCGGAACGTGCTGCCTACCGTTATGAACCGCGATGGTAAGACCCAACATATCCGGAATGACCATAGACCGACGAGACCAGGTTTTGATAGGCCGCCGATCGTTTTTCTCAGCCGCTGCTTGCACTTTTTTCAAAAGGTGGTGGTCAACAAACGGACCTTTTTTTATCGAACGTGGCACTAGCCTTCCCCGCGAAATTATCTTTGCTTACGACGCCGCACGATCATATTGTCCGTGCGTTTATTTGTACGTGTTTTATAGCCTTTCGTAGGCTGTCCCCAAGGGGAAACCGGATGCCTCCCGCCAGACGTACGCCCTTCACCTCCACCATGAGGATGATCGACCGGATTCATAGCGACACCGCGAACAGTTGGACGAACCCCTCGCCACCTGGATGCTCCCGCTTTGCCCAATGACGCTAAATTATGCTCTGAATTTCCAACTTCACCTATAACGGCTTTACAATCCAAATGGATCTTCCTCATTTCTCCGGATCTCAACCTAATCGTTGCATAGCTCCCTTCCTTTGCAACCAGTTGAACCGAAGCACCCGCGCTACGCGCGATCTGTGCACCTTTAGCAGGCTTAAGTTCAACACAATGAACCTGAGTTCCTAAAGGGATATTGCGAACCGGCATGCAATTACCAACCTTCACGGAAGCCGCCATCCCCGACAATATTTCATCACCTGCAGACAATCCTTTAGGTGCAATAATGTATCTGCGTTCACCGTCCTTGTACAAAACTAACGCGACATGAGCAGTTCTGTTCGGGTCATATTCCAATCGCTCTACAACCCCAGGTATTCCAATTTTGTCGCGTTTAAAATCTATAAGACGGTAATGCTGCTTATGTCCGCCTCCGGTATGGCGCTTGGTAATCCGACCTTGGTTATTTCGCCCGCCATTTTTACTCTTTTTCTCAAGCAGCGGCCCGTAAGGACGCCCCTTGTGCAGCCCGTCTGTCTTAACCCTGACGACAAATCGAGTACCTGGGGAGGTGGGTTTATGTTTAATTACTGCCATGTCAGCCTACCATTCGCCTAATTCAACTATCTAATACAATTATGCAGCAGAGAACTCAATATCGTGCCCAGGTTTCAATTTAACGTAGGCCTTTTTCCAATCAACTCTCTTCCCCATGATCTTACCGAATCTTTTCTTTTTCCCGATAACGTTGAGAACCTGAACCGATTCAACTTCGACATCAAAAAGATTTTCAACGGCATTCTTAATCTGTTTCTTAGTTGCCGCCTTTTGAACCTTGAAAACGAAGCGATTCTCGGTATCAGCCAGTACAGTGCTTTTTTCCGAAACCACGGGGGCACGAACAACATTCGATAAATCTAACTGATTCATGCCAAACGTTCCTCTAAATTCATAACCGCTTGCTTTGTCATGATTACTTTTTCGGCTCCGACCAGAAGAACCGGATCAATAGCCTCCACCGCACAAACATCGACGCCCACAAGGTTTCTTGAAGACAACACCAGATTATCGTCAAGCTGATCAGTAACAATCAGGGCTCTATCGGCATTATTTTCTTGTAGTTTACGAGCCAACAACTTAGTTTTCGGTTGATCGGGAAAAATACTTTCGCTGACAACCAAGCGGCCCTGTCTCAGCAACTCCGACAATACCGAGCGAAGACCCACTCGATACATTTTTTTATTTATTTTCTGCTTATACGACCTTGGCCTTGCCGCAAAGGTAACACCACCAGTGCGCCATATTGGACTGCGTATGGTACCGGAACGTGCCCGCCCATTGCCTTTTTGTCGCCACGGTTTAGCTCCGCCCCCGCTTACATCTGATCGGCTTTTCTGTGCTTTAGTACCAGCCCGTCCTGTAGCCAAATAAGCCGTCACCAATTGATGAACCAAAGCTTCGTTGAACGCTTGACCAAATACCGCTTCACTCACATCGACCGCTTGGGCCGAATCGGAATCACTAATTGCGGGGATTTGTAGACTCATTTTCTACCCTTTATTTCGCTGCTTGACCGCACTACCCACTACAACATCAGCGCCCTTCGCACCGGGTATTCCGCCTTTTATAAGTAAATGATGTTTTTCAGAATCGATACTTACGACCGTCAAATTCTGTATTGTTTTATTAACCCCACCCATATGACCGGCCATTTTTTTCCCTTTAAAAACTCTACCGGGAGTTTGACATTGACCGATCGAGCCAGCAGACCTGTGAGACAAGGAGTTACCATGCGTCATATCCTGCGTACTGAAATTGTGGCGTTTTATTGCTCCAGCAAAGCCTTTTCCGATGCTTACCGCAGATACATCGACAGCCTGCCCAACTTCAAAAAGGTCCACTCCAATATTTGAACCTACGACAATATCCTCACCTTCGCCTTCGTCCAACCGAAATTCCCACAATCCACGCCCAGCCTCAACGCCTGCTTTAGCAAAATGCCCAACTTCCGATTTGCGCACCTTGGAATTCTTTTTACTACCCGTAGTAACCTGAACAGCCCGATAACCGTCCGTTTCAAGGCTCTTTATCTGGGTAACACGGTTCGGTTCGATCTGGACCACAGTAACCGGCACTGAGACACCGTCTTCAGTAAAAACGCGCGTCATACCGCATTTTCGCCCAATAAGACCTATAGACATCGATCAGTTCCTCTTAAAAAATTATTCAACAGTGCA
Organism: uncultured Methylococcaceae bacterium; assembly: GCA_964626505.1. Lineage (GTDB taxonomy): Bacteria > Pseudomonadota > Gammaproteobacteria > Methylococcales > UBA1147 > CAZUGA01. The sequence continues at coordinate 24,074 of CAZVFR010000014.1, forward strand.
GGTTTATTAGGTGAGCTTAATCTGTACATCTACTCCGGCGGCCAAATCTAACTTCATCAGCGCATCAACCGTTTTTTCCGTAGGGTCCATAATATCCAATAATCGTTTATGGGTACGCAACTCGTATTGATCCCTGGCATCTTTATTGACATGCGGGGAGATTAGCACCGTAAAACGTTCTTTCTTGGTTGGCAGTGGAATAGGACCCAGCACTTGGGCGCCTGTCCGTCTCGCTGTCTCAACGATTTCGCTTGCGGACTGGTCAATCAATTTATGATCAAATGCTTTCAGACGAATTCGTATAGATTGTTTAGACATTATATTTACTCAATGACCTTAGCGACGACACCGGCACCCACCGTTCGCCCGCCTTCTCGTA
>CAZVFR010000015.1:0-22323 GCA_964626505.1 uncultured Methylococcaceae bacterium
GCTCAATTCGTTAGGCATACGATATCCAGTTTACACGTCCTAGCCTATAACGAAGTACCTGAAGATCGTCAAATCAAAGTAGTCGCCACGGTTGGTCAACAGGCTGCATAGGTTAATGAGGTAAATAATAATGAAGATAAAACGTTTTTTTGCCCCCGATATTCGCCGTGCCATGCGTATGGTTCGTGATGAATTGGGTGCGGAAGCGGTTATTTTGTCGAATAAGAATGTGGATGGCGGGACTGAAATTGTGGCCGCTCGGGATTTTGACGAAGAACTTATTCAACAGAACCTGGCTGGATTCACGCCTGACTCACGATCGACAGATTCTTTGTCCTCGGCCCAGCCCAAATTGTCCGATACGAAACTATCCGCACGGAAAAATCCCGATTTGTCGCTCAAGCGTAGTTTGCTTGGTAACACGGCGGGGTCAGTGAATGTCCCACCGAGAGTCTCTGCAACGCGAGTAAAACAACTTCAAAATGATCAGCAACAGTCGGCAAAAGCATCCCATGCACAGGGTAAATCCGAGAAGGGATCACAACCCACCCAATCTTTGCCGCTAGAACCGGTTTTGTCGGAAATGCGTAAAGAGTTCGGACAGTTGCGCAAAATGCTGGACGTGCGCTTGTTGGATCTCGCTTGGACTGAATCGGTTGGTGACGATCCTATCCAACTTGAAGTAACGCGTCGATTACAAGATCTCGGTTATTCCGATTTATTGGCAAGAACACTGGTGGCGGAACTGAATGGGCGAGCCGACACATTTAGTGTGTGGCAAACCATTGCTGAACAACTTGTGAGTAGAATGTCGGTAGCGAATGACAACTTACTGGAAACGGGTGGAATTGTCGCGTTGGTCGGCCCTACCGGAGTAGGTAAAACAACAACTATCGCGAAACTAGCAGCGAAATTTCGGCTTAGGTATGGAGAGGGACAGGTTGGACTAGTTACCACGGATAACTACAGAATTGCAGCGCACGACCAGCTCAATACCTACGGTAGGATACTCGATGCGCCTGTGCGCATCGCCCAGGATAGCATTGATTTGAAAACCATTTTGAGCGATTTTTCGGATAAGCGCCTGGTGTTGATTGATACGGCCGGCATGAGCCAGCGCGACTTGCGCCTTGCCGAGCAATTTTCACTATTTCGTAGTAGCGGCCGACCGATCAGTTCTTATCTGGTGATGTCGGCTGCGACCGAACTGAAAGCTTTATGCGAAATCAAAAAAGCTTTCGATATTTTTGAACCACGCGCTGGGATTCTAACTAAGCTTGATGAGACAGTCTGTATCGGTTCGGCAATTTCCGTCGTGATCGAACAGAAACTGCCTCTAGCATTCGTTAGCGATGGACAAAAAGTCCCCGAGAATCTTCATGTACCCAGTGAAAGAACACTTGTCCAACAAAGTCTGGGTGCGAACTTGACTCAGTTTCACCCCGTGGAGTCGGGGGTCGAACGGCACTTGGAAGGGCAGCCTCATGCGCTTGTTTGATAAGGGCTACACGTTAGAGATCGCAGAATGAAACATTCCAAACCTGTACGCGTTATTGCGGTAATAAGCGGTAAGGGCGGCGTTGGCAAGACCAATATATCGGTGAACCTAGGCGTTGCCTTGTGTGAATATGGACATTCGGTTGCGTTGCTAGATGCGGACATGGGGCTCGCAAATATAGATGTGCTATTAGGCTTGCACCCTCGATTTAATTTTTCTCATGTGCTCAGTGGCGAGAAAACTATAAACGAAGTCCTTTTGAAAGGACCCGCCAACCTGCAGATCGTACCGGGTGCCTCCGGAATTCAAAAGATGGCTGAATTATCGCCGTTGGAGCAGGCTGCTGTTGTGCGTTCGTTTAGCGAGATCGGTAGTGACATTGATGTCTTGATCGTTGATACAGCCGCTGGAATTTCCAGCAGCGTTATCACATTCGCGCGTGCCTGTCAGGAAGTTATCGTGGTGGTTTGTGATGAGCCGACATCGCTGACCGATGCGTACGCTTTTATTAAATTGCTGACCCGGGATTATGGAATCTTCCGATTTCAAATATTGACCAACATGGTGCAGAGCGCTGAACAAGGTCAGAATCTGTTTTTTAAACTGAGTAAAGTAACGGACCGCTATCTGGACGTTGCGTTAAACTTTGCGGGTGCGATACCTAACGATGATTACCTGCGAAAAGCTGTCCAAAAACAGTCAGCAGTCGTACAGGCGTTTCCTCAATGCCGATCAGCTCAAGCCTTCCGAAATCTAGCGCGAAAGACAGAATCTTGGCCAATAACTGAGCACGCCGGTGGCCATCTGGAGTTTTTCGTGGAAAGAATGGTTCAGCAGAACACCAGTGATGGTGAAATGCTGGCATGAGCGGTTTGATGACCTATGTTGAGACACTCGATGCTGATATCGATGCTTTGGTGTCTCAACACGCTCCATTGGTCAAGCGTATTGCTTACCACTTAGGTAACCGGTTACCGGATAGCGTGCAGGTAGATGATTTGATTCAAGCGGGTATGCTGGGCCTTCTTGAGGCCGTTCGAGGTTATGACGTAACCCAGGGGGCAAGCTTTGAAACCTATGCTGGTATTCGGATAAGGGGTTCCATGCTTGATGAAGTTAGACGATCCGATTGGACTCCACGTTCAGTACACAAGAAAGCCCGCATGGTGGCAAAGGCGATACGCCAAATTGAAAACGAGACCGGGCGTGATGCTCGCGCCGCGGAAGTTGCCGCGTATCTTAATTTAGAATTGGATGAATATCATCAGATACTACAAGATTCGATAAGCAGCCGTATTTTTAGTATTGAAGAATTGACTCAGGCTGGCGGGTCAATCATTGATGATTGTGGTTGGATAGAAAGAGCGCCAATAGATGGTCTGACCCAGGTGGGCTTCAAATCAGCTTTATCTGATGCTATTTCCGGCTTACCGGAACGGGAACGTTTGGTTGTTTCATTGTACTACGATGAAGAACTTAACCTGCGAGAAATAGGTGATGTAATCGGCGTCAGCGAGTCGCGAGTTTGCCAAATCAATAGCCAAGCCATGCTACGTTTGCGTGCAAGAATGAGCGAATGGCTGGACAAGGACGACGAACCGGAAGAATGAAGAATCTCTGGTGTACCCCAGGTCCTGAGTGTTTGGCTCCATAGCTACGTCGAACACGCGGGACTGCCAAGCAGCGCCCCTTTCAACAGCATATATTTCTGCTTCTTTAGTCAAAAAGCGGCACCCTGCATAGCCCTGAATTCGGCGTGCAACAGTATAAGAAATTGGCACTTAAAACATCGCGTTGTTCATGGACAGAACAGCGATTGCAGTCTATTTATATAGGTGTAGGGTGGGCAGTGTAGCGATGATCGAATCTTTTCCTATCCGGTATTTTTGGTTAAGGAGATAACTCTTGGATAAAAATATGAAAATACTCATTGTTGATGATTTCTCAACGATGAGACGTATCATAAAAAATTTATTACGCGACCTTGGATTCGTTAATGCGGTGGAAGCTGACGATGGGCAAACTGCGCTTCCAATATTGCAATCCGGGGGGATAGATTTTCTGGTCACGGATTGGAATATGCCGGGTATGACTGGATTGGATCTGCTTAAGGCGGTACGAGCTGACTCTAAATTGGTTGACTTACCGGTTTTGTTGGTAACGGCTGAAGCCAAACGCGAGCAGATTGTTGAAGCAGCGCAGGCGGGGGTAAACGGTTATGTTATCAAACCGTTTACGGCGGCGACGTTAAAGGAAAAGATCGATAAGATTTTTGAGCGTGTTGATGCTTGAATCATCCTCCTCCATCTAAGGATCGTACCCGATGAAACCAGAAAAACAGGTCATGCACGACGAGCGTCTAGTGCAGGCGAGAAATTATGTTGAAGCATTGGAAAACGGAGATGAGCAGGGAGCGGGCCAGATTTTGGTGGAAATTGCCAATACGCGAGAAACTGTGTTGTTTCAGGAAATTGGAAAACTGACCCGACAACTACACGATTCTATGGCTGACTTCGCGCTGGATGCCAAGCTTGCCGACTTTACAGAAAAAGAAATTCCCGATGCGAAGGAACGGCTTAATTATGTAATTAGCATGACTCAGGAAGCCGCTGATACAACGCTTACTGCGGTCGAAGAGATTATCCCCTTGACCCAAGATCTGGGAAATATGACCCAAGATCTCAACGAAAAATGGGCTCGGTTTCGGCGCAAAGAAATGCAGTTTAGCGAATTCAAAGAAGTGAGCAAGGATTTGCCGGATTATTTTTCGACATCGATGAACGGGTTGCAAACTATCCAGTCGCGGTTGAATGATGTCCTTCTTGCGCAAGGTTTCCAAGACATTACCGGCCAGATTATCAAACGTGTCATTAATTTGGTCCATGATGTTGAATTGAGCATGGTTGAACTCATTCGCATTACAGGCGGAACTTCAGCTCGGAGCGATAGCCGGCCTCAAACTGAAGAGTTTGAACTGGCGGGTCCAGTGATACCGAGTCTTGACACGGGTGATACGGTTGCTGGCCAAGACGAAGTTGATGACTTGTTATCCAGTCTGGGTTTCTAAAGGTTACTGATATGTCATATGAATTGGACGACGAAATTCTGCAGGATTTTTTGGTCGAGGCGGGTGAGCTGCTCGAACAACTCGGTGAGCAGTTGATACAACTCGAACAATCGCCGGATGATCTGGATTTATTAAATGCGATTTTCAGGGGATTTCATACGGTCAAAGGCGGAGCGGGATTTTTAAATATCAACCCGTTAGTTGCGATTTGTCACAATGCGGAAGATGTTTTTAACGTACTCAGACAAGGAGACCGATGCGTAGAACCGGCTCTGATGGATGTGGTTCTTGATGTTCTTGATGTGGTCAATGTGATGTTCGAGCAGGTCCGCAATGGTGAAGAGCCTGTTCCCGCGGAGCCTGAATTATTGTCAGCACTGAGTAAATTTTCCATTCCGGATTCGAGCGAGGAATCGGTAGCAACGCAATCGTCAAAAATTGAAGTTCAGCCTGCCGTGGAGGCATCAGCCCAACCGACGAACTCGGTTGATGAAAATAATGGTCAGCCTGAACCGCTCAGCGCAGATGAACAGTCTGATGAGATTACTGAAAGTGAATTTGAAGACCTGCTAGATGCTTTACACGGTAATGGGAAAAGCCCAGGATCTAACGAGGAATCGACGGTTGAGCCGGAAGAAAACACACCAGTCCAAGTAAAAACGAAGGATTCTGACGATCTTATCAACGATGATGAGTTCGAAAATTTGTTGGATGAACTGCACGGTAAGGGTAAACATAAGGGAATTCCAGCACCAGGAGCTGATATTACCGAGAATAAGGCTGCAGCTGGACCAAAATCAGCGAAACCAGATGCTGTTCCATCCGATGAGATATCCGAGGACGAGTTTGAAGCTTTATTAGACGGTATACACGGTAAAGGCCAACATGGCGGCCGCCCTGACCCACAACCGGACAGCGTACCCAAGACGGAATCAAAGGCAGTTGGTAGCGTGACTGAACCTCCCGCCACTCAGGAAAAACCCGCAGCGGTTGCTTCGAAGCCACCCAAAAAGTCATCTAAGCCCGCACAACCTCCTGCTGAGACCACGGTTCGCGTCGATGTGCAGCGCTTGGACGAAATCATGAATATGGTCGGTGAACTGGTACTGGTGCGTAATCGGTTTGAGAATCTTAGAGCGTCGAATAATCCCGAGGAGATTGGCAAGGCAATTAGCAACTTGGATGTCGTTACATCGGATCTGCAGCGCTCAGTTATGAAAACCAGGATGCAACCGATCAAAAAGGTATTCGGGCGATTTCCGCGCGTCGTCCGCGATTTGGCTAGAAGTTTGAAAAAGGAAATTCGACTCGAGCTTAACGGTGAAGAAACCGATTTGGACAAAAATTTGGTGGAAGCGCTGGCTGATCCGCTCGTGCATCTGGTGCGAAACGCGGTCGACCACGGTGTTGAGTTACCCGAAGAGCGTGAAGCGGCCGGAAAGCCGCGCGAAGGGAAAGTTGTGCTCACGGCATCGCAGCAAGGTGATCATATACAGCTTATTATCGAGGACGACGGTCGCGGAATGAATCCCGAGGTGCTACGTAAAAAGGTGGTCGAGAAGGGTTTGATAGATGAGGATGCTGCCTCTCGTTTGGATAACAAAGGTTGTTTTAATCTAATATTTCTGCCCGGATTTTCGACTAAAGATGCGATTTCCGACGTATCGGGGCGTGGAGTCGGTATGGATGTCGTAAAAACTCGTATAGTCCAAATGAATGGAACGGTCGAGGTCGATTCGGTGGAAGGCCAAGGCAGCAGTATCATTATCAAAGTTCCGTTGACCTTGGCCATATTACCAACTTTGATGGTCATGCTCGGAGACCAGCCGTTTGCGTTACCACTGGTGAGCGTTGTCGAAATTCTTGATCTCGATTTGGAACGTACCAATGTTGTCGATGGCCAGCTGGTTGTATTAGTTCGCGATCGCGCATTACCTCTGTTCTACTTGGGTGACTGGCTGCTGCAAGGCAATAGCACTGCGGAACGCAAACGCAGTGGACACGTGGTCATTGTCAGCGTTGGTGGTCAGAAGATCGGTTTTGTGGTCGATCACTTAGTCGGTCAGGAGGAAGTCGTAATCAAAGCCCTGGGTGCCAAACTCAACGGGCTGGAGGGGTTGGCCGGCGCCACGATTACTGGTGATGGCAATATCGCGTTGATTCTCGATGTACCCAGTTTGATGAAGCGATACGCGGCGTAAACTTGCGTTAACTTCCTCTGCGTACTTTCAAGAATAAAAATCTGTTAGAGAATGAAAGTTGTTCGTGTTCTGATCGTTGACGATTCCGGCTTTATCAGGCGTCGAGTAGCGGATTTATTTGCCGATCAAGACGACATTCAGGTTGTTGGGGAAGCGTCGAATGGTCTTGAAGCAATCCACAAGGTCTCGGAACTTGAGCCTGATGTTGTCACCATGGATATAGAAATGCCAGTGATGGACGGCATAACCGCAGTCAAGCAGATCATGCGCGATAAACCCACGCCAGTTTTAATGTTTTCTGTTGCCACACACCACGGTACTCAGGCGACAATCAATGCGCTTGAAGCCGGAGCAATGGATTTCTTACCCAAGCGGCTCGACGAGATTGATGCGGATGCGCAAAATGCAAAACGTCTTCTATGCTCGCGGATTCGGGGATTAGGTTGGCAAGCCAAGCAACTAAGAGAAACCTACTCGATTAAGCAAAGATCGGACTCTGACTCCCGGTTGGCGCTACGCGCTGCCACAAGGGCGGCCGAATTTACCAAGAACCGTTACTCGTTGCTTGCGATTGCCGCATCTACCGGTGGTCCAATCGCGATTCAGAAAATTCTATCTACGTTACCGGATGGGTTTCCTCTACCGGTGTTATTAATACAACATATGCCGGCTAATTTTACTTCAAGCTTCGCGCAACGTCTGGACAATCTTTGCAAAATTCGGGTAAAGGAAGCCGAGGACGGCGATCGACTCGAACCCGGATTGGCCCTACTCGCGCCGGGTGGCTTGCAAATGGAATTGAGCCGCGGTGATGGCTTGGGACGCGTATCGATTCGCGAGAGCCACCCGGATGAACTTTTTCGTCCCTGTGTAGATGTTGCGTTTGCGTCGATTGCACAAAATTTGAGTAAGAATGTGCTCGCCGTGGTTTTGACTGGCATGGGCGCGGATGGCAAAGTTGGAGCGCAAAAATTAAGAGCGTGTGGCGCCTCGATTTGGGCGCAAGATGAAAGCAGTTGTACGGTTTATGGCATGCCCAAAGCAATTATCGATGCTAATTTAGCTGATCGCGTGTTAAATATAGACGCATTGGCTGATCGGCTGGCATCGCTATAGATCATGGATGTACTTAGCATATTGGGTATTTGCGTTGGCTTGCTGGCCATTCTGGGCGGCAATATGTTGGATGGCGGGCATTTGGAGGCATTACTCAACGGCCCAGCGTTTTTGATAGTCATGGGTGGAACGATTGGTGCGACCATGCTGCAAACGCCGCCGGCAGTTTTTATGCACGCACTGCAGATAACGGTGTGGGTGTTTAAACCGCAGAAAATTCAGTTGCAAGCCGAAATCAAAAAGATGGTCAATTGGAGTTCATTGGCACGCAAAGAAGGTTTGCTAGGTCTAGAAACGGTTATTCCAAAAGAGACCGATCCGTTCGCGAAAAAAGGATTGCAGTTGTTGGTTGATGGCAACGAACCCGAAGTGATTCGAGATTGTCTTGAGGTTGAGCTAACCGCAAAGGAACAGCGCTTACATCAAGCTGCAAAGGTATTCGATGCGATGGGTGGCTATGCTCCGACCATCGGTATTATCGGAGCGGTAATGGGATTAATACATGTCATGCAGAACCTGAATGATCCGAGCAAATTAGGGCCTGGTATAGCGACGGCGTTTGTAGCAACGATCTACGGAGTTGGATTGGCAAATTTATTTTTTTTGCCAATCGCAAGCAAACTAAAAATCCAAAGCCACTCAGTGGTTCAATCAAGAGAATTGATAGTAGAGGGCATCATTGCAATTTCGGAAGGTGAAAACCCCAGAAATATAGAAATTAAGTTATCCGGATATCTTAGATGAACGCAAAGGCACCTACTCTTGTGGTTTGGCGGCAGTCGGACTTGCTCGAAAATCATCAAGAACGAATTCGATAGTGCGATTGTTGGCGCCGGTCGGATAATAGAGATTAAGAAAAAATGGCCAAAACGCGAAGACGAAGCATAGAGGTGGAGCACGAGAACCACGAGCGCTGGTTGATTTCTTACGCCGATTTTATTACATTATTGTTTGCATTTTTTGTTGTCCTCTATTCAATTTCCTCAGTCAATGAGGGGAAATATCGCGTATTGTCAGATTCTTTAGACAAAGCGTTTGCGGTGCCGGAAACCACGCTGGATCCCATTCAGATTGGCGAAATAAAACGAGAAAATAACCCGATCGAAAGTTTAATCGCCGGATATCCGGATTCCGAACTGCTTTCCGAGCAGTTCGAAAAAGTTATAGATTTGGAGCAGGAACATTCGCGCTTGCGCCGGATTTCTAATCAGATTCAGGAGGTTTTATCGCCGTATATCGATCAGGAATTAATCGACGTCAAACAAAGCGAATTGTGGATTGAAGTTGAAATGAAAAGCGCCATGTTGTTTGCTAGCGGTAGTGCGGATTTGTCCCGAGACGCACGTCCCGTGCTGCAAAAAATTGGAGAGATCCTGCGCTATCTTCCGAATACCGTCCATGTTGAGGGCTATACGGATAATCGCCCCATACATACAATCGCGTTTCCGTCCAATTGGGAGCTATCCGCCGGGCGCGCCGCAAGCGTTGTGAGCCAGCTGACGCGCGAAGGTGTTAACCCTAAGCGTATGGCGGCGATCGGTTACGCAGAGTATCACGCGATTGCAGACAATAAAACAGAGGTTGGCCGTTACAAAAACCGCCGCGTGGTGTTGGTTCTTTTGGCCCAGTCCGCGGCAAGACATAAAATATTGTCTGACGAACGCAGTCAATTATTGGAATCCGCGGCGGTTAACAAAACGTCCACATCAAGCTTGCGCCCAGTTATCGTTAGAAAACAACCATGAAAATTTGGGCAGTATCCAATCAGAAAGGCGGCGTTGGTAAAACCACATCGGTTGTGACGCTGGGTGGTTTGTTGTCGACCTGGGGTTTCAAAACCTTATTACTGGATCTGGATCCACATGGATCGATGAGTAGTTATTTCGGTCTAAATCCAGATACCATTGACGTGAGTGTATACGATTTATTCGAAGCCGCGAGTCACGGTAAATCGATAAATCCAGTGCCTGCTGTCGTGAAAACAAATTTTCAAGGTTTATTTCTACTGCCCGCTGCGTCCGGTATTGCAACACTAGACCGGCAATGCGCGACAGCCGAAGGAATGGGATTGGTCATTACGCGTGCACTGTCAATGATTGCGGACAACTACGATTATGTCCTGATCGACAGTCCTCCAATGCTGGCGTGTTGATGATCAATGCGCTGGCGGCTTGCGAACATCTCATAGTACCGGTATCGACCGAATTTCTCGCGATCAAGGGTTTGGAACGCATGTTGCGAACCTTAGGCATGATTCAGAAATCGCGCAGGCTACCGCTCAACTATACAATTTTACCCACGATGTTCGATAGACGGACTCGCGCGTCCGTGCAATCGCTACGTTTTCTACGAGAGAATTATCGTCAGGATGTCTGGCGGTCAGTTGTTCCGGTTGATACAAAATTACGCGATGCTAGTAAGGCCGGTACGCCACCGCCGTATTACATGCCGAAATCCAGAGCAGTGAATGCGTATAGCGAATTCCTGGAATTGTTGTTGCATGGGGGGAGGATTGAAAACGGAGCAGTGGCTAACGGCTAATGTGTGCCGAAAAATCGTCGCATGCTCCGTTGGTAAAACAAGGGCAGGCGTTAAATGTATATTTTGATAGTTTGCTCAGCGATCCACAGCGGCAAATTCCGGAACAGCCAAAGTGTTCGGGTATTGTAAGTCAGAATGAAGTACGCTCAGATTGCGACTCGGTCGATGTAGAGTATCAAGACAATGTAACGACGACAACGTCGGCTTGCTTGCAGGAAACCCATTTTCAAGTCTTATTTTTCAAAATTAATGACTTAACGTTGGCGACGCCGTTACAGGATCTGTCGCGGACCATAGCGATCCCGGAAAAGTTGGTGCAATTTCCAGATCAACCCCCTTGGATATTCGGTGTAGTCGAGGATCAAGGCGATAAAATCGTATTACTGGACGTGCCATTTTTATTCAAGTCGCATACTCGTCCAAATAGCCACCCAAAAGTTTCAGATTCTTACCGTAATGTGCTGATAACAAGAAATCGCCGTTGGGGTATTCCTTGTGATGAAGTTTCTGCGGTATCGCGCTTGAGCTCTGAAGATATCAGTTGGAGGCGATCCGCGAATACAAAATCCTGGCTGCTTGGCACGGTAACCGAGAAATTATGCGCATTGATTGATTTGAATCATTTGATTCCTCTCCAAAGCTCTCGTTAGTTGACTACACTTATGCATATATCTTCGTATGAACAATGGTAGGGTAAAAAGCTATGAGTGAGGCTCAGGAAAAACTAAGTGACCCGGTCAATCAGTGGGTTACGTTTAAACTAGGGAACGAAACATACGGAATTAATGTAATGCAGGTTCAAGAGGTACTAAGAATTCCTGACATTGCACCGGTACCCGGCGCGCCCAACTACGTTCTTGGTATTATTAATTTGCGTGGTAATGTCGTTACGGTAATTGATACCCGACATAAATTCGGTCTGATGCCCAACGGGACGGATGACTCGTCGCGCATCGTGATAATCGAAACCGATGATCAGGTTATAGGAATCCTAGTTGATAGCGTGGCGGAGGTTGTTGAATTATCCGACTCGATGATCGAGTCGGCACCGAACGTAGGCAACGAGGAAAGTTCAAGGTACATCCAAGGCGTGGCAAGTCATGAAAAGCAGTTGTTGATTCTGGTCGATCTTAACAAATTTTTGGGTGACGATGAGCTGTCCGAGATGGGGATGTTCTAGCCTGGATTTCTGATCAGAGGGTAACATGAACGAAATATCATCGCTGGCACGACCGGCAACCATTCAAAAGATATCTAAACTCGTAAGAGACCGCAAAGATCGGCAGTCGAAATACAAGAACTCAAAAAACGAAAATAAGCACCACTCCCTACCCAAACGCACCAACCGCCTGGATGAATTTGTCTAACAGAGTATCTGTTTTTATGACACCGTTGATGTTTTGTCCGTTATATCTGAGCGTAGCGGTTCCGTGTCTCGTTCCGATAATTTTGAGGATAAGTTGAGCATTCACACCGATTTTTCGCTCAGTAGATAAGCGAAAGCTATTACCTCAGCGACGGCTTTATATAACTCTTGTGGGATCTCATCATTCAATGGGACGGTTGCGAGAATTTTGGCGAGCTTAGGATCTGTTTGTAGCGGGATATCATGTTCGTTTGCCGTTTTCAGAATTTGTTCGGCGATTTTACCTTGCCCTTTAGCAGTCACACGCGGCGCGGATTTGCCATCGTAATTGAGCGCAATGGCAATGTCGGGGGGGTTTATAACTTTACTCACGCTGTTTCATCCACGATCGAACTTGATAGTTTAGGTAATGCTTGATTGTCGAAACGGCCTTGTTTTGATCCCAAATCACCGGGTGTTAAACCGGATTGATTAAATTGGTCACGAAGTTTCGCGAGGTTGTCCTGAATCAACTGGTTGGTATCGTTTCGTTCGGTGCGAAAACTCGTGTTGACAAATTGTTCGGTTACTGTGATCTTGCTTTGGATTGTGCCGAGATTAGGCGGTTGTAGTTCGACGATAATTGACCATTGAGATTCACCGGATATTGCGGCACGACTTGTTTCTCGCTTGATAACTACTTGGGCCGATTCGGATTGTTGTTTGTTTAGAAACGGGAGCTCAAGACTCCAGGTTTGTTTTTGCTGGCCGTCTTCCGGAAGAGAAGCAAGTTGATCAATGACTATTTTGCTCAATGCGCCCTTTGCCTGTTCTTGCAGCATGTGAAGTACTTGAGACTGAACGGAGTGGGCCTGGATGGCCGTGTTAGCCTGCTTTTGAGACGCATGGCCGTGCGATTTTAGAGTGGATTCCGTGTGATTAATCAAGCGTAGTATATTAGCCTTCAAATCCGCGTTAACCGAGCTATTTGAACCTGCTTTGAACGCAGCAAGTTTAGCTTCGAGAAAAATACCTGAATTTAGAATTGCACGTTTTAATCCGTTCGGGGTTGTTAAATCTGAGATTTGCGGTAGTGCTTGAAGTAGGTTCCTTGCTATCAGTCTGAGTGGTTTAGGTAAGCGTGATAGTTCAGGGTCGCTGCCTACCAATGAAATCAACTGCTGCGATAATCCTATCGGACTTTTCTGGTTACCCAGGTTTGCACGTAGCGCATCGCCTGTTGTGTTAGCCGCTGGGGTTAGGTTTACAATTTTTAGCTGCGGTTGCTCACCAAGTTTGACGACTTCCAATAATAGTGCGCGTCCTGGTGGTACTGTGACATTGGATTCGGCGCGGATCTGTTTTCCGCTAAGTTGCAGCACAAGTTGCCCCGTTTCAACGAATTGTTTGATGACTGTTGCGGAAATTTGTTGCCCCAGTCTAAGGTTTAGCAATGCTTTGGGGAGCGAGGCTTTGGCGGCTAGACTAACCCCGTGGGATGTGGATTGGATGTCCAAGTTGCTAGATTCTGGCAGTTTAGTTGGTCAACATGCGTTGGATTTGCCAGATTTCGTCTTTGGCGGTTTCAAGTATGTTCATGCTCAGGTCTGCATCCAGTTGCCCCGTGACAAGCTTATTGTACGCTGGAATCGTATCCATCCGCGGATACTTGTGAATGCTGAATTTGCCCACGAAACTGTGCAGTTGAGAGACGATCACAAGGTCGGTATAGTCGGGTTTGTCTTTCTCATTTCGGTGCCAATTGTCAGCGTTTAATACAATATCTTCAAAGTCGCTGGGGAAATTCCACTTACGCATAATCAGCGAACCGATTTCACCGCGAAATTCTTCGATGGTACGGTCCAAGTGTTCAGTGTTTGAGCTTAAGTCTGGATGACGGTCGGCCAGAGTAAGAATCGGCACCACGCCGATGTCATGGACTAGTCCTGCGAGCATGGCCCTATCCGGATCGAATCCTGGCGTTTTGTGGGCCAGTACGGCGCAGATGGACGCAACATAGCTGCTGTGTGTCCAAAGCTCGTGCATACGGTTGGCGATGAGCTTGGTCTTGGCTTTGAAGACGGTTCTTAACGAGAAACTTGTGATAAGATCTTGCGCCGCCCTTAGACCCAGTCGGGTTAGTGATTCGGGACAGCTTTCGATTTTCTTTCTGCCGATGTAAAGCGGACTGTTCGAAATATGGATTAGTCGTGCGGTAATAGCGGGATCCATTTGGACCACTTTTGCAATTTTGATATTGTTCGCCGTGTGATCGTTTATAGCCCGTCGAATTTTCATCGCTACATCGGGTATTGTAGGGAGAATAAGTTTTTCGGTTTTTATGGCTTTTCTGCATGCCTGGAATAGTGGGTTATCAGTCATTACACCATTTTGCAGCGTATTGATTTCGAAATCAGGCGTTTGTCCAAGCATTTTTTGAAACGATATTTCTATGGATCTATTGCAAATGGCTGATGGGTTTCGGGTTTTGTTCCCGCGAGTTTGGTTAATAGCCGTAGTTTGTGGACGTACCGAGAAATTTAAACCATAAACCTAATTTTAGTTTAAAATCACCTATTTCGCTGATCCGGGCGTTTTTGTGACGCTGTAATCGGGTAGATTTGAGCGTACGCTGAGTAGTTACAAACTGAGTCAATAGAAGATGTCTGGCAATACAATAGGAAAACTTTTTGCGGTTACTTCATTTGGTGAAAGTCATGGATCCGCAATAGGCTGCGTGGTCGATGGATGTCCTCCAGGGTTGGAATTGAACGAAGCGGATATGCAGGGTGACCTCGATCGACGGCGCCCAGGTAAATCGAGGCATACAACTCAGCGCCGTGAAGCTGATGAAGTTAAAATTTTATCGGGTGTGTTTGAGGGTAAAACCACCGGCACGCCGATTGGTTTAATCATCGAGAACACCGATCAACGCTCCAAGGATTATTCTGATATTGCCGATCGCTTTCGTCCCGGGCACGCGGATTACACTTACCAGCAGAAATATGGATTTAGGGATTATCGTGGCGGTGGTCGTTCGTCGGCTAGAGAAACTGCGATGCGTGTTGCGGCAGGGGCGATCGCGAAAAAGTTTTTGCGCAAGCTTGCGGGTATCGAAGTGCGCGGCTATCTGGCTCAGTTGGGCCCGATCCGCTTGGATCTCAAAGATTGGCGCGAGGTTAACAATAATCCCTTTTTTTGTCCGGATCCGGCAAGAATTGCCGAATTGGAAGATTATATGGATGCGTTGCGCAAACAAGGCAATTCTATTGGCGCTCGCATAAACGTGCAGGCAGAAGGTGTTCCACCCGGATTGGGGGAGCCTATTTTTGATCGATTGGATGCGGACTTGGCGCACGCCTTGATGAGCATAAACGCAGTGAAAGGTGTCGAAATTGGTGGTGGATTTGCCTGCGTCGAAAGTAAGGGGACTGAATTCCGTGACGAAATGGGTCCTGATGGTTTTCGCAGTAACCATGCCGGCGGTGTATTAGGGGGCATTTCCAGTGGTCAAATTGTATTTGCCAGCTTGGCACTTAAACCCACCTCGAGTCTGCGTTTGCCCGGCGCCAGCGTAAACCTCGATGGCGAATCCGTAGATGTTAGCACCAAGGGGCGCCACGATCCCTGCGTCGGAATTCGAGCGACGCCAATCGCCGAGGCCATGATGGCGATCGTATTATTCGACCACTATTTGCGCCATCGCGCGCAAAACCAAGATGTAGAATATCCATTAGCACCGATTCCGGCTGGATCCGACTAGCCGCTAATTGACCGTTCAGGTTAATCAAAGTTGGTTAGAAAAAGCATACCCTACTGGCGCTTATCCGCTTTTTACTTTGCTTACTTTTCCGCATTGGGGAGCTTTCTGCCGTATTGGGGATTGTATCTAGAATCGTTGGGCTTTGTTCCACGGCAAATAGGCGTTTTGATGGCCGTGTTGGTCGGAACTAAGATTGTCGCACCCAATATTTGGGGGTGGCTAGCTGATCGCAGCGGAAAAGGTATTCGTATAATTCGGGTCGCGTCGTTTTTAGCAAGCTTGGCGTTTTTAGGCGTGTTTGTCGATTCTGGCTATTATTGGATGATTTTTGTTACGCTGATTTTCAGTTTTTTTTGGAATGCGGCCTTGCCACAGTTTGAGGCTGTAACACTAAGCCACTTAGCCGATGATACACATCAATATAGCCGGGTGAGGCTCTGGGGCTCTATTGGCTTTATCGTTACCGTGATGGGGGTTGGCATTTTATTGGATTACCTGGGCCTATCGCTATTGCCTGGTGTGATTTCTTTGCTGCTAGCGGGGATTTGGCTGATTAGCTTGTTGGTTCCCGAAGCGAAAGAATCACGACACGATTCTAATGCAACAAGGATTTCTCATATCGTCCGACAACCTTCAGTGTTGGTATTTTTCCTGGTTGTTTGTCTGGTTCAAGTTGCACATGGGCCGTATTACGTTTTTTTCTCGATCTATCTCGAAGAATATAATTATTCGAGTACACAAACCGGGTTGTTATGGTCTTTGGGTGTGTTTGCGGAAGTGGCGCTATTTGTATTGATGCACCGTATTTTGAAAATTATAAGTCTTCGGCATATTCTGATGTTTAGCGTCGCATTGGGTATAATACGTTGGTCGTTGCTGGCGTGTTGTGTTGATCAAATAGGGGCTGTTATAGTTGCACAAATACTGCATGCGGCGACATTCGGCTCAACCCATATCGCGGCAATTCATTTCGTGCATCGGTATTTCCCCGGATGCCACAGAGGTAAGGGGCAAGCATTATACAGCAGTATAAGCTTTGGTCTGGGGGGTATGATCGGTAGTTATATCAGCGGCGTGTTGTGGGACTCTTATGGTGCTGTGACGGTGTATTATGCGGCAGCCGGGTTATGTTTGTGTACGTATTTTATTGCGTTGTGCTGGCTGGAAAAAGATTCAGGGCCCGACCAGGAATCTTTCCCGACCCAGATCATCGAAGAAGAATTGTGACAGGCGGATTGGTCAATTATTAGGGCGCTCAGTATCGATTCGCAGCTTTATCTAGATAGTCTAAAATCAAACAGAATGGGTAACTATTCAATGTAACGCATGTAACTGTTCAGATTGTCGCTGTTTGGTTTTAGAGCAAGGAAATGATGCCCACTTTACAAGGAAATATGCCGATTACTGCTCGCGTCCATGCGTTCCGTCCAACAGGCTTCAGCCTTTGGTTGTTCAAATCACTCCAACTGTTTTCGTGTCGCATTTTTGGAGCCAAACAATGATGGGCTAAATGGTTATCAGAATCCAGAGTCGATAGAGGGGTACGAACTGTGTTTGAGTTGATTAAAAGTGGCGGGGTTTTGTTGTGGCCGATTATTGCGTGCTCTATTTTTGCCATGGGAATAATTTGCGAACGGTTTTGGGCGCTTAGGACAAACCGCATCCTTCCAAATCAACTCGTTCCGCAAGTTTGGAATCTTTACAGAGAAAACAAATTGGATAGCACACGACTACGTGTATTGAGACGAAGTTCCATGCTTGGAGCGATCTTGGCCGCTGGCCTGGTTAATCACCGGCATGGCCGCGATGTCATGAAGGACAGCATTGAAGAGGCCGGTCGCCAAGTGGTTCATGAATTGGGACGGTTCTTGAACACGCTGGGGACTATTGCGTCGGTTACACCATTGCTTGGCTTGTTGGGTACGGTTGTCGGGATGATCAAAGTGTTTACCGCAATTATGAGTGCTGGAGTGGGCGACCCAATGATTCTGGCGGGCGGTATTTCGGAAGCTTTGATTACCACCGCGGCAGGTTTGTCGGTTGCGATTCCCAGCTTAATGTTCCACCGGTATTTCGAAGGTAGGGTAGTGGAGCTGGTCCTGAAAATGGAAGAGGAGGCTTTGAAACTAGTTGAAATACTGCATGGGGATCGGGAGGATGACGTCAAATGAATTTTCGACGCCAACGCAGGGAAAAACTTGAGATCAGTATTACTCCAATGATTGATATAGTGTTTCTGTTGCTGATTTTTTTTATGGTGACCACGACCTTTAACCGTCATACTGAACTGCAAATAGAATTGCCCGAGGCGGATGGACAGGAACAGCAAGTCAAGGAGGCTATTGAGATTAGCATTGACCCATCCGGGCAATACTATGTCAATCAGCACCAGGTAGTTAATCAGAAAATGGAAACGCTTAAAAAAGCAATAATGAAAGCTGCTGGAGGCGCTAAGAACCCCACCCTGGTTATTGCTGCCGATGCGAATACCCCGCATCAATATGTGATCAATGTGTTGGATGTGGCCAGGCAATTGGAGTTTGTGCATCTTACTTTTGCAACGCAAACTTCTCCAGAGCCAGAGAACTAATACACAAATCACAGTGCTATTAGTTGAGGCGTATAAATATAGTATATGGGTAACAATAGTTTATCGGGTTGGCTGATAAATCATTGGTATAATTCCGAGTCGCCACCGCGACTATTGCAAGCTTTGAGTTGGCTGTTCGTCGGCGTTGTCACGCTAAGGCGTTGGGCGTACGCACACGGATTCAGGCGCATAACCCGATTGGCTGTTCCCGTGATTGTTGTTGGGAATATTAGTGTCGGAGGTACCGGCAAGACGCCCTTGGTTGTCTGGCTTGTCGCATACCTGCGTGCCGCGGGTTGGAAGCCGGGTATAATAAGCCGTGGTTATGGCGGTAGTTCAGGGGATTGGCCGCAACGGGTAACCCGGGACAGTGATCCGAACGTGGTTGGAGACGAACCTCTTTTAATAATTCGGCGCAGCGGAGCGCCTGTTGCGGTAGGGCCGGATAGAATTGCATCGGCTCGCATACTTCTGGATCAATCAGAATGTGATCTAATTATTTCGGATGACGGCTTACAGCATTATGCGTTGGGGCGGGATATTGAAATTGCGGTGGTTGATGGGCAACGGCGCTACGGAAACGGATACTGTTTACCCGCAGGTCCGCTAAGGGAGCCGATTGACAGATTGAAATCAGTCGACCTGATCGTATGTAACGGTGATCCTCGAAAAGGTGAGCTCGCAATGGTCTTATCCGGTAATATCGCAGTTAATCTGTGTAATCCAGGAAAGAAAATTATGTTAAAGGAATTCGCCTCTACAACCTGCCATGCGATCGCGGGTATCGGCAACCCACAACGGTTTTTCGATCATTTACGTGGATTTGGATTGCAGTGTGATGAACATGCATTTTCGGATCATTACATGTATCGCCGCGAAGATCTGTTGTTTCCGGACGAGGCACCCATTTTGATGACCGAAAAGGATGCGGTAAAGTGTGAGTCGTTCGGGTTGGACAATTGTTGGTACGTGCCGGTTGATGCGCGGCCGGATGTCGGTCTTGGTGTATGTATAGACGAGTTATTACGGAAAAAAATTGATGAACAATAAACTGTTGGATATTCTGGTTTGTCCGGTTTGCAAAAGTAAATTAATTTTTGATAAAGAAGCACAGGAATTGATTTGCAAAGCGGATCGCCTTGCTTATCCGATATGTGATGATATTCCTGTAATGTTGGAAGACGAGGCGCGCCGATTGTCTCTGGAAGAATACGACGCGCTGCCTTAGAGGCTGTCTGGTTAAAATGTATTGCAGCGAAAACGATCCAGAATGAGGCCATTTTATCGATTATTCGAGGCGAATAGTTGGCCTATTTAACGACAAATCCGCTTGGAGCGGATTTGGACCGCAACTGCGACCCCGAAGGGGTGAAATACAGGACGTATTTCATCAAAATAATCGGAAAAATGGACCATTTTGGGGCGTTTGCAGCCAATATCATTTTAACCAGACAGCCTCTTAATTGGTGGCGTGACCGGAAAGATAGATGGTTGCTGCATTCAAGGTTGTAATACCGGCCAGGTATGCATCCACTCGATTGCCCGGGAAACCGTTGCTATCCATTGCCGGTAAACCCATGATTTTGCACGTTTGCGACCGTGCGTTGGAGGCCAAGGCGGAAGAGGTTATTGTTGCAACGGATGACCCAAGGATATATCAAACGGTAATCGCGGCGGGTGTAAATGCCGTAATGACTCGAAAAGATCACAACAACGGTACGGAACGTATTGCGGAAGTTGCTAAAATCTGTGCTTGGAATCCTGCTGATATAATTGTAAATTTACAAGGCGATGAGCCATTGATTCCGCCTTCAGTTATACGCGAATTGGCGGTAGGGGCAATGGCCCAAACGCTCGCCAGTGTTGCTACATTGGCCACTCCAATTTTGCAAGAATCAGATGTCTTTAATTCGAATATTGTGAAGGTTGTAACAGACCAGCAAGGGTTTGCTCTGTATTTCAGCCGCGCACCGATTCCATGGGATCGAGATCACTTCGGCCAAACAGCAGTCACAGGTGATTTAGGCAAGTGGTATATGAGGCATATCGGACTGTATGCGTATTCAGCAGATTTTCTGAGCCGCTACGTGGAATGGAAACCCTGCGAGCTCGAATCTGTCGAATTACTCGAACAATTGAGAATCCTTTGGCATGGCGAACGGGTAAAAGTAATAAAGGTTGATCAAGCCCCGGAAGCGGGTGTTGATACAGAAGATGATCTCAAACGCGTGGAATCTAGAATTAGAAATGGTTTGAAAAATCACTGATTAAAGTTTCAAAGCAGGTTTGTGATGGTAAAAGTATTGTTTGTTTGTATGGGCAATATTTGCAGATCTCCGACGGCTGAAGGTGTCTTTAGGGAAAAGGTCGCTAAAGCTGGATTTGCGGATAATGTGGCGGTCGACTCAGCGGGTATGCATGCGCACCATACCGCGGAACCCCCAGATATAAGGGCGCAAAGTATTGCGCTTGAGCGTGGAATTGATATCAGTGGATTGCGCGCGCGCAGCGTTCGACCGGAAGATTTTGAACAGTTCGATCATATCTTGGCCATGGATACCTTCAATCGAGATGAGTTAGTGCAGGCATGTCCAGGCGAATTCGTTTATAAGATCAAGTATATGATGGACTATGCGCCACAGTGGAAGACCCGAGAAGTACCGGATCCATATTACGGAGGACAGAACGGCTTTGCGCGTGTCATCGACATGCTGGATGATGCATCGGAAGGGTTTTTAGATCATTTGTGTCGCATGGAATTATAATGTTGTGGGTGGCAAGATGAGCCGTTACAAAAATTCTATCGTAAAGACCATGGAATACTCATTGGCTGTTGAAGAGTGGCTTCGAACCGACTTAATTATTGATAAGGTGCATCAATGGCAGTAATAACCCGAGTTGTTGATTACGCGGACGGCTCAGTAGATCTTGAAGGATTTTTCGCGGTTGACGAGGCCGCGACGCAGCCGGCTGCTGGTGTATTGATTGCACATGCTTGGGGTGGGCGAGATGATTTTGTTTGTGATAAAGCTAAAAATCTGGCTAAACTAGGTTACGCTGCTTTCGCGCTGGATATGTATGGCAAAGGTGTATTGGGTGGTGGCACGGAGGAAAATGCTGCGCTAATGCAGCCCTTTATGGAAGACCGGCCAATGCTGCAACGCCGTATAAATACCGGGTTGCAAACGATGGTTGGGTTGGTTGAGGTTGAAGCCAATCGCATCGCGGCGATGGGTTTTTGTTTTGGCGGTTTATGCGTGTTGGATTTGGCCCGTAGTGGGGCGGATATCAAAGCTGCGATAAGTTTTCACGGTCTGCTAGCCGCGCCGGGTAATACCCGGGAGAACGTAATAAACGCTAAGGTATTGGTTCTGCATGGAAACGATGATCCGATGGTCCCGAAATCCGATATTACGGCTTTACAGCAAGAATTGACACAAGCCGGCTGCGATTGGCAACTTCACGTCTATGGAAACACGATGCATGCATTTACTAACCCTGTAGCTAACGATGCGGATTTTGGTACAGTTTACCAAGAGACCTTCGATAGTCGGTCTTGGCAGAGTTTGCAGAATTTATTGCACGAGGCCTTGGACTAAATATAAGAATATTATAACTACTCAAACTAAACCACATAACTGCTCAGATTGCCCGAGTGGATTCGCTATTGCGGCTCAAATTCCAGTATTGCAACAGATGTAGTCCGCCGACTCAATTTTCCAGAGGTTTCACCTTAATTTTTATTTAGACCGATAATCGATCAAAGTAACCATGTATAGCAACAACGTATCCGAAATTTTTCAAGGTTTGCAACAACTCAAGTTCTTAGTCCACACCGGTGGGGACGGGGGCCTATTAGCTATTGTCGATAGCATATTAACCTTTCTTCAAGAAGGTGTTTATTCAGCTGAGGGTTTTGATCTGTTGCCGGGGTTCGCGGATATGGCAAATGTACATCCTCTAATTGTGCATTTCCCAATTGCTATGCTGAGCAGCTTTTTGGTATTGGAATTGTTTGCGACCGTAAGCAAAAACGAAAGATTGCATATAGCATCAAGTTGGATGCTGTATGTGGGCACATTGGGTGCGTTGGCGACTGTCGTCGCTGGATTTCTCGCGGCGTCAACTGTTTCGCACGGTAGTGCCGTGCATGAAATAATCGGCAGCCACAAACAATTGGGTTTGAGTGTATTGGGACTATC
>CAZVFR010000015.1:22333-24149 GCA_964626505.1 uncultured Methylococcaceae bacterium
GTCATTTTAACTGTTTGGCGATTGGTTTCCCGTGAGCGCTTATCAGGAATGGCGTTGGCGCTGAATATAACGCTTGCGGTGATTATGGTCGGTTTGTTAACAATGGGGGCCGATCTAGGTGGTCAGATGGTTTATAAATACGGGGTAGGGGTTGGGGTCGTTAGTATGGAACAAGCTGAAGAATACGAATTCCACCGACATGAATAAAGATATCGCTAATCAATGCTAGCGGGTCGGTTTGTTGTTTGGAAATCCTCGCTTGTATGAAGTTCTGATGAGCGCAACAACGTCCGAAGGGAACGCAGTAAATCCAAAAATTTATGACTAAATTTATCTTTATCACGGGTGGTGTAGTGTCCTCGCTGGGGAAAGGCATAGCCGCATCCTCGCTGGCTGCAATCCTGGAAGCCAGGGGAATCAAAGTAACGCTAACCAAATTGGATCCCTACATCAACGTTGATCCCGGGACTATGAGTCCGTTTCAGCACGGTGAGGTGTTTGTAACGGAGGATGGTGCCGAAACTGATTTGGATTTGGGACACTACGAGCGGTTTGTGAATACGACTGTCGCCAAGCGGAATAATTGTACGACGGGTCAAATTTACGAGAACGTATTGCGCAAAGAGCGTCGAGGCGAATATCTAGGCCAGACGATCCAAGTTATCCCGCATATTACGGATGAGATCCAAACAGTCATAAAGAATAGCGCCGTGGGTGCGGATGTTGCGCTGATCGAGATTGGTGGTACGGTGGGGGATATAGAGTCGTTGCCGTTTTTGGAAGCCATACGCCAGATGAGAATTTCTTTGGGCGAAGACAACTCGCTATTCATTCATTTAACATTGGTACCTTATCTTCGCAGTGCCGGAGAAATTAAAACTAAGCCGACCCAGCACTCGGTCAAGGAACTGCGTACCATCGGTATCCAACCCGATGTGTTGATCTGTAGATCTGAGCGGCCGATTCCTCAAAGTGATCGCAGAAAGATAGCGCTTTTTACCAGCGTTCGAGAGAAAGCGGTAATTTCGTCGGTTGATGCGGATTCGATCTATAGAATTCCAATGCTATTGCATGACCAGGGTCTAGATGAAATCGTTGTCGAGAAGTTGCGCTTGGACGCCCCAGCAGCGGATTTGACCGAGTGGCAGCAGGTGATTCAAGCACTGGAGCATCCCGAAGAAGAGGCCACGGTTGTAATGGTAGGCAAATATGTTGATCATTCCGATGCCTATAAGTCTTTGACCGAGGCGTTGATTCATGCCGGTATTCATACCAAAACAAAAGTAAATATCGAATACGTCGATTCGGAGGTATTGGAAAATCGTGGAACCGGAGTGCTTAAGGATGTGGACGCAATTTTGGTGCCTGGCGGTTTTGGACAGCGCGGGATTGAGGGTAAAATATCGGCGTCGAAATATGCTAGAGAAAACAAAATACCCTATCTCGGAATTTGCCTGGGTATGCAAGTGGCAGTAATCGATTTCGCACGTGATGTCGCACAGTTGGAGGGCGCGCACAGTACAGAATTTTTGCCGAATACACCTCATCCTGTAATGGCGCTTATTACCGAATGGAAAGACCAAAGTGGTCAAACAGAACATCGAAATGAGCAATCGGACAAGGGCGGCACCATGCGTCTTGGCGGACAAAAATGCAGGTTGGTTGCGGAAAGCTTGGCGCACACGCTTTACGGCAAGGACGTTATTACTGAGCGCCACCGCCACCGCTACGAATTTAATAATAATTACCTGGATCAACTGGTTGGTGCGGGACTGCGGATATCCGGAAAATCTATCGATGGGAGATTGGTAGAGGT
>CAZVFR010000016.1:0-2111 GCA_964626505.1 uncultured Methylococcaceae bacterium
GAGTATGTGTCCGCTACGGATTTAATTGACGTAGAGTCGCCTGCTTTGGACAGGGTTCTGGATGCCAAGGACAAACTGATCAAACCGATTTTTGTGGTCAGGATCGATTTGGCCAAAACGGCGAAGCCGACAACAGACAAAGGCGGATCTACGCATAAACACTATTGCATTCGCTTTAATACGCGCAAAACCATCTGGAAGTATCATTTGTTAGGCAAGATTTGGAATGAAACGTCGTATATTGCCGATCTGAATAACGAGGCTCAGTTCGAATTTGTAGGTGAATCGGTATTTTCCGAAAATCGCACGGCGTTTACATTCATGTCCAAGAAAGCGATACCGCTCATGGAACGGTCCAGCTATCGATTCCAACTGCGGGATAAGGTTGCCAATGGCGGAAAAGTTTTGATCAAGCGGCTGCCGGTCGCATCCACGAATCAAATATTTAAGGAGAAAATTAACGGAAAAGAAACAGTAGTATCAGAGATTTTCATTAACTACTAGTGGAAAGGAGATAGTATGGGAACTATGAAGACCCCCGGCGTGTATATCGTCGAAAAGAACGCGTTTCCGAATTCGGTCGTTGAGGTGGCTACCGCAGTACCGGCTTTTATTGGCTATACCGAAAAAGCCGATAACAACGGTAAGACACTCACGAACATTCCGTGGCGCATATCATCCATGGCTGAGTTTCATGACTATTACGGTATGGGACCTAAGCCATTATTTACACTATCGCAGAAAGATCCGAAAGGTGACACCGATGCACCCGTCGTTGCCCGATTGAAAGATAAAGATAATCCGGATAAAGATAAAGAATTTACCTTGAAGCAAGTTGGATACACCCAGTTTTATCTTTATTACAGTATGTTGATGTTTTTCCAGAATGGCGGTGGGCCATGTTATATCGTTTCGGTGGGTAGTTACAGTGACGGAATCGAAGCCGACAAGCTTACGTTGGGTATCGGCCTTTTGGTCAAAGAACAGGAACCGACAATGGTAGTGATGCCGGACGCGGTACTATTGGACAATCTAGCCGATTGTATTTCCGTTCAGCAAGCAGCTTTGGCGCATTGCGGTGGCACAATGAAGAACCGCGTGGCCATATTGGATGTTTGGGACGGATTTAAGGATAGGCAAGACCCGTCGGGTGATTGCATCGAAGCATTTCGTGGCGCATTGGGGATTAACTATCTCGATTATGCAGCGGCTTACTATCCGTGGGTGAATACGACGATTGTCCAGGAGAACGAGCTGAGCTATGAAAATTTCGATAGCAAAAGTCTCAAGGTGCTGCAAACCTGCTTGAAGTCGGAACTACACCTTCCGGATAAGGTAAATGCTGATACACCACCCAAATTGGCGCAGCAGCTTGCGGCAGTTAATGATACAACCAAGGATTGGTCCAAGCAGGATCCTCCGTTAACCCCTGAAGATATAGAAATCAGTAAAAGTCTGCTGAACAAAAGTCTGATTGCGACGAGTCCCTTGTTCGGAAACATATTGAAGGAGATCAGAGCTCAACTTAACCTGCTGCCGCCGTCGGCTGCCATGGCGGGTATCTATACCCTGGTGGACAATTCTCGCGGGGTATGGAAAGCGCCGGCTAACGTCAGTTTAAGTTCAGTGGTATCGCCGGCAGTAAATATCACCCACGATGACCAGGAAGACCTGAACGTCACGACCCAGGGTAAGTCAGTCAATGCGATACGAACATTCATCGGCGAGGGCACTTTGGTATGGGGGGCGCGGACTTTGGATGGTAACAGTCTGGACTGGCGCTATGTGAGTGTACGCAGAACCCTGATCATGCTGGAGGAGTCGATTCGCCTGGCGAGTAAAGCCTATGTATTCGAAGCTAATGATGCAAATACCTGGGTAACCATACGGAGCATGATTAACAATTTTCTGACCGGAATATGGAAGCGTGGTGGCCTAGCCGGCGCGAGTCCGGATGATGCATTTAGTGTTCACGTAGGTTTAGGGGAAACCATGACCGCGGTGGATATTCTGGAAGGAATTCTTCGTATCACGGTTTTGGTCGCGGTTACCCGGCCGGCCGAGTTTATCGAGATAACATTCCAGCAGCAGATGCAGAAATCCTAAACAAT
>CAZVFR010000016.1:2121-23547 GCA_964626505.1 uncultured Methylococcaceae bacterium
CACTATCTTTACTTAAGTCAACACGGCTCTCGACAAAGGCACGTCCGGTCAAAAGCCAGTCGGTAGAATCTTCACCAGGGACATTAGTGACATTCAGGGATGGCGGGAATAACACAGTGTCTGTATAATCCGGAGTCGGCGCATCACAATCATATTCACAAGAATCAATATCTTTAGCGGAGGTTAGTTATGGCAGACGATGGATCAGCTCAATCCACAACCGTGTGGCCGATTCCTAAATTTTATTTTCAGGTTAAGTGGGATAAACAGGTCATGTCGTTCCAGGAGGTTTCGGGTTTGGATACCGAAACTCAACCCATTGAATACCGCCACGGCGATAGTAAGGAGTTCTCTACGATTACGATGCCCGGGATTAAGAAATTCGGTAATATTACGATGAAAAAGGGCACCTTTAAATCCGACAATAAATTTTGGGACTGGTATAAAACCATTAAGATGAACACCATCAAAAGGATCCCGGTTACCATCAGTTTGCTTGATGAAAAAGGTGCTCCAACCATGGTATGGACGCTGACTAATGCCTGGCCTACCAAGATCAGTGGTACCGATCTAAAGTCGGATGGCAACGAGGTTGCGGTAGAAACGATCGAAATTTCGCATGAAGGTTTGACTATAGCGAATGCTTGATTACGCAGAGATTTGTTTTCATTGTGCAAATTCTGACTAAGCGGAAAATGGATTGATTTTTCGACAGAAGAAAACCGCTGGTGAAAAACAAGACCAACCGAGGATTAGTCATTCCGGTGAGCAATGCGGACTAAGGTAAACAGCCGATGTAGGTGGGTGATTGCCCACCTTCGGCGTTCTTTTTCAAGGTCGTATTTGCCGACAATGACAGTATCGATGCTTCGTTCCAAGATGTATCCGGTATTGGCACCGAGATGGATACGGAGGAGTTGGTCGAAGGTGGAGAGAACCGCTTTGTTCACCGGTTGCCGAAAGGGATTAAACATCCCAAGCTGGTATTAAAGCGCGGTATCGCCGAGATGAACTCGCCGTTGGTCAAGTGGTGCCTGGCGATATTGGACGGGGAGTTTAGCAAACCTATAGAAACCAAAACGATTGATATTCATTTGCTGAACGAAAAGAACGAGCCGCTCCGAACGAGTTAAATAACAATGACACTAGAAGTTAGGCAACTAAAAATAAAAACTACTGTTGAAAAAGCCTTGCAATCTGAGCGTACGCGTTCTGAATCGCGTCGCGATGTCGAGGAAATGAAACAGAATATTCTGGCGGAGTGCAGGCAGATGGTGGCCGACCTGCTGCGCGATAACCGAGAACGCTAATGCCGGGTCAACAACCGAAGCTTTCGTTGACGCCGTATACGGTGGACGACAAGGGCAATATTTCGCTTGAAACCTCCAAATCGTTCGAGGTGATGTTGAATCCTTCTGCATTTAGCCACAGTTATAGCATTCGCTATAACCAGGAAAAAGTTCTCGGTCAAGCAGGCGGTGAGTCCAAATTTAGCGCGGTCGACCCGGATAAGGTGAACTTCGACGTGGTATTCGACGGCACCGGTGTTGTCGATACGGGAAGCGCCAGTCCGACCGACGTCAAGACGCAGATCAATAAGCTTGAAGATGTAGTGTATAGCTACGTCGGCGATTCACACCAGCCGAATTATGTACGCGTGCTCTGGTCTAGCCTGCTATTTTTCGGCAGGCTGGAATCTATGTCCGTCGACTATACCTTGTTCAAACCGACTGGAGCGCCGTTAAGGGCCAAGGTTAAGCTGAGTTTTATCGGTTCCGTGACTAAACAGGAAGAGGCCAATAGAACAAATAAATCTTCGCCTGACCTGACTCACATTATTGAGGTGAAAGCCGGCGACAATCTTGCGCTGCTCTGTCACCGGATCTATAAGGATAGCCAATATTATCCGGATGTAGCCAGGACCAATAATCTAAGCCATTTTAGCGATATAAAGCCGGGTGACAGGCTTTATTTCCCGCCTTTGAGGTAGCACTATGGCTGACTCACCAAATTTGAATTCCAGTGATGAAGTTAGCTGGGCAATCTCTGTCGGTGGCGCGGCGATTGCCAACACCGTACAAGTCGTTTCTATCAAAATTAACAAGACAATTAATAGAATACCCACGGCTAAAGTCATCATAATTGATGGTGACATGCCGACTCAGACATTTCCTGAGAGCGACGGGGATAATTTTAAGCCCGGCAATACCATTGAAATAAAAGCCGGATACGGTAGCCAACAAACAACACTATTCTGCGGAATAATTGTCCGGCACGCAGTCAAGATTAGCGGCGAGAATTTTTCACGTTTGGTGGTCGAATGCCGCGATAAAGCCGTGGCCATGACTATTGGGCGGCACAATGCGAACTTCGTCAAAGCCAAGGATTCGGACATCATAACTAAGTTGATCGGCGCCTACAGTTTGACCAAGAAGGTTGATGCTACCCAAATCCAACACCAAGAATTGGTCCAGTATTATTGTACCGATTGGGATTTTATGGTCGCACGCGCGGAAGCCAATGGTTTATTGGTCGTCGTGGACGATGGTGGTTTAACGGTAGCCGCGCCGGATACCAGCAGTAGTCCAGTGCTAACGGTTACCTATGGCATCGATTTGATGGAGTTTCATGCCGAATTGGATGCGATGAGTCAACTGTCTTCGGTTAAAGGAACGTCGTGGGATTTGACTAAGCAGGCGATCGTTGAAGGCCAGTCCCAAAGTCCTTCATCATTGAATCTCAGTGGCAATATTCAATCATCGGGTCTGGCAAAAGTCGTGGGTCCGAAATTGTACGGTTTGCAAACCGCGGCGCCGATGGAGCAAGCTGACCTAACCAATTGGGCCAAGGCGCAACAACTCAAAGCAGGTTTGGCGAGAATATCAGGACGCATGAAATTTCAAGGCAGCGGACTTGTAAAGCCTGGCAATCTAGTCGAATTGAAGGGTGTTGGCAAACGTTTTGACGGCAATGTTTTTATTAGCTCTGTAACTCATGAGATTGCGGATGGCAACTGGTTTACCGAGGTCGAGTTTGGCTTGTCACCGTCCTGGTTCGCGGATAACAGAGATTTAACAGCGCCACCGGCCGCGGGATTGTTACCGGGTGTAGAGGGCTTGCAAATAGGTGTGGTTAAAAAGCTGGATGGAGATCCGGACGGGCAACAAAAGATCCAGGTTTCCATACCGGTCAGTCAGGCAGAGACAGATGGTGTTTGGGCGCGATTGGCAAATTTTTATGCGTCTGAAGGATTCGGAGCGTTTTTTATACCCGAGATCGGCGACGAAGTTATTCTCGGGCATGTTAACAACGATCCGTCCCATCCCATAGTTTTGGGTAGTTTGTATAGCAACAAGCGCAAGCCGTCCTATGAATTGACGGCGGACAATTTCACCAAGGCTATCGAAACCAAGAGTCAACTCAAAATTGAGTTTGACGATGACAAAAAAGTGATTACTGTGGTTACACCCGGCAATAATAAGATCGTAATGAGCGATGACGACAAATCGATTGTGATCCAGGATCAAAACGATAATAAGGTCTCGCTGACGACCAGCGGTATCAGTATGGAATCACCCAAGGATATAGCGATTACCGCGAAGGGAAAGGTGAGTATCGATGCGACTACAGGGGTCGCGATCAGTTCGCAAGCCGACGTGACAGTCAAGGGTATGAACGTGAGCAATAGCGCGGATGTCGGATTCACGGCTAAAGGCAACGCGACCGCCGAGCTTTCAGCTTCAGGCCAGACGACAATCAAAGGAGCCATGGTGATGATTAACTAGATGGTAACTACTCAGCTTACCCCTGATTAGCTGCATAACTGCGTTAAAAGTGCTCATTTACACCTGTAAACTGCGCCCTTTAGCCTTGTTCTAAAGCTAATCAGGACCAACCTGAACAGTTACCGTTGGACTAACAAACAGAAATATTCAGGAGAGATCAATGCCCCCCGCCGCGCGATTAACCGATATGCATACCTGCCCCATGGTAACGCCAGGCTTACCCCCCATCCCGCATGTTGGTGGGCCTATAGTCGGTCCAGGCGTAGCGACAGTGTTGATCGCGAAAATGCCGGCATCGATTGTCGGTGACAGTTGTATCTGCGTGGGTCCGCCTGATTCTATCGTGAAAGGCTCCGCTAGCGTGATGATTGGTAACATGCCCGCGGCACGCATGGGTGACACCACTGCACACGGTGGGTCAATTGTACTGGGCTGTCCGACGGTTATGATAGGCGGATAGAAGGCTATCATGGCACTGGATAAATCCTTTCTGGGTACGGGCTGGGGTTTCCCTCCTCAGTTCAGTCCGCATAACAAATCTATAATCCTGGTCACGGAAGACCAGGACATACAACAGAGTCTTAGAATTTTATTCTCAACCTCGCCGGGCGAAAGAATGATGCAACCGGCTTATGGTTGTGGGTTGAACGCCCTTGTATTCGACGTGATTAGCGAGAGCACGGTAACCGAAATTAAAGACGTCATGGATCGCGCCGTTTTGTTTTTTGAAACCCGTATTACGCTCAACGAGATAACTGTAAACACTGATGATGTTTACGATGGTGTTGTTCGGGTTACCTTGGATTACACCATACGATCGACTAATAATCGTAGCAACATGGTCTATCCATTTTATTTTAGGGAGGGCACAAATCTACCCTAATACCTTGATCCGCATTACAGTCATGGGTTTAGGTATTTAAAGGTTTGTGCTGTTTGGTTAAAAAAACAGGTTTGAATAAATGACCGACTTTTGGGTACAAGACGGCAGTAGCCAGAAAGCGCGTGCTCTGAACGCGATGGAAGACGGCTATTGTAATGTTTATGACCTGAGTTTCGAAGACCAATTGTCGATGGCGGCGGATTTTTCCAAGCTGTTGTCATTCTATGACATCGGCGATGATACAGCCGGTGATTGGAGTGCGTTGTTCGAATCCGATGAAGCCGCGGTCATGGCTATGATTCTGGCGACTGACCTGGACACCTACCGAGAGGCATTCGAGGCATTTTTACATGGCGTAGGTGATATTACCGCAGAACGCCATTCCGAACTTGTCCCGAATTACACTTTAGCTAAACGCATCGATGACTGGCATCGCATGTTGGTGGAATGCGAAAGCGAGCTTGGGCATCAGCTTGCGGACAAGTTCGCATCTTTGGAACTGGCTAAGCTGCGTGCCGAAATGAACGACTTGTTGGCCAGCTATCTAGCTCGAGATAATGCGGAGCTCGACGAGTGGAAAGCTAACTTAAAAAGGAATTTTCATGCGTTTTATAACGCGATTATGCACCTTAAATCCTATGCTAAGGATTTGCTACCCGAATCGTTGCAAAGTCAGACACATAACCCAGCGATGGGTCTGTATATCGCATTCACACGAATGTTTCAGAAGGTCCAGCAACGCGCCAACCGGTTTACCTCGGATCATCGCGAGTTTTATTACCGCGATGTCTTAAAAATAAATGAACTGCCTACCCGGTCTGACAGTGCCTATCTGGTATTGCGACCGGACGGCCCGGGTAAACAAATTCTGGTTCGTCGGGATAGCGAATTTCTGGCTGAGATTGGTGAGCCGAAAACCGAGGTGGTGTATAGCGCTGATCACGATCTGCTGGTGAACGATGCCGAGGTCAAAAGCTTGTACACGCTGTATTTTTCCAGGGATTCCTTGAGTTCTCCAGAAAACATACTCAAGTCGCGTTGTGCTGGGTTGAAGCGCCAATTTATTACGTCCGCGAAAATTAACAGCATTCAGCCGGGTGAAAAACAAACAGCGGTTCCGTTGTTCGGTGCGCCCAAAGCTGGGTCCGGGCAGGGTAAATTGGCTGATGCTGAATTCGGGTTTGCTGTGGCAAGTCCCGTGTTGTACTTAAAGGAAGGTGAACGTGTTGTTAGTATTTTGATCAATACGCGCACGATCGAAGCGCAGCAGAGCCAGGGTTTGAATGAAACTCTCGCGGATATTGCGAGGCAACTGGAAAAAGAAACTCTTGCGGATATTGCGAGGCGACAGGGAAAAGAAACTCTTGCAGATAGCGCGAGGCAACTGGAACTCGAAAAATTTACCGGATCGTCTATTGCTTCCCACGAGTTGTTTCTGAAAGACGCGTTTTTCAAAGTATTTTCTGAAATATTTCGGGTGCAGTTTACCGTTAAATCAGGTTGGTATACGGTTGATGAATACCTTCCGTTGAACGATATCGCGGATAAAAACCAAGTAGCGGGCAGTTTATATTTCCAAATACCGTTGCCGCCAAGCGTAGGTTCGATCGTCGCCTATTCGAATGCGGTACATGGCGGTGCCTATGACACGCAATATCCGGTTATGCGATTCATTTTGAATTCTGGAGCGTATTTGTATCCTTATTCGCT
This sequence comes from uncultured Methylococcaceae bacterium, assembly GCA_964626505.1. GTDB lineage: Bacteria > Pseudomonadota > Gammaproteobacteria > Methylococcales > UBA1147 > CAZUGA01. The sequence goes on from CAZVFR010000016.1 coordinate 8,500, forward strand.
GCTCAAGGATCTTCTGGTTGAAAGTATAAACATTGAGGTGTCGGTTAAGGGCGCCAAAGAAATTCAGATGTACAACAATTTGGGACAGTTGTCGCCCGATGCACCCTTTAACCCCTTTGGTCCGCTGCCGGCGGTGGGGAGTTATTTTCTGGTCGGAAACGCCGAGATAGCGGCTAAGCAACTGACTCGCATGGACTTGGATATCGAATGGGGTGGTTTACCGACCGCACTGTCTGGCTTTGAGCAGTATTATCAGCACTATGAAATGGACATCAATAATGCGTCTTTTCGAGTCGATTTATCGCTATTGAAAAACGGTCGGTGGATTCCCCAGGACCAGCAAGCCAGGCCCAAAACCAGGCTTTTCGACCACAACGGTAAAAGCCACGGGTCTTCCCGACATGGTGTGAGCAAAAACCGTAGATTAGCGTTCGACGCAATTGTAGAATTATCAGAACCCGCTAGTGTAGGTGATGAATTCAAGTATACGAGTTTGTCCAAATCCGGCTTTTTTAAACTCACGTTGTCCGATCCCGAATTTGCATTTGGTCACAAAGAGTATCCCTTGAAGTTGGCTGAAGTACTAACCTCAAATGCGCGTCGGAAATTATTTAAAGAACCAAAGCCACTGCCAAATCCCGCGTATACACCTTTAGTCAATAGTATCTCGATGAACTACCGGGCTACAGCCGATATTAACCTGAGCCAACAAACGTCGGCGGCGGCTGGAGAAAACCAACATCGTTTGATTCACATCCATCCCTTAGGCACAGAAGACTTATGCAAAGCAGGCGGACAAGATAGCCATCTGTTACCCCAATACGACGATAGCGGTACGTTGTATATCGGTTTGGCGGCGCAGCAGCTCGCGGGACGGCTGAGCTTGTATTTTCACCTTAGAGCGGATTCATCATCCGATCCGGATGGTACTTTACGCCGATTGCAATGGTCTTATCTGAGCTCGAATCAGTGGAAGCCAATCGATAAATCCAACTTGATTGACGATTCTACACGTGGTTTTCTGAGCAGTGGTATTGTCGTACTGGATATTCCTGAAGACATCAATCGAAGGAATAGCATCATGCCCGATGATCTTTATTGGTTGAAGGCTAGTGGTAATCAGAGTCTTGATCAGGTCTGCAGTCTTTGTTCGGTATATACCCAAGGCATAAAGGTCAGTTGGAAATATAACCAGGCATCGGGGCGGCATTTGCAGCACCCCTTGCCCGAGTCTTCAATTAATTCCGCGGCCGTCAGTATTCCCGGGATTGCGAGCATAGAACAAATCGCCGAATCGTTCGGCGGGTTGAGCGCGGAAAGTTCGCAAGATTTAATCGTTCGAGCCAGTGAACGACTCAAGCACAAAAACAGAGCATGCACAGCCTGGGACTATGAGCGTTTAATACTGCAGCAGTTTTCCGAAATATACAAAGTAAAGTGTTTCTGTAACCTGGTTGACGAAGAACAGTCTGATAAGCGGATTCGGCCCGGGCATGTCTTGATTGTCGTGGTTCCGAAAACTGAGCATCGTGGCGCATTAGACAAGCAAGCCATGGTCAATGGTCTGCTGTTGTCTGATATCAAAGTCTATGTTGAATCTTTGTCTTCGCCATTTGTCAGGATCAAGGTGCGTAACCCGGCTTATGAAAAGATTCAGGTGCGTTGCGCGGTCAAGTTTGCACCAGGGAAAAACTCTGGGCGTTACATCAATGAACTTAACCGTGCAATTATGGACTATTTGTCGCCGTGGACCACGATCGGCTATAGCGCTCAATTTCATTGGTGTATCAGACGTTACGACCTGGAGTCGTATATTCAGGGTCAGAATTACATTGACTATGTTACCCAATTTTCGATTTTGCAGATAACGCAGAACACCCAGAGAAAATTTCGTTTATTTGATACGGTTAGGAAAGCAGAGGCGCATGATGAAGTCAGTGCCGTGTACCCTTGGAGCATTGCTGTTCCGGTGGGATACCATTACATCGAAACGACCGAAACTGAGAAACCCTTAGCGCCCATAAAAGCCGGTACCGGCGATTTGGAAATAGGCGGCACCTTAATCATTTGCGCAAGAGGAACGCATGGCGAAGAAAAATAGACAATCGCTGAAGAATTATTTTACCGACGGGAGCATGCCCTCGCAGGAGAATTTTGAGGATCTAATCGATTCCATGCTGAACGTCATCGATGAAGGCTTTGATAAATCCCCGGATAAGGGCTTCGAAGTTGCTCAGCTTGGCGATTCAAGTAAGCTTATTAGTTTCTATGAGAACATCGCCGTAGAAAGTCCGTTGTGGTCGATAAGAGTTGATTCGTCGACTAAGAACCTGATATTCGGTAGTCGTATGAGTCCGGACGCATTGACACTATCGGCCGATGCAACGGATAGCGATTCGGATACTCAAAGCAACGCCAAAATCGGGATCAATAACAATTCACCCGAATTCGAATTGGATGTTGAGGGGGTCATTGCCGCGGGCGGTAGAATCGGCCGTAAAGGCGAAAAACCGGTTCCGGCGGACGGCGATTGGCACGATATTACCGACAAGTTGGATGGTTGCCAAGTACTTGAGGTTGTAGCCGGAGTGGGTGAAAAAAGTGGTGGGCGTTATGCGTTGATTCGGGCTGTCGCGATGAATACTTACAATAACCGACCCAAGATTCAAATGCAGAAAACCTATTATGGGTCACGTTGCAATCAGATCGAATTACGCTGGCTTGGTACTACGCACGCCTTCAAACTTCAGCTCAGAACGAAGTGTAGTTTTGGCAGCTCTAAAAAAAACCTACCCCAAGTACGCTATTACCTGACGGAGTTGTGGCTTGATCCGTTTATGCAAGAATGCCAGCCATCAGGTGAGGAGGACTTATGACAGGCGGACCGACGCCCGGTCTGGTCGTTATTCATTCCGGCATTGCTGAAGGTGCGCTGATCATGGAAGCTCTGTCTGAGTTGCCCTTTAAGACGGTTTTCGAATTGATCGGTAAGTTAAACCGTCAGGCCAATGAAATAGATCCAGGTCAGTCCACACAGGTGCTAATACCCTTAACTGTGTCACGAGCGGAATTGCGTTTAATAATTCGCGCGCTCGGTAATATGCCCTACCATCGGGTGCAGGTGTTACTGGATAAATTGAATCAGCAGATTCGCGAACAATTAGATAACGATTCATCTAAACATAAGTCCCTGGCCTATGACTGAGCAAAGGCTTATCGATCGCTATAAACCGGATTCGCATGGTTTGGATTTTGCTGGATTCAGAAAGCAGGGAATCGATTTACTGCAACAGCTAAGCGGGAAGCTGTGGACCGATTTCAATTTGCACGACCCCGGGGTTACGATCCTGGAACAGCTTTGCTACGGCTTGACGGATTTGGTCTATCGAATTGATTTTCCGGTTGCTGACCATTTGACTGTCGAGGACGGTGAAATACCGTTCTCAAAATTGGGGTTATTCTCTCCAACCGAAATATTCCCGAATCGGGCCGTCACCTGTAACGATTACAGAAAAATTATTTTCGCCGCGTTGATTAAAGAAATACCTGAAGTTGACAATGTTTGGGTAAATCCCCAACTGGACTCAGAGCAGGCTATAACCGACCGGATTGATATTACTCTACGCCTGAACGATGCAAATGCGGACCGACAGCAGCAAGCAATTGAACTTGCCAAACGGATTGTCGTGGAAAACCGCAATCTTTGCGAAGATCTGGGTAGTGTCAAAGTGGCTGCTAATCGATTGTATTGCTTGCAAGGCAGTGTACAGATCGATAACGCACGCGAACCCGCCGACTTGATGGCCGAAATTTATTTTCGCTGTGGAACCTTTGTCGCGCCGTCCATGGGATCTGAAGCTATTGCGTCGGCGATCGAAGCAGGTAAAACCCTTGAGCAAATTTTCGAAGGACCACTGACCAACTGCGGTTATATCAGTGATGCGGGATTAGAAGTGCCCACAGTGTCGGTAACCTTGGGGAATTTAATAGGCATTGTATCAGCGATTGAGGGTGTCAACGAAATCACCCAATTGAGCTTCGTCGACGATCAGGGAAAAGAACTGGACGTACTGGATTACGGCAGCGGGTTGGATTATCTTCCCTACCTGGAATTTCCACGCGACCAGCAGTCTATCGGAATCAAATTGTTCAAAAGCGGCCGCGAGCATCAAGTTGATCTGGCCGAAATTCGCGCGGAATATGTCCGTTTGATCGATAGACTTAAAGCCGTGCAGCATGCTGAACAGGATGTTGCGGACTGTATACTTGTGCCAAGTGGTCAATACAGAGAACTGGCCAACTATCACTCGATTCAAAATTATTTTCCAGGCGTTTACGGCATCGGCCGGTACGGGGTTCCGGATTCGTATCCCTCGCAACGCAAAGCACAGGCCAAACAGCTAAAGGCTTACCTGATGCTTTTTGAGCAGGTTATGGCCAATTTTCAAGCAACTGTTCAGCAGCTTGGACAGCTGTATTCCCCGGATGAAGCATGCGACAGGAGCTATTTCTATACCTTGCTAAACAATGACACAATTTCTGGTGTGGAAGCCCTGTATCAGGGTGAGGCAAAGAGTAAAGACAACCCGTCCTTAGAAAATACTGAATCCAAGCTTGCCTCCATCGTTAAACGCTATGACAACTACACCACAAGAAGAAATCGAGTGCTAGATTATTTACTCTCCTTGTACGGCGAAAAATTTACCCAAAGTTCGTTGCGTCGTTTCAATTATTACCTCAGCCCGGTTGAACTTGAGCAAAAGGTTATCGAGAATAAAATAAAATTTTTGCAAGAAATTGTTGAATTGAGTGCTAACCGCTGCGCGGGATTTAACCTCCGGCAAAAATCGTGTGGGACGGATAATATTTCAGTTCTGGAAAAAAAGCTTGCTTTGCTGTTGGGGATGAAGAATTTCAGCCAGGGTTATTTGACCCAGCTTGATTCAGAATGCGCGATCAACATCGTAGACGATAATCAAACACTGTCAGTTGATGAGCGCAAGCGCCAAATTACGCTTCCCATAGCCATACTACATAGTGCTCTCAACCCTGAACAATATTCGATCAAAAAGGATGCGCAGAACGATTTAGCAGTGTTGAGTTTCCATCCCAAAAGTTTTCAAAGCACCGAGTTTCGCAAAGTTTTTCAATCAGAAAGTGACGCTCAAGCCACTAAAACAAATTTGTGCGCGGCGTTTAAGCATTTGAATATTGCGGGAGAGGGCTTGTACTTGATCGAGCATTGTTTGCTTAGACCTCAAGATGGATCACTGCATGAAAATCCAAACCTACCCGAAACGTTTTATGCGTTCACGATCAGTGTGATATTCAGTGGTTGGTCGGCCCGGTGTAGCGACATCGAATTTAGAAAACTGGCGGAAGAAACCGTGCGGTTGAATTGTCCAGCACATATTCTGCCACATTGCCTCTGGCTATCGTTCGAAGCCATGCAAGATTTTGAAGCACGATATGCCGCATGGCTGGATGTACGTCGGCAAGACCCGTCGGATGCAGAAAAATGTGCTCAGGCGGCGCGCGCATTGGCCGAATTTTTAATAGACGGCAAAGTGGGTAAGGATTGAATCGAATCCATGAATAAGCATCATACGATTGAAGAACAGCACTTCGAATTACGTTTTTCAAACGAGCTGGATGCCTTTGAACAACAAGAAACGCTAGAAGTATTCGTCAAACAGCGGCTGTTACCGATAGTCGATTCGGTATTCGATGAGGTATCCGGTCCCGAACAGTTGATGCGGATTGACAGCATTACACTTGATCTGGGTAGTGTGCCGTACGACGACTATGAAGCTGAGACTGAACGGCGCTTACGCGAGCAGCTCAAAAATGAATTATTAGCTTATAAGCTTCAGATTAAGGAAGAACCGACATCGCTGGTAAGCAGTGTCTCTCCGCAGGATTCAGAGCTTGAATTGTTGGAATATTTTTTGAACACTGGATGTTTGCCGTGGAGTGGGGGTTCTGGGGCAGACATTGATCTAGAAAGGCAGTTACAGGATCTCTTGGAAAAGCAACCGCAGGCGCTTAAGACGCTACTAAAGGCAGCTGGAAAACGCGAAATTGGTGTTCGACGATTGGTGAAGCAATTTTCGATTGCGCAGCTTGAATTACTGTTGGGCTTATTTGCACCTAAGCGGTCCCAAGCTGCGATTAACTTGTACCGGGACTTTCGTAACTTGTTGCAAGCTCGGGATATGTTCGCTATTCCCGAGCATCAGCTGAACGACTTAGTCTGGACCGAGTTGCTGACGCGAGCCATTCAATCCGGGCCTAGCCTTGCGGTGAATGACAGTTTGCTTCAGCATTGGTTGGCCAGGCTGTCGGAGCTAGTCGAACACTCTTATTCATCTTTGCTTGGGATGCTATTGGAAACCGCGCGCAAGCAAGTGGACCGAAAGGAAGTAAGCATTGAAATACGGGGCATTCTACAGCGTTTGGATGTTACCAAAGTTAAGGATTCCACACACAGGCAGCCCGTATCCGAGCAGAGTGCCACACAAACAAAACTTACACATACTGAAGACTTAGATGATTCTAAGTTTACGTTCACCGTTAACGGTTATCACCACTATTTAATTCTAAAACGCCGTTTGATTGATGCCACGATTCTGCAAGAGGCCGATTCTTCGCGGTTGACAGTAGGCATTAAGCGCTTAGAGCAATATGCGCCGTGGTTGTTATTGCGTTTGGCACAAGAGATAAAAACGCAACCTGGATTCGGCTTGCATAATTTTGATGCGCTGGTACCGGAAGAGCTTGAGCAATTCCTGAAATCCCTGTTGGTGACATTCGGCATTGAATCGGAGCGCGGCTTAGAGAATTTTTTCGGTTTTAGTCAATCGCAAGCCGAATATACGACCGATAAGACGCTAGTTTACGCCCGCGTTCTTGAACGATTGATTACTAAAGACAGAGAGGGATTTGATGAATTTGTCGAAGAGTTACGAGCTAATTTGCGTTCGCAGAGAAATGATGGCGAAAACAAGATAACGCTACAACGTTCTGCTGAAACTCCTCGCGATATACCAACCAATCTAAGCATCCATAAGAAATATCTTGCATGCTTAGAGCAATATTTGAATCAAGCCACGGGTATTGAGCATTTTTCTTCCGAAGAACTAGTACAAGCGGTCGAGGCAATGATCGAACAACGATCCGAATCGCTGAAAGCTTTGTTGCGCTCCGAATTAGCTGCGCACGGACCGGTTTCCCGCTTGGTTGCTTTGTTACCCGATAGATTGCTGGTACAGGTCTTATCGTTATTGGATTTACGCTCCGGAACTCAGGCCTTACAGTATGCGGACAGCATTATCCGTGCATGCCGGAATATGGGCGCCGTTCCGAAATCCGTAGACATCCAAACGCTACGTTGGTGTTTTGTGTTTGAGTATTTCTGCGTACAAGGCCGGTCCTTAACCGTGAGTGATTTTGTTTGGCGGTTTATTGACACTTTTCGTAGGTACACGGGTTTTACCGACGTACAAAGTTTCTATCGTGGACTGGTGCGCGAAGTGGGTTCGAATATGCGGTTGTCAACACGCGATACCCAGTTGGCAATATTGGTTGTAATGGCGGAGCGAGTAGGGGTCGAACATGTCGATTCCGTTGCACCCGAACAGGAAGCTCAAACAACTTGTGATGCGGACAGTTCGGTACGCGATGCTCCTGTATCGGATGGCGAGCTCGTACAGCATCTAGAAGCTTATTTGAATGAGCCTGCAAAGCTTACTGCCGCGGAAAGGGCGGATCTATCGAAATTGCTCGAATATCAACTGCACCAGCCCTCTTCAAGATTACGCGATTTGCTGCAGGATGCGCTCGGTCACGCCCAATCGCGTAACCGCATAATCGATTTATTATCGGAGGCGGCGCTCGTGCGGTTGCTAGCGGTATTAGGGTTAGGTAGAACGACTGAGTTATTACATTGCGCTGACACCACGATAAATCTACTCAGGACTTTGAATGTTGGTGCTATAGCCACGGAAATCGAAAGCTTAAAATGGCAGTTTATTTGTCGTTATCTATTCGAAGAAAGCAGAGCTTTCGACAAACCAGTATTTATTCGCGCTTTGCTGATTTATCTATCTGAGCAAACAGGCGTTGGGCTGTCGGCGCTGATGCAAGCGCTAACTGAGATGTTGACCCAAGCTATCAAATCAGGACTCGGCACTGCTGTAAGCGACAATCTGGTTCAAGTATTGTTGGCTGGAACAGTTGCGCCTGCAACTGACAAGACCTTGCTGTATAGCCATGTTCTTGAAAGATTTATTATTCAGGATAGAGATGAATTCGATGCATTTGCCGACGAGTTGCAAGGCGACTCGCGTTCGCGGGGCAATGATGGTGAGGACAAGGTAACGCTAGAATACGCTAATGAAACATCGTACAAAACTCCGGCTGATCTTCGCAACCAATCGGAATATTTAGCATGCTTGGAGCAATATTTGAATCAAGCTAAGAGTCTTAAAAATATTTCTTCCGAAGAATTGGTGCAGGCGCTCGAGGTGATGATTGAACAACGATCTGAGTCGCTTAAATCATTATTGCACTCTGCGTTAGTTGCACACCGGCCGGTTTCCCACTTGGTTGCTTTATTACCCGAACGATTGCTCCCTCAGGTATTATCGTTGTTGAAGGTGGACAGCGGGGCACAGGCGCTACAGTGTGCGGATAGCATTGTCCTTGCTTGCCGGAACATGGAACTGGCGCCGGATTACGCCGAACTCCAAACGCTTCGTTGGTGTTTTGTATTTGAGTATTTCTGCGTGCAAGGTCGGGCTTTTAGCGCCAGTGAATTTATCTGGCGTTTTGTTGAAACGCTTCGCAGGCAAATGGATTTTAGCGACGAACAAAGTTTTTATGCCGGCTTACTGCACCAAGTTGGTTCCAGTTTGAGTGCGTCGACTTCTGATGTTCAGCTGACGGTATTGGCTGCAATGGTGGCAGAGCGATCTGATATCGAAGCTATCGAATCTGAGGCAGAAGTCAGAGCAGAACTAAAGGCGGGAGCAAGAGCAGAAGTCAAACCAGTAGTAGAAGTAGGACCAGAAGCAAAGGCAGGAGTAGAAGCCGAATCAGAAGGAAGAGCACAAACAAGAATAAGAGAAGAAGCCGAAATACGTCGAGCGGCTAGTTCTTTAAGCAAGAATCGGCTTTCGGAAGCCGAGTTTATGCGGAGTCTGGAAGCTTATCTGAATAAGACCGCCGAGCTCTGCGCCAAAGATTGGGTGAATTTATCGAAATCGATCGAAATCCACCTGCAGCACCCCTCTTTAAGATTACGTCGGTTTTTGCAGGATGCGCTGTGCCAAGTCGAATCGCGTAACCGCTTGATCGATTTGTTTCCAGAGGTAGCGCTCGTGAGATCGCTCGCAGTATTAGGCGCACACGATCTCGGCGAGCTATTGCGCTACGCTGAATCCACGGTCAATTTGTTCAGGACTTTGGGTGTTGGCGCGATAACCGCCGATATGGACTGCTTAAAATGGCAGTTTATAGCGTGTTATCTATTCGAAGAAGACCGGACTTTTGAAAAACAAGCCTTTATTCGCGATTTAATAATTTATTTATCCGAGCAGACCGAGACTCAAACATCAGCACTGGTTCAAGCGCTAAAGTTACGCAGCGATTTGGACAATCTGCCTGAGATGCGCCGTTTGCGACAACCCCTGTTGGATGCATTGACTCGCTCAGAATCAAAACCCAATATGCCCCCGGCGATGAAGAATCATTCAACGCTTGGACGTAGTAACGAAGAGGAACTGGAAGTTAGCGAGAATGTTTATATTCACAACGCTGGCCTGGTTTTGGTAGCGCCTTATATTCCAAGGTTACTGGAGATGTTGAATCTTACCGCGGATTCGGAATTCAAGAGCCGAAGTGCAGCCGAACGCGGAATTCATTTGTTGCAATACCTTGTTAATAGGAGCTGTAGTTCGCCTGAATACCAACTGGTATTAAACAAGATACTGTGTGGTGTAACGACGGGAACACCCATCGTACGCGAGATTACGATGGATGATAACGAAGCAACCGTAATTGTATCCCTGCTGCAATCAATCATCGAACATTGGACAGCGATAGGTAGCACTTCAGTTGCAGGCTTGCAGGAATCGTTTCTGCAACGCGAAGGACGCTTGCGGCTTAAAAATGACAGCTGGCATTTGCTGGTCGAGGCGCGCGCTTTCGATATGCTGTTGGACCGACTCCCGTGGAGCTTTTCTTTGATTAAATTTCCATGGATGCAGCGACCCATACACGTGGAATGGCGCTAAGCAGCGTGTCGATTGTGTGTTATGTATACAGATTCGACCGGACGACATCGACAGTGGATAGACAACTATACGCGTAGACAATGAAGGCAAAAATATGGACTTGATTTGCTCTAACGCTCGAACCCTGGACTTGGAACTGGCTTGGTTTGACGCTGTAGCGGAAGCTCGCATCAACCTTTATTTCAAACAGAAATGTAGTTACAAGGACATTTACGAACTCCCACCGCCGAGCTTGCAAGGTGACGGCTCTGGCTACGCACGCGTTGTCAGAGAGTGCGGTTTGGGGTTTGACGAAAGAATCGTATTAATGCTCGCTCTAATTCCACACGTTCGCCCACATCTTTTGGATATTTATTTTCTGCACAACAAAAACTTCGATCGTGGGTTTACGGAATTTGGTGGATGGAAAGGGAAAACCCACAGCGGCTTTTTGCCAACCGGCGAGACCGCAGCATTTATCATCGCCGGTGAAGATATCGGCAGGCGCCTCGATTTGATGCGCTTATTCGAAGACGATCATGTATTCGCGACCAAAGGAATATTGCGTATAGACTTTCGCGGCAATCACGAACCCTTTTTCAGTGGGCCGCTGACGATTTCGACCGAGTATTTAAAACGTCTGACTTCGGGGCAAATCCATAAACCCGATTACTCGACAAATTTTCCAGCCAAGCTAATTACCACCAAATTAACCTGGGATGATTTGGTCTTGGGCCACGAGGTATTGGAGGAGATAGAAACTCTGAAAGCCTGGTTTCAGCATTCCAAGATTATCTTGGAAGATTGGGGCTTGGGTAAATCGATTAAACCCGGCTACCGAAGCTTGTTTTACGGTCCGCCGGGTACGGGTAAAACCTTATCCGCGACGCTAATTGGCGCATCCTCGGGGGTTGACGTTTATCGTATCGATTTATCCATGGTGGTTTCCAAATACATCGGTGAAACCGAAAAGAACCTGGCGAATATTTTTGACCAAGCCGAAAATCGTGACTGGATATTATTTTTCGATGAAGCGGATGCCTTGTTCGGAAAAAGAACACAAACGTCGAGTTCCAATGATCGTTACGCTAACCAAGAGGTATCGTATCTTCTGCAACGTATCGAAGACTTCGCGGGTGTTGTGATACTGGCCTCTAATCTCAAAGCCAATATCGATGATGCGTTCGCGCGGCGTTTTCAATCGCTGATTTATTTCCCAATGCCCGATTCGGATCAGCGGTTGAAGCTGTGGCGCGGGAACTTGCAAACAGAACGAGTTGCGGAAGATGTCAACTTCGAAGAACTCGCGGAGAATTATGTATTATCCGGGGGCGCAATTACAAATGTCGTGCGTTACGGTGCAATTAAAGCATTGCAAAAAAACACTACGGTTATCGGCAAGGATGATTTATTAAAGGGAATTACACGGGAACTCAGGAAAGAAGGAAAAACTTTAGGATAAAAAATGCACAATCGAAGGGTGGCTGAAGAACACTTGCGATCAATACCTAGGGCGTTTTCGAGGATGCTGGGGATTGTTCTTGTGTTGATGCTGATCTTTGTTTCTTCGGGTATGGCTGCTGAAGTAAGTTGCGACAACAATCTGTCGAAACCCGCGGTCAATCGCTTAAGCAAAGATCAAAAACGTCAGATACAGGGTTATCTACACGAAATATTCAAACAAGATCCAGAGTATATTCAAGCGAATGATTTATACGCTAAGCACAACGCAGCGGGCAGGGGGCCGTTGACTGATGGAAAAATTGGACCGATTACATTGCACTGGCTGCAAAAATTTTGTACTGATTATTCGTTAGATACGACCTACCTCGAAGCTGGAGCTTCTTTTGTGCGCAACGTCACTGACGCATTAGCTCATTTTGCCGCCATTACCCGCTCGCATCCGAAGTGGAAGGCGATTCTGTCGAGTGATCAGTTTCAACATTGGATTGATGACCAATCCGAATTGCGCAAAGTCGAGATTTATAATGTGATGCGCTCGGGTACAGCGCCTTTGATCATCTCCTTATTGAACCAATTCCAAAATCAACAACCGCAAATTCCAACCTCGGGTGATGAGGGCGAAGGATTAATTTCCTACCAATTGACCCAAGAGGCAATCGACGATCTTCTCGGAGATCAAGATATCGTAAAACAGCTAAGTGAAATTGTAGACAAACCCTACCCGAGCAGAAATGCACTTTGGCAAGCAGTAGAAGAGAAAATCATTGGGGTGACGAAGCATGCGAGTATGTACCAGGATTTGATAAAACAACGTGCGGAAATGCAAAGCAGCTTGAGGTTGACGGACAAATCTTTCGAAACTCTAAAACTGGATAGTACGCCGGATAATATTTTGGAACCGTTGCGGAAATTGAAGGATCTGCCTTTCAAGGACGTACAGCATCTACAGATGGCAATCATATTAAGGTTCGAACAGATTAACGATTCAAGCGATAAACAAGGCATGGAGCCGATCAGCGAATCAGGTACTCAAGATGCCACTTTGCGCGAAGATGTCCAAATCATCCAGAAAGCGGCTCAAGAATTGAAAAGATTACGTGATCGCGTTGATAACTATCCTATCGAGGATCTGACGGCGATTAATGAAACCGACTTGAACGATATTTTATATACCGCCGAGCCAAAAACGACCTTCAGTTTAACCAAGCAATCACTAGACGAAATAAAAACTTCCGTGAATGACCAAGATATCCCGCCCGGTGTGGCTAAGATGTTGAAATCTACGGCTGGTATTGAGTATGCGAATAGGGCGTTATTTGAGAGCGCGCTGGCCGCTAACGCCGGACAAAGTCGAGATTATTTACGTTATCTGCCCAAGCTGATTGATTTGGCTCGGCGCGACCATAAGGACTATGAGCCAGCCGACATTATTTGGGACGGCGGATTGTGTGGCTGCGTACTCGATGATCTTTCGGGAGAAGTCTATGGTTTTTATCCATACTGGCTGGCTGACGGAAAGAAACAAACTTTGAGTTTTGATGTTTTTACCCGCATCGGATATTACGCGGTTTCGTTTGATGGTAAGGGCAAGATTGTTGAGCCCCACAACTGGAGCAACGAAAAAGGTCGATTTCTTAACGAGGCAAGACTGCATCGGACTGACGTAGATTTGGTTGTCTACAAAAAATGGTCAACATTTCTCGAAGAATATAAACGCAATAACACGATAGTCGAATCTGCCGCAAAATCTATTGTTGATATGGTCAATGAAGAATTAACGCAGGGGATTTTTAACGTAGCCAAACCGTTTCTTTCCCTCGGTAATAGTTCAATACCGTCAATGGGCGATGGCATTACATTGTATTTAGATGAGAATCCACTCCGTGGGAGTGAGTCCGGAAAATTATTCGAGAAATTTATAAAGAAACTACGCGCTGAAATAAAGGACCAAAAACACAGATTGAAATTGAATGTGATTGTGCCCATGGAGACCTTTGGGAAGCCTGATACGAATACGCAATATCTGACACGGCTCATCCCTGAAGTGAGTGAAAACGATGAAGAAAATTTTAAGGCTCAAGATTATGTGGATTTATTTATCGTATTTTTGACCGAGCCGACCACGCAGGCAAAGAAAAAGTTGCGCCAAACGGTCGAGAACTTATTTGTTGATTCAGGAGCTGGCCCTGCTATTCGCGGAATTCAGCGTAGAAACCTCCTGCGTAAGTTGGTACCGGTAATTACATACCATCCGAATAACCTGGATAAGGATCAACTTGAAGCCGATTTAACCTATAGTGAAGATAATTTTGCTGGAATAGGATTCTGGCCAATCCCTGTAGATAAGCCAAAAGCCGAAGGCGGTGTGAATTTAGCAGAGATGCTGAAAGAAGATTATACGCGTAGTGGTGGTCTTCGTTCTGTCCAATCGACTACCTCGATGCTTAAGTTTTTTCAGTATGTTAAACCGGTATTTGATAAACCCTTATCCTTGGTAAAGAAATTTGTTTGTCAATACCGGTGGCCGTTTCGCTTACTTTTCGATTTACTTGTTATTGCCGTGGTCATTTATGTGTATTTGTATTATTTTAAATGCTTCAGACGTTGCTTTCGCTGCTTGTTAGGATTGATTGCGCTACTGGCGGTGGTGTTTTTATTGCGCTTATTCTTCGACCCTTTTTACAGCGAAATGGCTCAGGGAAACGCGTTACTGATTTTACTTATCGTGGGAATTTTGGGGTACGCAATTTATCGCTATAACGACAAACAGCAACAATTTCCGTAGCACCTGGTGATTGGATCAACAGCGGTAATACGAAACTAAAGCATAAAAGGCAAAGTCTTATGACCGATACGAAAGCTAGAGCATCGATCGTTTTAACGATGATCATGGCACAAGCGTGTTCCGTTCTTCCCAGTGATGACGAGCCCACTCTTCAAGCACAAATAGACGATTTGAAGATCCAGTTGAGCAAGGTTTCATCGGATGCTTCCAAAGCGCTGAAGACTGCCAAGCAATCCGATGTTGCCGCCCAACAGGCTGCGTCCGCGGCACAACAAGCATTGGATTATGTCAAAGAAGCCAATAGCAAATTGGATAACTTGCTGGTTAAGGATTCGGACACGAATTGACCTGTATTACCTATGGAGTATCGCTGCGCTTCTTGTCGACAATGCAATCCATAAATCCTAAGCAGTTTTACATTGACCGGCACCAATGATATTTCGTAAAATGGTGGATTCTAGCCAATTTATTCCCCTGTAGCTCAGTTGGTAGAGCGGGTGACTGTTAATCACTAGGTCGGCGGTT
>CAZVFR010000017.1:0-22947 GCA_964626505.1 uncultured Methylococcaceae bacterium
ATCCAACCACGAAACTGTCTCCACCGGCCGTTCCGCTGCTTTAAAATCGCAGGGGTTTTCCCCCATGACCGCTTCCCACAAAGCCTGAGTAACCGTGGTTTCACCCAACCAATAACCTTCGGTCAGCGTGACTTCGTGCAGAATCTCATTGTCCTCCCGCTGCGCCTCACTTTCCGGTGATCCCATCATAAACCGCCCTGGCGGAATCCAGCGGAACCCGTAACGAATCCCTTTGTACGTAAACGCAATCCATAAGCCACAGTCATCTTCACCCCATTCGCTGGCCCACTCGGGCGGAAACGGGTCGGGTATCAAGCTGTCGGCCATGGTGTGATTTTATTATTGTAATGAATATTGAGCATTAGACATCTCAGTCGGTCATCCGGCAAGTTTTCGGCGTGCATCCACGACACCTACTCACATGCCGGTGACCCTTGGCTTTTTGCCGTGAATTGTCAAACCATTCCGCGGACCGGATAAAAAGGTCTGGTCCGAGATACGCCATTCGGCGTGGCCCCGTAGGCTGGCTTGAGCGCAGCGACACCCACCTTCTTAATGCCCCATACTATCCATTCATCTCAAAAAAAACCAAAGAATTAAAAAATTTGTTGGTACGGAATTATCTACCCTATATGGTGTACCGATGCCTTTTTACACTATTATTCGATCGCGGCGCATGGCTTATCCGCCCTACCCGACCCTTACGCAACTCCCGCAAGCGTGCAAACAGAGCGAAATCCACTTCATTATTTAATTCGCTTATTTCCGCTCTGAATATTACTGCGTACATAAGGTTCTAATTTGCTCTAGGCACATAACCAGTGATTAACCCGTTTTGGATATCTTGACGACACCCTTCACTGAACGATGGCAACGACAGAGTTGGCTTCTAGTTATTTTCTAGCAGGGTAAAACGACAATTAGGCATGATCGAATATTCCGGATAACTGCGAATGAAGCGAATAAGCATTTGGCCTCTCGCGAATGATCGGAGAAAATCAACAGCAAACAGCATTTAACGCTGATGAAGAGTAACCCGCATTTCGAGACTGCGTCCGCATTGAAGGAGGCCGAGGCTATGCTCACCTTCCAACCCGTTGAGCCGACGCAAACGGAAGGTTTCAGTCTGCGGTAGGTCGGGCTTTTTATTTTATCCATGATTAGTAATGATTAGTTACTAGTGAATTTACAATATGCATATTTATTGTAATTTATGAATCAATTATAATTCAGCGTCTAAGGTATCTTAGGGTTTGTTAAGGGTACGATCATTCTTCAATTACAAACTCCTATGTTTAATAAACTGAAAAATATTTTTGGAGCAAAAACATGAGTCAGATACTGAACGAAGTACTTCAGGCCAATCAAGCCTATGCCGGTAGTTTTGGAGATAAGGGTAATTTGCCCATGCCACCAGGACGTCATTTTGCCATTCTGACCTGCATGGATGCCCGGTTGGATCCCGCAAAGTATGCCGGACTCGCCGAAGGCGATGCGCACGTCATTCGTAATGCTGGTGGCAGGGCTAGTGATGATGCCATTCGCTCACTGGTCATTTCGTACAAATTATTGGGTACGCGTGAATGGTTTGTGATTCATCACACCGATTGTGGAATGGAAACCTTTACCGACGAAATTATGCGAGATTTGCTCGGCAGCAGTTTGAAAACAGCGAGTGTAGATGCAAGCGGCTGGCACGACTCAGGTCAAGGTCCAGGTTCCGCGGAAGGTAAATACGTCGACTGGCTGACAATTAAAGACCAGGCGACCAGTGTCAAAGAGGACGTCACTCGAATCAAATCTCACCCATTGGTACCGGCGGATATACCGGTCCATGGGTATATTTACGATGTCAAATCAGGCAAACTAATTGCGGTGCCGGTCTAAATTATTAGCCGGGTAGCAGGCTGGCAACAAGCGCTGGAAATTCCACTGATGGGTTATGGAACTTCTAATGAGAAGTTCGTGGAGCAGTTGCCACGAGCCGTTTCTTCCTTTTGTGCCGGATACTAAATATACGTATCGATATCCAGGAGAAGCATCATGGAAAAAAACAGGCCGATTGAGTTTTGACCCATATTCATCGGGCACGACGCACTGCCTCAGCAACACCCTATCTATAGCGTAAGCATGAAAAAGAGTGAGAGGAATTATGATGATACAAAAACAGTGGGAAATAGGCGTACTTCTGGCAGTAAGCATAGGAATTAGCGGATGCGGTAGTAACCAGCCAGACTATTGCCAGGGAATCTCGGGGACGGAGGCTATGGAAAACCTCTATTATATTAAGGATAATTCAATGAAAGTAAAAAGTGCAAAATTGATCAGGGCAGTAAAACAAATATGCCAGCAAGACACGATAACGGGTAAAGATAATGCGGCGGCAAAAACGTCCACCGACTATAAAGCATGTTTTGCGGACAAGTTAGTTGGGTGCGGATTTCCCGATAAAGCCGTCAAGGCACTGGCGGAAAGTAACAATTCAGACTCCTAAGAATTTTGCATACTCCGTTTGAATGAGGGCTCCTGACGCATTTATAACAATAGATCGCGTCTTTACGACGATTAATTTCCCCCGCGCTACATTTATCCCTATGGTTGTTTTAGATTGTTATCGAAATAAAAAATCTAAAAGTAAAGATGCGACCCTTTGGCTTCTAGGTGAGCAGCCGCCTGTGTCATTCGCCGCGCCCCATACGAGGGACAAAATCCACGTCGTTTGCAAGACAAATCTGTCTGGAACAGATTTGGACCGCGAAGCAACCCGTAGGGTGAAATACAGGGAAGTATTTCATCAGAAAACCACCCGCTTTTCATGCGCGCAGCGAAGGTGTATCAAGCACCGGTGGCGAAGGCTATATACACGTCCACCCAGGCATTCATGGCATCGCAGATCTCAGTGCAGCCGCCTATGACTGGCGTAACCCTGTTGCTGAAATCACTATCCCCCGCGCAATTTTGTCACGGCATTAAGCCCTTGCAGTCACCCAAAAATTTAGGTTACTATCTGAATCTAAAATCAACACTGTTCGATTATGTGTTTTTTTTCGCCGGTTAGTTGCAAGCCCGCGAAGCGCTGCAACAATTCGGCTCAAGAATCATAAATTTACGGAGAATCCAATGTCGAATATTGCTGGAAAGGCGTACGCCATGAATGTTGTCACACCGGTAAAATGGTATACCGCCTGGCTCAATAAACTTATCTTTTGGATCGTGCAATTGCCCGGCGGTTCGACATATTTGCAGGGACTCATCACCCTATCGTTGATTCACTACGCTCGCTGGACAATCGTCAGTCCGAAACAATTTCCCCATTTTGAGGACAGCAACCAACCAGAGGAAACCATCGAATATTCCTATATGTTCTTTTTTAGTAATTTTAATGGCAGTTGGACCCAATATGTCGATTCTTTTAGTTCGGCAATCCCTGACGGCCTGAATTTATTTTGGAAATTGAATGTAAAGTATCCGGAATCGGTTCCATTTCAACCGTTTCACGCCTATATCACCTACAACCAGGTGTGGACCGGACACTACTACAACGCCTATCCTTTAGCCGCCGCCAATGATGTCAAAGCAGCCAAAACCCTCAGCGACAAGCTACGGGAATTCATTAAAGCCAATGGCAACGACGATCAAGATGCTCAATCATTCCAAACCGCCTACAACCAATTGCTCCTGAATGTACAACAACATATCAGCGTAATGGAACCGACACCCATTGTCAGTCTATCCGCCGAAGCGGTCGCCGAACGCCTAGCACATCCAACCCATTAAAGAGAGTCTGTCATGGACATAATGAATCTATTAAAAACCGTAGGCAATCTCCTCAAAGTATTGATTCTCGGATCATTGCAACGTCTCGTCGAGCGCATTGGACGCCTATTTGGTAAAAAACCTCCCCTCGGCGCGGCAGGCCTGACCGTGCTTTGCCCGATCGTCAACAACGGTGCTGAACCTGGTCAACAGTGTTCCACCACCATGCGCGTGCGCGATTATTTGCAAGATATGCCCTTGCATGAAAACAGTCCCATGGCAAAAATACCCAATACCTATTTATGCCGTTTTTATGTGTTGAACGACGTGTTTTATGAAGGCTATCCAGCCAAGGAAGAACATCTTAAAAGTAAGTATCTCGTCTTTTCGAGCAACTACTATGGCGACCTTGAAACCTACCTTAAAGGCATGTGGACACACGCCAAAAGCGACATCGAAGCCATTTGGCAACATTGTGTCGCCTTCGACAAGGTCAAAACCGCCGACGATTTCGTCGCCTATATGAAAAAATGCCAGGTATACAACCATTTGTTTTTTAACGGCTCCACCGGCGACCCTCTGGCAGATCAATTGAAAGCCATCTACCTCAAGCAAGAATTTTCGCGTTTTGCCTACGAAAACCAAGGAAAACCAGCGAAACAGTTACAACAGGCCTTTCACGCATTCGTCGAGCGCACCCAACCGAATAATATCGATGCTCCCAGCTGGGTTCCAGGTGCGAATCATGAAATGGTCAAATAACTACAATGATAATCTCAATGAATACAAGTATTGATTTACACGATATACAAGGAAATGTTGTTAAAGGTTACGGTCGCTACGGTTATCCCAAGGCACGTTATATTTTTTACCGCATTGATGACGAAGTTGGCGGACGGCAATTTGTGCAAGACCTCCTACCGCTAATTACCACTGGCGTTCCCTGGTCAGAACCGACCAATCCACAAGGCGGTAGCAAACCCCCACCGGTGACCACCAATATCGCATTTACTTTCGAAGGCTTAGAAAATATCGGCGTGCCGCAAAAATCCATGCAGAGTTTTCCCGACGACTTTGCCATGGGCATGAAAAAACGTAAAGACATTCTCGGAGACAACCTGTCCAGCGCGCCTGAACGCTGGGATGAAATTTGGCAAAGCGAACCGGTCCACCTCTGGATTTCCATTAACGGCAAAGACGAAAAAGTTATCGATAAGCGATATAAAGAAATCTCCAAGTTAATCACCAAAAGCAAAGGTGGCGTTGTTCAATTGTCGGGGCATAGCGGCCCCAATGGCGATTATCAAAGCGCCTCCGCCATCTATAAAAATGGTAAAGCCACACCGACAGAACATTTTGGCTATCGTGACGGCATTAGTGATCCTTATTTTCAAGGCTCTCCCGGAAACCCTGCCCGCGTTATTGGCGGTGGTAAACCGACCCGCGAAGACCCAACGACCGCAGCAGGATGGGAACCCATAGAAACCGGTGAGTTTATCCTCGGTCACCGCGACGAAGCCTTTGAAACCCCAGCCGCCCCAACGCCGCCTCTATTGGGATTCAACGGCAGCTTCCTGGTCTACCGTAAATTACATCAAAATGTTGGCAGTTTTAATAAATACTGGGATGACCTGGCAAAAAGTTACCCGGAAGGCAAAGAAATGCTGGCGGCAAAATTCGCGGGGCGCTGGCGCAACGGCGCACCCCTGGCGAGCTTTCCGTCAGAAAAGGAAGCCGACGAGTTTGCCGAAAAGTTACTCGCCGCTGAAATTAAATATTTTACCGAGGACCCCCGGTCGCAACAAACCGTGGAAGAGTATGCCGCACTCAGAAAGCAACTGGTCGCTTTTAACTACGAACAGGATCTTGAGGGCGCGCGCTGCCCGTTGGGTGCCCATGTACGCCGCGTCAATCCCCGCGGTGCATTGGAATTTGGCAATGCAGGCGCATTCAAGACACCCGGCGCACTCATCAACCGGCGCCGTGTTATGCGTCGAGGTCTGCCCTACGGCGAAGTCAAAGATAGCAGTCGAGATGACGGTGATCATGGCATTATCTTCATGGTCATAGGCGCCAGCATTACACGTCAGTTCGAATTCGTCCAGCAGCAGTGGATCAATTACGGTAACGATTTCAAACTCGCTAATGATAAAGACCCCTTACTCGGAAATCACGGCGCCGACGAGAACGGTCAGGGCACTGGACGCATGATGATCGAAGGTGATCAAGAGACCAAGAAACCACCGTTCTTCTGTAACGGCATGCCACGCTTTGTCGAAACCCGCGGCGGTGACTATTTCTTCGTCCCCAGTCTGACGGCATTGCATATGCTGGCAGACGGCACCGTCGACCCCACATAAAGAATATCCAACTATGCCAGAATCCGCTGCTAATTTCGAGACCATCCCCAGCAATGAGGCTGGCCGAATTAAAGACCTCGGAGAGCGATTAAAGCAAAAAATTATTAAGGATAATGCTGGCGGCATCATGCGCCGAGACGCCCATCCGAAAATGCATGGTTTGGTCAAAGCCGAGTTCAAAGTCGAATCCGACTTACCTGAAGAGCTGGCAATTGGCCTGTTTAGTGAAACAAAAAGCTACCAGACTTGGGTGCGCTTTTCCAACCAGGATGGCTCAATCAACCCGGATATCAAACGTGATATCCGGGGCATGGCAATAAAACTAATGGGCGTTCCAGGACAAAAGCTCCTTCCCCAAGAAAAGGACGCACCCACCCATGATTTCATTACCATCAGCACCAATGTATTTGTAACCAAAGATGTCGCCGAATTCGACGATTTAATCAAAACAGTCACCACCAAAAACCCACTTGGCCAAGCTTTCTTTTTTTCGTGCCATTTACGGTTAGTCAAAAACCTGCTAATGGCAATGCGCAAATTTGCCAATCCATTGCAAATTCGCTACTTCAGCACGACACCCTACTTATTAGGCGATCGAGCAGTGAAATATTCAACAATCCCTCAGCTCAATCAAGCCGACAAGATACCGTCGAATCCGCGAGATAACTACTTACGCGAAGCAATGGCATTACAATTGGATGACAATGAAGCTGTATTCGACTTTTGCGTACAATTTCAAACCAATGCCACCGAGATGCCCATAGAAGACCCCGGTGTGCTTTGGGATGAAAATGTATCCCCCTTTCGAAAAGTGGCGACCATTACCATCCCAAGCCAAACCTTTTCAACGCCAGAACGCGACGAGTACGGCGAAAATCTCTCATTCACACCCTGGCACGCCCTACCAGACCATCGCCCCCTGGGAGGAGTCAATCGTGCACGTAAAATCATTTACGATCTAATTTCAACTTTCCGCCACGATCAAAATTCGGCACCAAGAATCGAACCCCAAGGATTTATCGACAATTGAACGTCCGCTCTCAGCCCAATTGGCTGAATCAACACCGACACTGTCTGTCAGGTCAAGTTTGAGCTAATGTAAAAAATTCATTTTTTTAACTCTACTTGACAATATTTATCCAAACCGGGAAAATTCCAAGACTTTCTTGATGAACAAATCTGCCTTACAATCTCCAGCTGTTGGGACGTTTTGTTTGGTCACAATTTTTCTTGGCAAGGTAGCTCAGCTGGTGAGAGCGCAGGATTCATAACCCTGAGGCCGGGGGTTCAAGTCCCCCCCTTGCTACCATTTAAAACCTAGCGCTTGGTTAAATTGACGCGTTGGGCGGGCTTGGTCGACTCACTAAACATTCTTTCGATTACCCATCCAGACTTGCAACAGTGCGCTGAAAATTTGGATACGCCGGGTTTTATGCGTTACAGTCGGCCCGGTCTTTTTGTCTGGATTCAGAGGCAGTACTGCGTAGATATGGTCGATGTGTTCTGCTTCAATAAAGGGGCAACAGGGTATTCCATCGACCTTTAGAATTTCGCTCTGGGTTGGTAGTAAACCGTCGTTGCTAACCTTGCAGATTTTGTCGATTGCAAATCGCAATGGCCTGAATAACGAAGCATCGCCTGAGGTACTGCTTGTGGCAAAATTCAAAATATTCAATTTTGCGGTGAGTTCACCGATGGTCTCAGCATTTTGGGCCATATAGTTGTTGCGGGCTTCGACAGACATACTGGCCGCGACCTTTCGATCGCCTTTGAAAAGGCCGCCGAGTAACCGCTCGATGATTGGGTTGAATAGCCGGTTGTCGGTAGCCCAGTTGGCAACCGGCGTGCCCCAAAACGGAGCTTGTATGGCGATCCAGCCGACTATTTCCTGGTTGATCAAATTTTTTCGGCGTAGTAACGTTTCCAGCGCGTCGATCCCACCCTTGCTATGGGAAACGATGATAATCGGTTTGTCCGGTTGTTTTTGATGTAAGGACAAGATCTCATTTTCAATCGCGTCAACGTTGTTTTCCGGAAGTTTCTGCGTACCGTGCCCGGAAGTCGGTTCGAGTCGGCAATAGGTAATATCGTGATCTCGCATCCAGCGCATCTGGTCAAAGAAATAGGAATCAAAGCGTTCGGGCAACAAATCACCTAGAAAGCCTTTTAGCAGGACGACTTGGTACCGGTTTCTGAATTCCAATATTTCGTCGTTGGTCAGTGGCTGTTCGGGCTGATTTAAAAGATCGTGATATTGTTGGCTAAAGTTCATGAAAGTCCTTAATAATTGGAATTAATGAGTGATCCCATTTGCTCTTCCTACGCTATTGGCGGATTGTGGTTGTTTGGCGGATGATGCAGGCTTATCCGCCCTACGCGGATCGATGGGTGCGCAGCAAATAAATCCCACCCGGTAGTGCGCTTAGTAAACTAACCAGCCCATAGACGATCGAAATTGAGACAATTGTTTCGAGTGCGAGATCCGCGGCGCTGAAAATTAACAGCGCGGTGGCTTCTCGCGTGCCCCAGTCGGCTATGGCGATGGGAAGTAGCGTGATTACACTCAAGACGAGTGGGACGAGTAAGATAAAAGGAAAGATTTGTTCCAGTGCATTCAAACCGGTTGCGGCCAGTACGAAATTCAGGATTAACAGCAGTTGAATCAGTAACGAGTAGACATAGTGGTCGGGTGATTTCAGCGGGTGGAGAATGCTGATAACATGAGTATATTGCTCGGGTATTAAATTGCGGTAGCCGTGGTGGACAAAAAATCCTATCAGCACTACGACTAGAGCAATAGCGAAAATGGGTCCGATTCGAATAAGATTGAGCGATTTGCCGATCGAATAATAAAACGGACTTAACAGCAAAACCATCGTGAACAAGACGATTTGGCCGGATAAGCGGTCCAGGATCTGGCTGGCAACAATCTGGCCGGTTTTTGCGTAGCCCTGCAGCGAACGGAATCGAGTCCATTCGGAAACCACCAGGGTCGGGCCAAACTGTCCCAGAAACGCAGCCAGCCAGACAGCTTTTAGCATTTGTTTGAAAGGCGGGCAAATATTCAATTTAGCCGCGATCAAACGCCATCGTTGTGTGAACAGGCCGAACAGGAGCACATTAATCATGAGCATGGCAAACCCTATCCAAGGGTTGAATTCGGTGATGTGCTGCCATATCTTCTGCTGATCCAGGCGGTAAACGATAATACCAATCAACAAAGTAGTGATTAATATGCGCGTTGATGGATGGTACAGTACCGTTTTGCAGTGCTGCCAGGTTAATCTGTCTACAGACATTGCCGGCAGGCTAATTTGAAATCGCTGAACGTCTGGGTCCAGGTACGTGGCTGGTACTCTCGTGCGTGCCGTTTGAATGACGCGAGGCGGCCGGGTGTGTCCATGAGTTCCGCCAATCGAATTTTGAACGCGTTAAGATTGCCAACTGGGACGATATGCCCCGTCTGGCCCTGCCGGATCAAGCGTGCGGATTCACCCACCCGGGTTGTGACTACGGGCAATCCCATCGCCGCCGCTTCGGCCAGCGCCATTCCGTACGATTCAAAGTGGCTTGCGGACACAAAAATATCCATCGTACTCATAAGTTCCGCCAATGCCCGGCTATGCAAAATTCCGTGAATCTGTATTCGTTCCGCGAGACCCAAGCGGTCTGCTGTAGCCAGAATAAATTTGCTATGTTCCGCATCGCTCCGGTCGTCTCCGACCCAATGCCAGGTCCACTTGCGGCCTCGTAGCGAAGTAAGTATTTCCAGTAAGTCCAGATAGCCTTTGGCAAGGATACAATTGGCGACGGTTAACAAATTCAAGACACCGTCCGTTTGGGACTGAGTGGGGTCATTGTGTGGTTTCAGAAATGCCGGGTCGACGCCGGGTTCGCACAATCGGACAAGCTTTTCGGGATATCGATTTGTCAGCTGCTGTTGTAGAGTTTGGCCCGTTGTGATTAAAAAATCGGCCTGGCTAATAGCGCGGTTTTCTTTTTGTCTAGCGCTGCTTTGCCGGCGTTTATCCAGTAGTGGATTCATTGAGGGAAGATAGTGCAGTAACAAAGCTTGCTGCGTTTCCTGAGAGACCTCCGGTATAGCCCCGAGTTCGAACACTAACAGGCTATCCCATAGTATCAAATCGGTTTTGTCTGCGCCGCAATCGTTGAGTAAACCCGCTTCGATTTGACTGGCTAATACGGGAAACGAAACCAACGGATAACCCACTTGCTTAGCTTGGTCAATGACCTGTTTATTATAGGTATTGCCTCCGCTGGGCGAGGCGTCGAACGGTGGGTGTATAAAAACAACCGGCATTAATGCATGATACCGGGTAACTACCCAGCTTACCCTCAAATTTACCCGATTACGGCGTCGATAATGCTCATGTACCCGTGGACACTGCACGTTTTCTCCTTGTACTCGGGTAAATTTGAGGGCAATCTGAGCAGTTACAGGTATTTTTACGTTCGCGGAGCAATTTCCTTTTTGTGTGTATTCAACCCGTGGACACCATCACCACCGACCAATCTAGACTCATAGCCTGGACTGAACTGCACGCGTGCGTTGTTTGTTTGGGTGTATTTTTGCTATTGGTCGGTCAATCCCGATGTGTTTTGTCGGTGCTGGGCGGGATCTCGTTTCTGAGTTTGATTTGGCAATTTCGCTTCAGATGGTCCGTCCAAAGACGTTTTGGATGGGCTAATGTGGTCACACTGTGGCGCTTATCAGGCATGTTGATGTTATTTTGTTTCTCCGATCCGAGTCCGGCATTAGTCATAGTGGCCGCGGTTGCATTGTTGATGATGGATGGCCTGGATGGGTATTTGGCTCGTAAATTCGATCTGGTGTCGGAGTTTGGTGAATATTTCGATAAAGAGGTCGATGCGTTTTTTATGTTGTTGTTAGCGTTAATGTTGTATACCGGCCAGCATATGGAGCTGTGGGTATTGCTCCCCGGTGTGTTGCGCTACGGTTTTGTGTTGTTTTTAAAATTTGCCAAACCGCCAGCGGTTCAAGAGCAGCGAACTTCCAGTGGCCAATGGATTTATATTTTGATGATGCTTGCGTTGATTTTTTGTTTTGCGCCCTACCCATCGGTCAATTTGCCGCTCGTCGTTGGTATGACTCTGGTTTTGTGCTGGTCTTTTGGGGATGCGGTTTGGCGTTTATATCACAGTCCGCATCGGGACTTGAGACATTGAACGAGCTGAGACATGCAGGTTAGACTCAAAACGCACAATATTGCGGATCAAGACGACGTAAAATCGTTTTTTGACAGCATCGCAACGGGCTATACGGACAGTCATGGTCAGCCACAAAAAAACCTGCGGTATAGACTATCGCTGATCAAGCGATTAATGGGATCTGATTCGGGCGGAGTCTTGCTGGAAATCGGTTGTGGTACCGGCATCCACTTATTCGAGTTGGCCGATTGCTTTAATAAAATTGTCGGTACGGACTTATCGCCCGCAATGATTGCGGCGGCGGAAACTGTTCGTGTGAAGCATCCCCGGCGAGACGATATACGGTTGCTGGTTGATCCAGCGGAACAGCTAAACAATATCATGGACGATGAGGTCGACCTGGTGCTGTGTGTTGGAGCATTAGAGCATATGCTTGATAAAACCCATGTGATGATTCAGGTAAAACGTGTGTTGAAAGCCGGGGGCGTTTTCATTTGCCTGACACCCAACGCGAATTTTGTTTGGTATCGCTGGCTCGCGCCGTTGTTGGGTATCGATATTCGACATTTGAGTACTGATCGCTTTTTGAATCGCGCGGAAATTACAGCGCTGTTGGACGAAGCTGGATTAACAGTACAATTTCTAGGCTTGTGGCGTTTCATTCCGAGGGGGGATCTGCACGATTGGATGGCCAATCTATTAACCATTGCGGACTTCGCGGGCGAGCATCTTAAGATAGCGGGGCTCAGAGGCGGCGTTTGTTTCAAGGCCGTGAAGCCGGGCTAGTTCGTATTCCGCATCAGAGAGCTTGTGATTCTGGACTAAACTTTGGTGGCCAGAATATCCATTTGGTGAATGATCAAGCCAAGCTGCTGTTGTTCTACCGTTGAGAGCCGGTCGGTATACCAGGCATTTAATTGTCCAGTATCGATCCCTGCATGGCGCATTGCTTCCTTGTTGATCATTTCCAGTAGCGCAGTTATACAGGTTTGATCGCTATCACGGTAGTGACCGCGAATCGGAGTAATGTTCCAGTCGGAGCTGCCGTAAGCGATCACATCAAAGCCTTTGATTTGTAGCACGGACAATAAGCGTCTGCCGGATTTTGCGCCGCCGGTCTTTTCACCGTTAAGGCGTCGGTCCTCCATGGATTGATTGTAGTTAGCCAGAATAGTATTTTCGAAATTTTCGTCGTGATACCCGGGAATCAGCGCGGTTTCACCGTCGTAGCTGAGAGTGCCGTAGAACAAACCGCCAGGCGATAAATAATTTGCAATGGTGTCAGTCACTGGCGCTAGAGGTGCCACGTCCATAAAAGCGTGCGCTGTAACGAGATCGAATGTGTTTCTATGGGTTTCCGGGATGGCGTCTAGTGCTGATCGGCAATCGAAACGGAGTTGTAGAAGTTTATTCCCCGATTGTGCCAGCAAGGCGCCGTCTTGGTGTTTGATAGAATAGCCTTGATCTGATAACCATCGCTGGGTGGTTAACTCGCCGACTTCAAGCAGCGCTTGGTTATTGTCTATACCTATCGCGTCTATGGACTCAATAGCTGTTGCGCTAACCAGGCGGCGCAACATTGCCGCCGAGCCAGTGCCCAGATCCAGCCAACGTAGCTTAGTCTTTGCATTGAGCTCGGACAGGAGGCATTGGTATACATCGGGATTAAGACTGCGGCTGTCCAGCGCATATTTTGCCGCGAGATAATCTGCAAACGGAATCGGCATCAATGGCCTGTGCTACGAATTGCTGTACGCAGCCCAGTCCAAGTCGTTCTCCCACAACTTGACGGTTAATAGGTGCCGATCCAAGGCTAGTTTTTGTGTTAAGACTTCCCAGATAATCTTTGCGAATCTTTCCAAGCTGGGGTTTAAATCTCCAAATTCGCTGAGGTCATTCAAGGTTTTGTCTCTGAATCGTTCGATTATCCCGCTTACAGCATTGTTCAAGTCGACGATATCAATCAAATAGCCATGTTGATCCAAGTGCTCGGCTTCGACCTGAATCTCTACTCTGTAGTGGTGGCTATGCTTTTGATTCTCACTGCCCCAATCACCACCGACTAAGTAGTGTTGAGCAATGAAATCTCGCGTGATCGCTAATTGATACATGGATGCAAGCCATCGTTATTGTTGTTGGTCATAGCGGGATTATAAGTTTATTCGCAGCTAACTGCTCAGCTTTACGCAGCTATCAAACGCCGCTTTATAATCATCAATAAAACCATCAGCGCACCGCCCGCGGCAAGACCATGCTTGATCGAGTGACCACTGATGTTGATCAAGCTGAAAATTTCTCTGTCGTACGCTTCAAAAACCTTGGCGGCCATATAAAAGCCCAAGCCGTAAAGCAAATATTTTCCATGTGTATATTGAGTCGGAACTAGCATTACAACCAACGGTATTACGGCGAGCGGAAAAAACTGGATCAGTCCATAAAACCGCAGATCATCGACCATCCACCAATAGACTACGCTGAAGACGCCGATTGCAACAGCGGGGGCTAGTAACTTTTTCTCTATTCTTGTGTCGATGATTTCGCTGAGCAAGCCGATAAACAGTCCCATGAATGCAATCGTCATGGGGATTCGGTCCCAGACTAAGGTGGTGTTGTTTGGCATCCAGTGATAGTACGCAGAGCCAGCCGAAACCAGACTGATCCCAGCAAAAAATACCAGCCACGAATAAGGCGCGTGTTGCTGCCGATTTTGACCGCAGAAAAGTAATCCGCAGATGCCTATCAACAGGAAGGGTAGGTTGCTCAGGACATTCCACGCGTTGCGGATCCCTACAAGGCGTCGGGTTTCGGCGAAGTTATGATAGTTCATATCCTGCGGAATTGGATTCACGCAGAGCAATATGATGATCGAACTAAGCAGCAAAGTTCCGGCTAGCCAAATTGCCTGATGAATCTTTTCGGTTGGTCGATCGGGTGGCATAGATACTTTTTGTATGGATTCGTTAGTTGGATTCTTCAAATACAAAGCTCGGTTTTTCCTCACGAATTAATCTAAATATGCTGGGCAACAGCAGCAACGCAACAAATAGAGTGGCTAGACCCAGCGTACCCAGTAGCAGATTGGCTTGATTCTCGGCCACGCTAATTCCCACGCCGTAGGCGATGGCCGAGGCGACAATAAAAATCCAGTTTAACCAATTGACCGCGGCAAACACTTTACCCTTTTGATCCGCGCCCGGGCGAGCCTGAATAAAGGTCAGTAGCGGCACCGAGAAAAATCCCGATGCCGCACCCAGAAAAAACAGCACGATATACGAAATTGTGCGTACCGAGCTTGATGCACTGGGAATGATGTGTGTGGAATCCTGTACCTGTTGGGACGCGTTTTTCAATTGGTTTAATAATTCCAGTTCGGCCGTTGTCGGTGCGTATACGGGAATTAGAAAGAAAGCAATCAAACAAGTAATCAATAAGACCAGACCAGGAATAATCAAACCGATACGGACTTTCTCCTTGGATAGACGGCCGACAACCGCGCTTCCCACCGCGATGCCGATCGAAGTCATTGCCACCATAAGGCTGGTTTCGAAATTGTTGAGTCCCAGTTGTAAGCGACCGTAAGCATTGATCGCTGTTAAAGCCAGCCCGCCCACGAACCAAAACCACGAATAAACCAGCATGATGCGCAACATCAAAGCATCGTGCCGCACGATATCGACCAACGTGGGTACAACGCTGGCAAAGGATTTGAGTGAAATGCGTCGCTTCGGAGCCGTTGCGGGACGCCTAGCGATACCCAGGGATGCCAGCGTTCCCAAAACCGCTATGGTGACGGTTATCAAACCCGCTAGGTACAATCGATCAGCGAACATATCCGCTAATATTCCTGCAATCGCAACGCCGAAGATGATGGCTAAAAATGTCGTCATTTGCGTCAACCCAGTTGCCGGCGCTAAATCTTCCTCGCGCACTAACTCGGGTAAGCCACCGTATTTAGGCGGGCCGAAAAATGCGCTTTGTGTCCCCAACAGAAATGCGACCAGAGCAAGCAGCCAAAGATATAAGGGGGCTTCCGTGGAATTGGCCACGTTGTGTGCGGCGGCCAGAAATGCGCCGACACCGGCAAGTGCGATCAAAATCTCGGCAATCTTGCACGCGGTCATCAGCCTGCCTTTGCTGAATCGGTCAGCAATGTCTCCGGCCAAACCCGAAAACAACAGGAACGGAACCGCGAAAAGAAACTGGACGACGGCTTGGTACTCTACCCCGGCGACCACGTAGCCGACGCCCAGCAGTAAGACCAATTGTTTGAAGACATTGTCGTTAAATGCGCCCAGGCCCTGGGTTGCGAGGAAAAACAAAAACGATTTGTTTTTAAAGGGTAAAGAGGGCAGTGGGGTGGCAGTCTCGACCTTTGCGGTAGACATTGAGGGGTCTTCGGTATTTCGCTGATTCATAGACCCAGCGGTCCTCTATTTGATTGCTTGGTTGTGCGCTGCATCCACTCTGTGTGGCTAATCCAGAATGTCGTCTAATGCGTTGCTCAGGGTATCAAACCTGAATTTGAATCCCTGTTCCGTCAGGCGTTGCGGCATGACTCGCTGCCCGCCCAGCAGCAGTTCAGACATCTCACCGAGCATCAATTTTAGGACCAGGCCAGGGACGGGTAGTAGCGCTGGCCGTTTCAGAATTGTAGCGAGACTTTGGGTAAATTCCAGATTGGTCACGGGATTAGGTGCGGTACCGTTATATATTCCATTCATATCGCTGGAATTCAGCATTAGTTCGATTATGGCAACCAAGTCTGCGCGGTGAATCCATGACATCCATTGCCGCCCCGTACCAATTTTTCCGCCTAATCCAAGTTTGAAGGGCAACAGCATGCGCTGCACAAAACCACCTTGTTTTCCAATGACGAGGCCAGTGCGCAGTATACACACACGAACGCCCAGGCCGGCCGCTTGGTTTGCGCTTTGTTCCCAATCGGCACATAAGTGATGGCTGAAGTCGTCGAAGTATTCGCTTTGTTCATCCAGAATGGAATCGTCTTGATCGCCATAGAATCCAATAGCCGACCCACTGACCATTACAGCCGGTTTGATTTCAGCTCGCGCAATGAATTCGATAAGTTGATTAGTGATGCCGATGCGGCTGTCGCGCAGGGCTTTTTTCCGCGCTGTTGTCCACCGGGCATTGGCGATCGGTTCGCCAGCTAAATTGATTATGGCGTGGAAATGGTTATCGGGCGTTAAGTCATTTAGTGAAGTGATCGCGGTTGTACTTTGGCCGCAAATTGATTTGACTTCATTGGGACGCCGGCTGAAGACGGTCAGTTCATGACCCTGATGAGTCAGGTTTTTGCAAACGAGTCTCCCGATAAAACCGGTGCCGCCAGTGATCAATAATTTCATGATTAACCCCTGAATCTGCCCTAGTGGACGGGCTTATATGCCTAAGTCTAAACGGTTTTTGAAGAAGGTTCGACAAACTTATTTATGCTGTGGCATTTACCGGTCGATTATCCGACTATAGCCCCGCGTTATCCAATTGTCATTGTTCGAAGTAATCCGCGTTCCGCAAAGGTTTTCATTTTCAGCGCGCTTCAGGTACTCTTAAGGAAACATTGACTAAGTCAAACTTTTTTCGATACGAAGGTTGTAACCAACTCAGTATCGGTGGTTTCGAAAAGCCATTCGTGGCACATGGAAAAGGATTCGATGCAATGATCTGGTTGAGTGTGATTTTCTTGGGCTTGTGGGCGCTGGCCTATCTGCGTATTAATCTGTGGGCTGCAATTCTCTTGCTGACGGCTGTACTCGCTGTATGTTCGGCGCAGTCGGGGTTCAGCGTTGTATTGTGGTCGGTGCTTCTGGTTGGCGTCGCAATTCTGAAGTTTCCGCTACTCCGGCGCCCGTTGATCAGTAGTAGGATATTGAAAATAATGCGTCAGGTGATACCGCCGGTATCACAGACCGAACGTGAAGCCTTGGATGCAGGCAATGTGTGGTGGGATGGCGAATTATTCTCCGGTAATCCCGATTGGAGTAAGCTTCAAAATCTCCCGGTTCCGCGGCTATCCGAAGAGGAACGGACGTTTTTTGACGGTCCGGCTGAAGAATTATGCAGCATGCTGGACGACTGGGACATTACCCACAAGCACCAAGATTTGCCGCCCGAAGTTTGGGCTTTCATCAAAAAGCACAAATTTCTAAGCATGGTTATTCCCAAGCGCTATGGCGGTTTGGAGTTCTCGGCCAACGCGCACTCGGAAATTGTGATGAAAATAGCCAGTCGCAGTATTACGGCTGCGGTGACGATCATGGTGCCTAATTCTTTAGGTCCGGGTCAGCTGTTATTGGAATACGGAACCGAGGAACAAAAAAACTATTATTTACCCCGTCTGGCGCGAGCCGAGGAAATCCCGTGCTTTGCATTGACCGGCCCTGAAGCCGGCAGCGATGCGAGCAGCATGCCGGATACGGGCATTGTTTGCCGTAGCGAATTCGAAGGGAAATCCGACGTACTGGGTATCCGGCTTAACTGGGAAAAGCGCTATATTACCTTGGGGCCGGTCGCGACTTTATTGGGTTTGGCCTTCAAATTGTACGACCCCGACGGATTGATAGGCGATAAAGAAGATATTGGTATTACCGCCGCCTTGATTCCTACCGATACACCGGGAATTTCTATCGGCAACCGCCATTTTCCGTTAAATTGCGCATTTCAAAACGGTCCCAATCGCGGCAAGAATGTGTTTATTCCAATGAACTGGGTGATTGGCGGCGTGGACCAGGTTGGCAACGGTTGGCGTATGCTGGTCGAATGTCTGGCCGAAGGTCGAGGTGTTTCGTTGCCTGCGCTGAGCGCTGGCGCGGGGAAGGTAACCAGCCGGTTCACGGGGGCCTACGCGAGGGTTAGAAAGCAATTCAATGTGCCCATCGGACAATTTGAGGGTATCGAGGAACCATTGGCACGCATCGCCGGCGATACCTATGTCATGGACGCAGCCCGACGCATTACCGCGGCGGCCTTGGACAATGGCGAAAAACCGTCGGTGATTTCCGCGATTATCAAATATGAATCCACCGAGCGCATGCGTCAAATTGTAAACGACGCCATGGATATCCATGCGGGTTCGGGCATATGCCTGGGTCCGAAGAATTATCTAGGACGCGTTTATCAGGTCATACCGGTGAGTATTACTGTCGAAGGCGCGAATATCTTAACCCGCAGTTTGATCATTTTTGGCCAAGGGGCGGTACGCTGTCACCCGTTTATCCAGGCGGAAATGGAAGCGGTTACCCTGGATGACGAAGAATTGGCCGTCAAACGCATGGATAGCGCAGTATTCGGACATATCTGCTTTCTGCTGGGTAACTTAGCCCGAGCGCCTTGGCTGGCGTTGACGAATGCGCGGTTTGTGAATACTCCAGGCGATGCGAACACCAAACAGTATTATCGGCAAGTAGCGCGGCTAAGTGCGGCCTTCGCACTAATCGCGGATTTTGCGCTACTGACATTGGGTGGTGCGCTAAAGCGTAAAGAACGTCTGTCAGGCCGCTTCGCGGACGTGTTGAGCAATCTGTATTTGTGCACCGCGGTTTTAAAACATTATCAGGATCAGGGTTCCAAGGAAGAGGATTTGCCCTTACTCCATTGGGCCTGTCGCAATACTATGCACCGTGCACAGCAGTCGCTGCTGGCAGTGTTTTGGAATTTGCCGAATCGTATAGTGTCGTTTGTTTTGCGGGCCTTGGTTTTTCCGAATGGCAAGCCGTACTCGCCACCCAGCGATACGATTATCCAAAATGCGGCTCAAATTCTGTTGGAAGATTCTGAAACCCGGGATAGGTTAACCCGGGGTATTTATATTAATTCGTTGCCGGACGATCCAACGGGTAGGATCGAACTCGCATTTAAGGCGGTTATACAAGCTACGCCGGTTGAAGCCAAAATTCAAAAAGCCCGCCGAGCCGGAAAATTTTCGGTTCAACGCCGGGATGAGATGGTCGACCAGGCTTTGGCGTTGAAAATTATAGATGATTCGGAAGCCGAATTGATTCGGGCGGCTGACGAGGCACGCGCCGCGGCGATCAGTGTTGACGAATTCCCACCTGAATTTTTTACCGCGGCTGGCTGAGGTTCCAATGGCAGAAACAATATCTGATACCCGGCCGGTTTATGTTGTTGACGGGAGCCGTACGCCGTTTTTGAAAATGCGCGGTGTACCCGGCCCGTTCAAGGCCGCGGATTTAGGTGTAGCGTCCGCGCGTCCCTTACTTTTGCGCCAACCTTTCGAGCCTACAGCGTTTGACGAATTGATCATGGGGTGTATTGCCCCGTCGCCGGATGAAGTTAATATTGCCCGCTTGTTGGCGTTACGGCTTGGATTAGGCCACCAGGTGCCGGCCTGGACCGTGCAACGTAATTGTGCATCCGGTATGCAGGCATTGGATTCCGCGTGGCGTAATATTCGCCATGGCTATGCGGATTTGGTGTTGGCTGGCGGCGTTGAGTCCATGAGCCATGCGCCGGTATTGTGGAGTGAGCCGATGGTGCGTTGGCTAGGCCAGTTGCAAGGCGCAAAGACAGTCGGACAGCGAGTCAAAGTCATCACAAAATTCCGACCCGGCTATATGGCACCGGTTATTGGATTACTAAAAGGTTTAACCGATCCCACGGTGGGATTGTCCATGGGCCAGACCGCCGAAAATCTTGCCACCCGATTTGGAATAAGCCGTGAACAAATGGACAGTTATGCCGCCGCAAGCCATAGTCGTCTGGCACAGGCTCAGACAAAGGGTTATTTAGACGAGATAGAGTCGATTTACGATAAAGCGGGTAATTTTTACGACCATGATGACGGTGTTCGTCCCGACAGTTCGGTTGAATCTTTGGCCAAACCCCGGCCCGTATTCGACCGAAAATTCGGTAATATCACGGCCGGGAACAGTGCGCAAATTACCGACGGCGCGGCATGGGTTATTTTGGCCAGTGAAACAGCGGTCAATAAGCACAAGTTACCCGTGATCGGGCGCATCGTTGATACTCAGTGGGCAGCCCTTGATCCGGCGGAAATGGGTCTGGGACCGGTGCACGCAACAGTGCCGATGTTGCTCAGACAGGGACTCAAACCCGAGCAAATCGACTATTGGGAGTTGAATGAAGCGTTCGCGGCGCAGGTGCTGGCCTGTGTTGCGGCATGGCAGGATGATGCCTATTGTAAAACGATTCTGGGTTTGGACAGGCCGTTCGGGGTAATCCCACACGAACGTCTTAATATAGACGGCGGCGGTATTAGTATGGGCCATCCGGTAGGTGCAAGTGGCGCCAGAATTGTGTTGCATTTGCTGAAGGTTTTGCAGCGCAAAAATGCGCGACGCGGTGTCGCCACGATCTGTATCGGAGGCGGCCAGGGCGGCGCAATGTTGTTGGAAAGTACCCATGAATGATTACACCCATTTTAGGATCGAAAGCGAAACCGCGGGTTTGTTGCGATTGGTTATCGATGTCGACGGTGGCAAAACCAATGTTTTGTCGTCCAGCGTACTCGAAGAACTCAAACTTGTTCTCAAGCAAATAAACAGCGATAAACCCCAAGGACTTGCGATAGTCTCAGCTAAATCAAGCGGTTTTATCGCCGGTGCGGACGTCAAGGAATTTACCGGAATCAAGAATTTTGACGATGCCTTCAAGCTGATACGCCGGGGCCAGGAAGTAATGGATCAACTTGAAGCTTTGAGTTGCCCTACAGTTGCAGTGATCAATGGATTTTGTCTCGGCGGTGGGCTTGAGTTGGCCTTGGCCTGCGATTATCGAATTGCGCTTGACGACCCTAAAACTCGAATCGGTCTGCCGGAGATAAAACTGGGTATACATCCAGGATTTGGCGGCAGTGTCCGGTCCATTCGACTACTGGGTCCGCCGGTTGCGATGGACCTGATGTTGACTGGCCGTACTTTGGCCGCACAACAAGCTCGCAAGATGGGCTTGGTCGACTTTGTCGTACCGCAGCGTCTTTTGATGCAAGCCGCGGAGCGAGTGTTGCAGGACAAGTCCAAGGTGCATCGCCCCAAAGCGTGGGTGCGAAGTTTGAACCTTGGTCCGCTAAGACCTTTGGTCGCACAACAAATGATCAAGCAGGTTTCCAAGATTGCCAATAAACGCCATTATCCTGCTCCGTACGCGCTTATAGACTTGTGGCGTAAATATGGCAGCGATACTCAGGCCATGCTTTTGGAAGAGGCCAATTCAGTAGCGAGCTTGAGTAACAATGCTACGGCAAGAAATTTGGTTCGGGTATTTTTGCTGCAAGATCAGCTGAAGTCCTTGGCGGATAAATCCATTATCCAGCCGCGCCACGTACACGTTGTGGGTGCCGGGGTCATGGGCGGCGATATTGCTGCATGGTGCGCGTTGCGCGGATTTACCGTAACTGTGCAGGATAATAACAAGAGCGGTCTTGCCAAAGCCATGCAGCGGGCCCACGCGATGTTCAGCAAGCGCTTCCGTGGGAAAGCGCACTTGGTCAATGCCACTATGGACCGTTTGATACCGGATGACAAAGGTCTAGGCGTTACGCAAGCGGACGTTTTTATCGAAGCTATATTTGAGGATGTTCAGGCAAAGCAATCGCTGTACCGAGAAATGGAACCGCAGCTCAAAGCGGATGCGTTATTCGCGACCAACACGTCCAGCATTCGTCTGGAAATCCTGGCCGAAGTACTGAAAAATCCCGGCCGATTGGTCGGCCTGCACTTTTTCAACCCGGTTGCAAAAATGCCGTTGGTCGAGGTGGTTAAGAGTGCACAGACCGATGCCGATGTAGTAGCGAAGGCGCTGGCCTTTACGCGCCATATCGATAAATTGCCTGTGACGGTAGCGAGCTCTCCGGGGTTTT
Source organism: uncultured Methylococcaceae bacterium (assembly GCA_964626505.1). Lineage (GTDB taxonomy): Bacteria > Pseudomonadota > Gammaproteobacteria > Methylococcales > UBA1147 > CAZUGA01. Next base: position 22,165 of record CAZVFR010000017.1, read on the forward strand.
TGGTCAATCGCGTCTTGATGCCGTACCTCTTGGAAGCTGTTGAAATGCTCGGCGAAGGGGTGCCGAAACAAGTGATCGATAAAGCCGCCAAGGACTTCGGCATGCCTATGGGGCCGATTCGGTTGGCCGATTCGGTAGGTTTGGATGTGTGTTTATTTGTCGCAGGGATTTTGGCTGAAGAACTTGGATTTAAGGTTCCCGAGAAGCTTCGCACGATGGTTGACGGCGGTAAACTGGGTATCAAATCGGGCCAAGGATTTTACACCTACAAAAACGGCAAACCTGTGAAAGGTGAAAAAGAATCCTATGCAGAGGATACAGCGGTTCTGCAGGAGCGTTTGATTAAACGTTTGACCGATGAAGCGCAAACCTGCTTGGATGAAAAAGTTGTGGAGGATGCCAATCTGCTCGATGCCGGCATCATCTTCGGTACCGGCTTCGCGCCGTTTTTGGGTGGCCCTTTGCACTATTTGAAGCAGCGTCAGTCTGCTTGAGTTTTTCCCTACGGCTACGTATTCCGATTGGGTAGGATTTATCTGAGTATTTGGATTTGTTCAGGATGCTCGTCGATAGGTGTAGCATTTTGTCCTGACTCCGAATCTTTCTAAAAAATCAATGCAAGGTTTCATGGGCAAATCACTGGCTGAATTAGCTGATGACCTGCGCGATTGTACTTTGAGATCAGTGTCTTTGGTTGAGGCGGCCACGGCTAAGCACCATCAATGCAACGAGTCTTGTGGAGCTTACTTAAGCTGGGACCCGACTTCGGCATTGCAGCAGGCG
>CAZVFR010000018.1:0-21396 GCA_964626505.1 uncultured Methylococcaceae bacterium
ACCGCTGACCAAACCAAGCCGCTCAACGCGCCCCACTCAGTGGCCGCCCGCCACACCCCGCCCTGCCACACTAAGATCGCCAACGGGATCACGAACGCCGCAATCGAGGTCCACAGCATCCAAGGACGCCACCGCTGCTGAATAGACTGTAGGATTGTTTTTAGCGAAATCCGATTCATAAGTTGATTCTCACCCGAACGGAGGATTCTAACGACTATTTATTGATGCGATCTGAGTAATTGAATTTGTTCGGGCGGGAAATGGCGATAGAACGTGGTTCTTCCGATGCCGAGCGCTTTAATGATGTCGGAAATAAACGGATAATTATCGGTATCTTTGAGCAGCGCCTGCGCGGTACGGATTTTATCTTCCGTCAATAGTGTCGGCCTGCCTCCAATTCTGCCATTCTTGCGCGCGGATTTAAGACCGGCTCTTGTGTTTTCGACAATAATCTCCCGCTGAAACTGATCAAAGGCGGCATTCATATGAAAGAAGAGTCTGCCTTCCGATGTACTGGTATCGATATTTTGGGTGAGGACTTTTAGCCCGATGTCCCGGTCTTCAAGATCCTTGACGGTATCAATGATTTGAGTCAGGGACCGAGCCAAGCGCGAGAGTTTCCAAACCACAAGCGTATCGCCTTCACGCATATAGTCTAAAGCGTCCTGTAACTGGCGGCGTTCCTTTTTTGCCCCGGAAATCTTTTCCGTAAATATCTTTTTGCATCCCGCCTCGTTCAATGCCTGAATCTGTAATTGAGAGTTTTGATCCAACGTTGAAACCCGTGCATAGCCAATCAACATATTGTTTGTTCCTAAAACGATTTATTGACATATTAACAGAACAAACAAAACGGAACACTGTTTTGGAACACATTATCGGGGGTTTTTTATCCAATTCCACTGATGACGTTGGGTATTCCCAAAACGATCGTATTCGGGACACCTTTCGACACTGCTTATCAGTGTGCCGTTGTCTTCTCTATAACACCACGGCCCCTTTTTAAGCAGTTACGCTCAATACTAAACAAAGTGGCGTTCTGGAAGTATTCATGCGTTGTGGAGAAAAACAAAATTACCTCACCTTGACCATATCAGATCATCTGATAGTATGATCACAAACACCCCTGCAACATCAGCGGATCAGAAAGCTATGCCCGTAAGCAAACTTGGCCAGCGCCGGCAAGTTGTTATTCCAAAAAGTATTTGCGAAGAACTGAATCTCGAAACAGGTGATTTTATTGAGGTCAAATGAGTCAAAGGCACCGTGATTCTCAAACCGAAAAAAATGGTCGATGCTGATGACACCCTTACCCAGGAAGAAGAAGCGCTTGTCCGTAAGGGCGAGGGAGAACTCAAAGAAGGCAAATCTCATTCATGGAAAAACATAAAACATGACATGGATTTGTAGTCTTTCGCATACCGCTCTGAAGCAATTACAGCACCTCGATTCAAGGTTTCAAAAACGCATCGCAAAAGGCATTGACGAGCTCGAAGTAGATCCATTCGGTGGTGATGTAAAACCGCTTAAAGGAAATCGCCTCAGAGGACGGTATCGAAAAAGGGTGGGGTAGTACCGCATTATCTTCACCCTCGATAAAAAAGACCGTACTATCCAGATCTCCGCGATTCTCCCTAGAAGCGAATCAACGTACCGATAGTATGGTTGAATAGCGCAGTGGGATATAGAGATGGATCACCACAAATTAGTACTGCCTGAACACATGAATCATCATGGTTCGCTTTTCGGAGGTTATCTCCTGAAGTGGATTGATGAATTTGCGTATATCACAGCAAATATAGAATATCCCGGTAACCAATTTGTCACTATCGCTCTAGACAATGTGGTTTTTAAACATCGTATCGAATGTGGTCAGATACTCTGTTTTTCGGTCAAGAAAACGCGTTTGGGTTCCACATCATTGGAATATTCCATCGAAGTTTATGGGGAACGGGGCGCCGGTGCAGAAAAAGGAATTATGTTTGAAACCAGAATCACGTTCGTGGCTGTCTCAAATGACGGCGCCAAAAAGCTCGTTACCACATGACTTTTCACCACATTTAAAAAGTTATCTATTTGCCACTAAATTGGGGTTACTTCCATGTGTGTCAGATATAACATTATCCCGGATGCCAAGGCTTGGGTAAACGCGTTTAGCTTGGCCGAGGTATTTAACCAACGGTGATATAAAAACCGGTCTTTTATCCCTTCAATTCCGCATTTTCCGATAGTGAACAGATCTCATGAGATCTGTTCACCTTTTCAGCCAAAACAGATTATTCAAAGCCCCAGAAACAAAGGCCTCCGGTTTTCGGAAGCCTCGTTTTGATCAAAAAGGTAAACACTTTGTCAGCAAAGTGTTCACTTTCAGTATTCTTGATACGGCATTTCATTCGTTTGCCTCAACCGGCTCAATAATCTTTGGGGTGTCGTTCCTTGGATTATTGACTTCGGTGGTTATCGGGTAAGCGTCCAATAGGTCATCGGTGCACGGCTTGAGTTGAGTCGTACCACCACTTTCAAGCCATTGATCGTAGCAATCAGGGGAGAGTATCACAGGCATGCGGTTATGGATGGTTGCCATGAACGTGTTTGCTTTTGTGGTAATAATGGCGCATGAATAAACATCGTTACCCTCGTGCGTCCAGTGTTCCCACAGTCCTGCAAAGGCAAAGGGTTCTCCATCCGCCATATGAATGTGATAGGGTTGTTTACCGTTAGCGGTTTTTCGGCGACGGTTTCCGCTCTGGCGTTGATCATTTTATACCCGATCTTCTGATCCTTTGCCCAAAACGGAATGAGGCCCCATCGATAGGACTTTAATTTTCGATGATCTTCGTTATGGACCACGACGGGCACCGCCTGTGAAGGCGCCACGTTATGCCGAGGTTTAGGGTCGAGCGTACCGACGACCTGGAAGAAATCATAAAAAGCGGGTCCTTCAGGAATGATGTTATAACGACCGCACATGTTTGTTGCCCTGTGCAATTTTCCACTAGTTTGCTTCAGTAAAAATCCGACGCCTATTTCAATTTTCGCTGTTTTTCAGCAATTTCAATAAAAGTTTCCAGGCGGGTTATTCGTTGTAACGAATCTCTCATTTGATCATCCATCTTGTCAACTCGTTTGACTAGGTTTTTGACTTCTGTATTTAATTCCATCATACCCGTCATGGCTTTCAACAATTTATCGGCCACGCTCATTTGTTCAATTCGCCTGACTTGACTGATTCAGTTTTTGATTTAGCTTTTTCACTTCACGAACCGTTTCTTCGGTTGTGTGAATGATCTCGTCTAGCACTGTGTTGAGTAATTCTTCATCATCATCGCCGGATAACTCATAGGCATCAACAGCACGACGGACAATCTCAGCAAACGACACGGTACGCTTTTCTTTTTGACTGGCTTTTTTTGATAACCCTTCAACCAGTTGAATTTGTGAAGGCGCCATCATGATGGGCTTTCTGATCTTGGTCGCTGTAGTAGCCATGGTTGTGACCTCACCTATTTTGATATGAGTCCACAATAGCACATGCACAACACATGCGCCATATATAGTTGCCTATCAAACATGCCGTTGTGTTGCGCCCCGTAATGTATAAGCGATCTTGGTTAATGATCGTGCCAAGTGAGCGCAGTTTTCAGTGATTTCATATCACTATAGGGTATAGTGTTGCCTTACTCATATGAACGCCGAATAATTAACCTTTGGCAAAACACACGAAATATAGATTCCGTGATTTAGCTGAAAAGTAGGAGAGGAAAATGACTTTGACAATGAATTTGATTGTTGGGATTATCATTGGCTGGGTTCTACACGAATTGATGCCAAAGGACTATGTTGCACTAATAAACGGTAGTGCAGCGGGTTTGGTTGATAAGTTATTGGGTTGGTTTTCACACAAATCTGGAGCAAATGTCGAATCTACAAAAGAACAATCCAAACCCTCCAAAACTCGACCAAAATCTAAGGATGACTTAAAAAAGATTGAAGGTATAGGACCCAAAATTGCCGAACTTTTAAACAACCACGGTATATCGACGTACGCTGACCTTGGCAAAGCCAAGACCGATAAGTTAATACAGATACTCGAAACAGCCGGGAGTCGATACCGAATTGCCGATCCGTCAACGTGGTCCAAGCAGGCAAAACTTGCGGGTAAAGGCGATTGGGACGGATTGAAACAATTAAAAAAGGAATTGAAAGGCGGTCGCAGAAAAAACTGAAGTCGTTTAATGTAGAAATCCGGAACAGAACGCGAGACTTTATCTAAACGACAATTGTTGCAGCCAACACGGAGTTCGTTGGAAATTGTTTAATGTTTCAATTGACGTTTTTAGACCCCCCAAATAGGCAGTTACAATCAAATGGAATTGTACCCGGTAATTTTCAGCAGAATAGGGGGTAGGTAGTTATCGCCGATGATGGGGTGAACGCTGCAAGTTATTGAATTATATATAGGTGTGATAAGAGCATAAGACTTTTAATGCGATGGTCGAGCGTTCGAATCGCTCACGGCCCACCAAATTCAATGGCTTACGCAAGCCGATCACGTTCTTTTCGAAAAATGTAGTAAATTTGTCACGGGAAATTTGAATTTCTCCGCGTACTTGGCCAAATACTCCGGTGAGAAATGTGTATAGCGTATGACCATTTATCCGTCGGCCTATCTCCCCAGAGTTTAAAGCACGTGTTGTGGTGTTCCACTACGAATGTGACCGTTCGTTCACGTATGACGCATATCGGTTATGCGTCTACATCAACTACCCGCTAATTGACGGTTTTATCAATTTTCTCGGCTAATCTTTCAACACCTTTAATGGTAAGTTTTTTCTGCGGGCCTTTGACTTCGACGACGTAATTGCCGACTAGTTGTTGTGTTTTAACATCGATCAAATGGACCAAAAAATAAACGAATAAATGACTCGCCTTATGAACCCGGCCCATGACTACAAAATCGGCTCCAAATTGTTGCCCGAGTTGTGCGACGACATCATGATGGTCAAAGAGGTAGCCGGTTCCTTGATTGGCATCTTGCTGAGCGTCAGAATCAATATCAATCAATTCATAACCGCCTTTAGCTTTTAAGGTTTCTTGAAGCATCGGTTTTATTAAAGCCAAACGCTCTTTCTCTTGCTGAACGCGCGGCACTAATGTCAGGTCTTTTAGTTCAAATTCCAGAATAGCGACACGAGTATCTGCATAGACTGGAACGCTCAACAGGACAGTTAAACAGATGACTTGATAGGCCCACTTTGGCGCAATAAAAATCATAGTTTTTTTTAAAATATTTATTTGGATTGGGCTAAGCCAAAAAAACCGATGGTTTTCAAAAGATCCTGAGTCAATTCATCAAGTCTTTGTTTTTAGATTTTTTATTTCTGTTGAGTGAAAACAAGTCTATTTTTATCTGTTGTAGTCAGAAAATCAAATTTTATAATTAATCTGGCTAACTACTGATTTTTCTTTGGTGTAATACAACTTACACCGTTGTATTAGATCTGAATTTGAAGTAGTATGCTGCGCTGCAGCATAGATTGGTGTAGATTTATCCCAGCGCAAATACCAAAATCTGCGTCCCACATGATGTCGAGCAGTTTAGGTTCAGAAATACAGATATTTCGAATTGAATAAAATAGGTCAATATGAATAATTTAAGTGACGACACCATTAAGCTCGGTGAGCTGGAAATAGCCAAGTCTTTGTATCATTTGGTTCAAGACGAAATCGTACCGGGAACCGGGATTGAGAGTGATCACTTTTGGTCCGAATTGGCAGCCATTGTCAATGACCTGGCACCGAAAAACAAAGCGCTATTGCAAGTACGAGAGGAGCTGCAAACAAAGATTGACGACTGGCATCGTGAACGACGTGGCCAGGCTCATGATCCGGTGGTATATAAAAAGTTTTTAGAAGAGATTGGTTATCTCGTTCCGAACGTCGAAGAATTCGAAATTGATACTAGAAACGTCGATGTCGAAATTTCCGATATAGCCGGTCCGCAGTTGGTTGTTCCGTTGGATAATGCGCGCTTTGTGTTGAATGCCGCTAACGCACGTTGGGGCAGTTTGTACGATGCACTCTACGCCACCAATGTAATCCCGGAGTCGGAGGGCTGTAAAAAAATAAAAAAATATAATCCTATTCGTGGTGAACGAGTGATTACGGTTACACGCAAATTTCTCGACCGCCATTTCCAACTTGAAAAAGGCACCCACGGTAATGCGGTGTTATACCGAATCAAGAATGGGCAATTGGTCGTTCGTATGGGCGACGGAACTGAAACGACATTGTTACGGGCTGAAAGGTTGATCGGCTATAACGGCAATCCCGATAAACCCGATGAAATTCTGCTGCGCAAAAACAATCTTTATGTTGTGATTGGTTTTGGCGAAGGTTTCTTCATTGGTCGCCGAGACCACGCCAATATCTACGATATACAACTCGAGTCGGCCGTTACAACGATCATGGATTGTGAAGATTCCGTGGCGTCTGTTGATACCGCGGACAAAATTCGTGTCTACCGGAATTGGTTGGGTTTAATGAACGGCACGTTAGCCCGAACCATCAACAAGGATGGTGAGACCATAAAGCGTGAACTGGAGCCGGACCGAACGTTTATCGCTCCACAGGGCGGCACTGTCACGGTGCCGGGCCGGAGCCTTATGCTGGTTCGGAACGTTGGAATTCATCTAGAGACCGATGCGGTTCGTTTCAAAGGTAAGCCCATTCCCGAAACGATGCTCGATGCTATGGTCACCGCACTTTGTGCCAAGCATGATCTGCTATGGAACAGTAAACATGTTAACAGCCGGGCGGGTTCGATTTATATCGTAAAGCCCAAGATGCACGGCCCTGATGAAGTCGCCTTGGCGAATGAATTATTCGCGCGCGTTGAAGGCGCGTTAAGATATCCTCGAAATACCTTGAAGATGGGCATTATGGACGAAGAACGCCGTACTTCGGTGAATCTAAAGGCCTGTATCGGTGCAGCCCGTGAACGCGTCGTGTTTATCAATACCGGTTTTTTAGACCGCACCGGCGACGATATTCATACCAACATGGAGGCAGGTCCCGTCCTGCCTAAAGAAGAGTTGAAAACCGCAACTTGGCTGCTGGCCTACGAAAGCTCTAATGTTGATATAGGCTTAGACTGCGGCTTGAAGGGACGTGCGCAAATCGGCAAGGGGATGTGGGCTATGCCGGACGAAATGGTGGCCATGATGGAGAATAAGATCCAGCATCTTAAAGCCGGTGCGAACACCGCTTGGGTGCCTTCACCTACCGTGGCGACTTTGCATGCGATGCACTACCATATTTTTGATGTTCACGATCGGCAGAAAGATTTGCTCAAGCGACCCGTGACTCCGGTAGAAGATATTCTGACGATTCCGGTCATGGAGAACGGGCGCAAGCTGACAGCTGAAAAGATTCAACACGAACTTGAAACCAATGCACAAGGTATTTTGGGCTATGTATCGCGTTGGGTAGGGCAGGGGGTAGGCTGCTCGAAAGTGCCGGATATGAACAATATTTCACTGATGGAAGATTGTGCCACCTTACGCATCTCAAGCCAGCACATTGCAAATTGGCTGCATCATGGCATTCTTAGCGAGGACAATGTCAGGGCGAGTATGAGAACCATGGCTCTATTGGTTGACCGTCAGAATTCAAATGATCCGAATTACACGCCCATGGCCAATGATTTTGATGCAAGTATTCCGTTTCAAGCCGCTTTGGATCTGGTGTTTCAGGGAAGAGACCAACCCAATGGCTACACCGAGTTTATCCTTTATGCGCGACGCCTTGAAGCGAAGGAACGACAGTTGAATAGTGCATTGGCATAAATTTTATCATGCCGCGCACAGCCAGCCTGCATTTATTAGCAGCATGACAATTCCTTGCGTGATCTTTCTTTCCACAAGGAATTTTCTTCTTTTGGAATGATTAAGGTAGAACACCCCTCCGTCCTCACATCCCGCATTACCTCCGGCGTCTCCGAAGCATCGGAATGGCGATCCCAGAAATCATGATCGCCCCACCGATGAGCTGATGGGTCCGCGGCCAGTCCGATAGCAGCACGAACGCAAATAGCAGTGTCATTGCGGGCGTCGTCAGATTCGCGAGGGCCGTAACACGCGCCTCTACATGGCGCGCCGAGATCATCAAGCAAAGTCGCGCGAAGAAGGGCCCGGCGAGTGCGGCAAGTCCCGCGTAAACGATCTGCTCGGACGGAAGGTTCGAGAAATCAGGTCGCGAATTGAAGGCGAACCACAGCGCCACGGCCAGCCAGAGACGCAGGGCGTTCACCATGACTGGATCGATTCGGTGAATGAAATAGCGAGTCAGCACCGACAGGGAGCTGAAGCAAGCTGCTGCCAACAATGCCATACCCGTCCCCGCGCCGAATAGACCCTGACTGCGGATTGCGTCCAGGGGGCCCTGCAAAACGACGAGCCCCAACGCCGCGATCGTCACGCCGATCCAGAAGCGTCTCTCGACACGCTCGCCAAGAAGCAGCCATGCGAAGATCGCGATAATTAATACTTCGGTCCGCAATAAAACGTTAAGCAACGCCGGCGACAAGACCTGTATCGCACGTGCGCTTGCAAGGTTGCCAAAGAGTGTAAACGTCGCGAGCAGTGCCGCGACCGCAAGTTCGACGCGCGCGATTCGGAAGTTCGAACGCTGCGACGAGATGCGTTGCCACGCAACGAACGCAGTATTCGCAATTGCCGCTGAAAAGAGCAAAATCAGCGCGCTATGTGCGGGTTGACCGACCTCACTCGCAAGCTTCCACGGGATCACGAAGACAGCGCCCCCTAACGCGCCCATCAACGCCCAGGTGATTCCCTTGCGTCGTTCAACCGCGGCTGCCTGAGTCATCGTATCCGCGAGAGCATGCAAAGAGGCCATGCGCAGGCGTCGATTGCAACGGGTTCAAAGTGATCCACAGCTATCAGTTGTGGAGAATGCAATTTATGTTACTTCGATTCCAATTGGTCCAGAAAATAGTGTTAATTATTTTCGCCTTTAACCCGCCTGTTCGATTACTCCGCAAGCTACTCGTGCTCCTGCGGCGCCGGTCGGTTGTGTTGTCAAATCGTCTGCGCCGGCATGAACAATAATGCCTTTTCCGATGATGCTATTGGTACCATCGAAGGAAACTAGTTTGTCCACGCGGTCATATTTGGCGTTACCGCCCGCATCCGCCGTGATATTGCCTAAGTCTCCAACATGACGAATCGCCGCATCCGGCCCCCCGTGATTGACTTTATGTGGATTAAAATGACCGCCTGCCGATTTCCCATCCTGCGAACTGCAATCGCCCTTTTCGTGGATATGGAAACCGTGGTCGCCTGCTGTCAAACCTGCTAGCTGGGCAGTAATATGTACACCCTTGTCAGTTTTTACGAAGGATACTGACCCGCTTACGCTATTTCCGGCCGTCGCTTTCAGATTTGCTACTGCCTCTGATTTCGCAACCGGTCCTTCTTTATCGCTTCCTGTCACTTGCGTAGAATCCTCGGAACAACCATAAAAACTCAGGCCGATAACCGCAAGAATCGCAAGGGGAAACCTGTTTAACCGATGATTACAACTGGTCATAGCAATGCCTCCTTTAACTTCGGGAGTTGAATAGAACGGTTCCACCCAACTGCGTTGTTTCATCGCAGTACAAATATCTAATCAACAGCGATGCATGGAGGGATTATCGACTATCCAAAGCCGTTTGGCGAATGTTATAAAACTGTTGCTTAAGGCGTGATCGCCGGGGTGCTATGGGTCCAAAAACTAGATCGAAAAGCCGCGTTGAAACGCATATTTGTAGTAGTTAAGACTAAATTTGTAACCGCCATCGCAAAGAAAGCCCATTCGGCAGATAAAATCTGAAAAACTAAATCAATGAATTATTAATGTTGACTTTTCTTGGTTAGATGAAAAAGTTCTAAAAATTATCTATACGCTACGGAGCATCTGGCTATTGATCCACCAGCTCTTTTATGTTTATTTTACGTTAAGTTGTGTGTCCAGTTTAGTGTAACCACTTCACACTCGGGTGGGGACGGGTCGGGGATCAAGCCGTCGGCCATGGGTTCAGGCTGTAAAGTTAGGAATCATCATTGCTGCGAAAGCGCAATTCCAACGCTTTCAATAGATTCGCGGATTCCAACACCTTAGGAAACGCCTTGCCCAGAGTTTCAGCCACGGTTTGCTTGGCGTCGGCCAATTCTTTGAGATCGTCCTGGCTGGGTTTGAAGCGATTGAACAAGGATAATTCGCCCCAATTCGAACTCAGCTTTTCGTCCGTGGACAAACCCGAGACATTGACCTTGGTCGATAAATCGGATGAAAACCGGCGCTTGCGCACCTGGATGTCCAGGCCGTTACCACAGACCGGGCATTGCCCGTCTCGGTGGGGTTTGTTGCCCTTCCAACTGCAATTGAAACACGAACAAATATAGATATTCATGGCTCTTTACGGAAGCGTTGGATCAAGCTGGAAATGCTCAATTTAGACTCGCTGTCCAGGCCTCCGATCTGCGTGTTGGGACCTCTTTTGTTCAAGGCCTTATTGCCGTATAACAGCGTCAGATCGCCCAAAGAAGCCCCGCGATCAAGTAAGCTGGTTTTCAACGCGTCGGCCATTTTTCCGTAGGTGGTTTGGGTCACGAACAACTGTTTATTCAAATCGCGCAGTTGATCGTGTATTTCTCCGGCGCTGGGCCGGTTCAGTGGATTCCTGTTCAACATAGCTTCAATCAGTGGGACCACCGGTGAAAGCTGAGCGTGCCTCACTGAGGATATCCTAATCGGTGTATCGCTCAATACCGCCTCACCGACATACGCATAGTACGGTGAAAAAACCGGCAGTTGCCCCGTAATGTATTCGCAAAAGGTGACCCCGAGTGAAAAAATATCCAGCGCCTGGGACAAAGCGATAGGCTGGTTATTGTTGATGGAATCCGAGATTAGATATTCAATCAATTCGGGCGACCAGTAGCGTTGATCTCCAGTCAGGTCGTCCGGCGATGGTGAGTGGCCCATGAAAAAGCCCGCATCGAAATCGATCAGGTTTGCGATTAGACGCTCGCCGGCACGCTGTACCATAAAGTTTTCGGGCTTGATATCCGCATGCACAAAGCCGGAATTTTCATGCAGAGTTTTTAGCCCGTAGGCCGCGGAAAGCAGAATCAGCAGTTGGGCTTTGGCCGGCAGTTTGACCAAGCCGACCTTTTTGGCCACAAGCTTTTTGGTGACTTTGTAATAACTCCCGTCGAGACGAAAAAAATCCACGCTGCGCACCAGAAAACTTTCGCTGCCACAATCATCCAAAATCTGTTTGACCTGGCTCATGCGCTGCTCGAATGCTTCGCAGCGGGCGCGTTTACGCTGTTTCGTGGCTTCCGAGCCTGACGCATCCGCACTGGGATATACGGGTGTCAAAAAACACTTCACAAAATATTCAAAACCAGCCTTCTCAGCTATTGCCCACATCGATGTGCCCGCATCGGACGCAGTCATATCCGTGGTCAGCGTGTAGCCGTTTAACTCCGTGCCGGTGCTTAAGTGAATTGCCATAGCGATTTTATCCAATCAGCCATATAACTCAACCACGGTTTGATTTTAAGTCCCAACGATAAGCCGCACACAAAACCGACCAAACCACCCAAACCCAATGATTTAAACGATAGCGATTTGAACGAAAATGAAAAGCGCGGCAACCGTATGGGTTTCGGTTTGGCTATCATCCGCGTTACGATCTGGTTCTGCACTTCGGCAACCGACGATATGATCAATTCATCTATCGCGGCACTGTACCGCTGCGCCTGTGTTTCGACCGGTTCTTTTACTGTTTCGACCGGTTCTTTGACCGCTTCGATTTCTGTGGTCACACGCGACCCCGGGGCTGCTTCATACACCGGCTGGTAAATCCGCGTCCAGATTTCGCGGGCTTCGAGTTTCTGCTCCGCACGCTTAGCCTTAACCGCACCATTGGTGGCTTGATGCCGCTTCCTGAGCTTTTTAAATTTGGCAAACTTGCCGGTCGCCAAGGGGTATATCGCCATCGAAGCATCGTCGGAACGCACTCTGTCCAACAAGCCTTTGAATATGTACAACCAATCCGCCCAGCTAGCGCTTTTCTCCAGCGCTTTTTGCAACTCCAATTCAAAGGCCCACGGTGACTTCCAGGCCGCGCTGCAACCATCCGTACAAACGATCAGCACACCGGGGCAATCGATCAGAAAATCCTCTCGATGGATACTCCATTCGCGCTCCATGCTGGCGGCAAGAAATTGCGACATAGGCGGCGATTCATAGGTACAATCAAATGCATCCGATTCGGTCACGTTGTCATCGCGAGTCAGCTGATGCAAGCCCTGCTCGCCAAAGAAATAAATCCGCGAGTCACCGATCCAGTAACATCGAATCTTATGCAGCGTCACATTGGGCGAGTCATCGAAAACAACGGCAGCCAGCGTGGTCGCCAGTTTGTGGCGACCCAGGGTACCCCGTACCCGGCTGAGTGGCAGCTTCCGCTCGGCCAGATTTCTGAGTTTTTTGTAGATATGGTTGGTTAGCGCATCAGGGCTATCGTCGGCAAAACCGGCTGAACAACAAAAATAGTCCACCACGGACTCAAGCGTTGCGCGTGATGCGATATAACCCCCGGTCTTACCTTCGAAACCTTGCGAATAGCCGCCTAAGCCATCCGCCACACACATAAATACACTGCCGTCGGTGGTCCGATCTATGACCGGCTCAGCATCTTCGCAACGCGACAGATCGTCGATACCGGCAGTATCTCTGACCGCGCTGATTTGGAACTTGAGCTGCCCCATTTCGTGCGCGAGAATGTCGCCTTTGCGGATGCGACCCAGACCTAACATGTCGGCACGACCTGCATCCGATACGCAAATGCAGCCCTCATTTCGGCTTGGCAGCGAACTGCGCTTGAGCTAGAGATTCCGTCCAGCTCAGATGCTGGTGTATTGACGATTAAGCGAAGGATTGTCATTCTGCTGAAAAATTCGTGCTCGATTAAATACTGTTTGCAATAGCTTCCAGAATCGTATCCATATCATGCTCCTCCAATCCCTTGCCTGCCTCGGACGGGAAATAGATGGTTTGATCCCAGTTGTAGCCAATCTCGTTCCAAGGCTCCGCATCCGGGGCGTACAGCAACAGCCGACGACTCGAGATGGGCATGTCGTCCCAAGCGTCAGTTAAATCGTCCAAGCTCCGCGGCATGTTTTCGGGGTAATTTTTCGGCGGTGATTCGGCCGCCTTTTCGAAGGGATGCGCGGTGGCATCGGTCCACATCACCACGATTCGGCGTTGCTTGGATAACTGACCTTTCTGCCAAGGAGACTGCAACGCCAGCGCCAAAGCCTCCAAACCGCTCTCGGGTTCATCACCCCCTCCGTCGGCCCACAATTCGTTTACGAAGGCCTCGAACACCTCGGGATTTTCCTCCATGTTGACAAAGTCCTGCATGGCTTTGATGGGCTCATTATCAGCCCAAAAATCGCGATACGAAATCACTCGCATTCTGAGCTTATCAATGGTCTTTTTCTTTTCTTCCATTCTGGACAGAATACGCTGATGAAAGTCCAGTGCCTGTGATTTAACGCCGTTGATTACGGGCCGCATGCTCCCGGTACAATCGATACACAACACAATATCGACAAAATATGAAATTTTACTCGCCATCACTCCCCCTCATTTTGTTATTGTGCGGGCCGACTACTAGCGACCCGGACACCTTATGTACCACATCCCAACAATTTTAGAAATCAGAACGACTCACTCTGATTCATTTTATTCAATCCCGATCGGCAACGCTGTTGCTTGCCAAATCAGCTCTAATTAAGGTCAAAAACATTGCCGATGTAATACCGGATGCTCCAAAAATCATGCACATTACCATGATTTGATAGCGTGCCGCGATCAGCGGAGAGATTCCGGAAAGTATTTGCCCGGTCATCATACCCGGCAAAGAAACCAAGCCCACCGCAAACAAAGAATTTGTGATCGGAATCAGCGATGTTCTCAGGGCAATCTCGCGGGCGGTTTTATAATCGACATTGCGTTCAGTTTCCGCAATCACACGCTCCGCGGCCAAACTCACGCAATTCATGACTCCGGCAAAGATCATTCCAGCCAAGGGGATCATATAGCGGGGCATGTACCAAGGATCAAGCATCAACACGCCCTGTGTAATCAGTAACAAAACCAAGCCACCACCGATCAACACCGAATAAAGCGCCTTAAAATAAAGGTCGCGGCGCCTTTGTTTGACGCTGTGCAGCGCAATCCAACTCGCTACCATGACCATAACCGCCAACAACGTCACGATAATCCACGCCTGGTCGGTCTCGAAGATATACGCCAGTACGTAGCCGATCAGCATCAGCTGTACGATCATGCGTCCCAGCCCATACATCGCATTGCCGCTATCGCTGGACCATTTGTACAGAATACCAATGACTAGCAAAGCCGGTATGAATGCGAGCGCCAAATTCTCGTAGGGGATGATTTGGATCGATGTGTTCATCACTAACAGCGCGAAATGGAGCTAGAAAGCAAACATTTTATACATGAGCTTCCTTTACTGTAAAACGATATGTTATGGTCTGCCCAATTTATACTGAGCCCTTTGGGATTAATCTGCTTGCCCACAGAAAATTGGAGAAATCGATGCCACAGCTTGCACATTTTATGAAAACTTTTTCCCCACCGCTGCTAATGGTGCTGCTGTTGCTTACCGGCTGTTCAAAAGCGTACTACGGCGCTTTGGAATCAATCGGCATTCCTAAGCGTGATGTCATGGTGCACCGCGTCGAAAAAGCACGCGACAGTCAGCAGGACGCCAAAGAGCAGTTTCAATCCGCACTGGAACAATTCAGCGCGTTAACCCAATTCCAGGGTGGAGATCTCGAACAAACCTACAAAAGTCTGAAAGACGAACTGGATGACAGCGAAGCCGATGCCAATGATGTGCGCAAACGCATCGCTGACATAGAAGATGTATCAGGTGCTTTGTTTGAGGAGTGGGAACAAGAATTGGAGCAGTATAGCAGCGCATCCTTGCGACGCAGTAGCGCGGCTCAGCTTCGGGAAACGCGAAAACAGTACAAAAAACTGATCGCGGCAATGAAAAGAGCCGAAGCCAAAATGGAGCCGGTGTTGGTCACGTTCCGCGACCAGGTCATGTATTTAAAGCATAACCTGAACGCTCAAGCCATTGCGTCGCTGAAAACCCAGCTCAAATCCATCGAAAGTGATGTCGCGCTGCTGGTTAAGTCTATGGAAACGTCGATCAACGAAGCCAATTCGTTCATCGAATCCATGGGGACCCAATAGCCAGTCTGTCAGCGCCCTTGGCGGCGCCAGCGATTCACGATATCTTCCACGTCCAAATCCTCGGGACCGGCTTTCCAGTGCTTGTGGTAATCCACATCACTGCTGTTGGGTTCGGGATTCGGGCGATAAGACTGGAATCTGATCGGTAGTGGCGTACCCTCGCCCATGATCATGGCCTCACCACGACCCAAGGAAGATAGAATATTGGTCAAATCACCTTCCGATTCGGGAACCAGATCACGTACGTAGGCTTGGTCATCCGGGTTGGTGATGCGCAAACAGATGTATGTACCGCATTGGGATAAGACGGTTTCGGACAGTTCATGAGGCCGCTGGGTTACTACCCCAAGACCGACACCGTATTTACGTCCTTCTTTCGCAATTCGCTCCATGGTCTTACGAGTTCCATCGTATTGGCCGCCCGACTCCCGCGGAATATAGGAATGCGCTTCCTCGCACAGCAGCAATATCGGAAATTCGCGATTGCGTGGATTCCAATAGTTGAACTCGAACGCCAAACGGCCAATCTGCGCTGACACGCCGGGCCGCACATCGAAGGGTACCGGACTCAAATCGATCACGGTGACTTGCCGTTTAGGATTACCCAAACCCACAAAATCACGTAATAGACCAGGCATGGACTCGGATGTATTGCGGCGCTTAGGTTTGAGCAGAAAATCGTAGCGCGTATCGCTGAGCTTACTTTGTAGTTTGACCAGAAATTCGTCGAATTGCCCAAACAACGCACCCTGCTTTTTACCAAAATCACCGCGCTGCTCATTCGCGTTTTTAAAGCTTTTGTACAATTCGTTCAGTGAAAAATAAATCGGCGCGTCGATCGATATGTTTTCTATGCCCAGTTTAATCGCGGATTTCTTTTTGAGTTCGTACAGCGCTTCTCGCAGAAAGGCGATTTGCGTCGATGAACCGTCATCAGATCGGTCGATCAACAGATCAATAAGCTCCGAAAACGTCATCAGCCAATAGGGTATCTCCAATTCCCTGGCATCGATGGCGCGGACGATATCCGGTTTAAACGCCGAATGTGCATTTCCTTCATCATCCTTCCAGCAATATTCACCGTGCAAATCCAGCAAAATAATATGCGCGTTGGGCATTGCAGCTACAGCACGCTGCACTAAATTGGTCACTGCCCAGGACTTACCCGATCCGGATTGCCCAAGAATCGCGAAATGCCGCCCGAACAGCGCCGAAGGATCCAAACTCACTGCCAATGAAGGGTGTGTGGGGATATAGCCCAAGTTGAATCGGTAACCCCGAAACTTCATGAATATGGGCTTCAGCTCTTCTACACTCACCGTGTAGACACTGGCGCCGGTGGTCGGATAATGCCGGATACCGCGTTGAAATACGCCTTTGTCATTAATCTCGCCTAACGGAATTAAAGATAGGTAACGGATTTTTCCGTTAGTCACTAACCCACCGGTATCCGAATCAACTTCACGCTTTTCAATATCATTAAATACCAGGGCCAACACGGTAACCCCATTTTGTCTAATACTGACATACGATCCGAGCTGACCGATCAGAATGTCGTGTTCGCCCACCTGAACCAATGGATTGCCGGATTCTAGTGGGATCAGCCGCGCCTCGAAACCGTCTCCGCGAACTTCGGTCAGATGCCCGATTAATACATTGGGGTCATCGTCGGGTTGAGAATTTTCGAGTATCTCCGATGTTTCGGAAGACTTTATTGCTACTGCTGTTTGGGATTGTGATTTTTCTGTCTGGAGCATGATTCTGGCCCTATATGTACCAACGCACGGTGAAAACAATCTGCGTGATTCAGTATAGTCCAAGAATGGACTGGCCCGCATTTCTCACCAAAGGGCAAGATGATTGAACGGAATACGGACTGTATTCCGAGTGAAGAAAATTCCTTGTGGGAAATGCGGGCTAACTCCCGGGATACAATGAAACAGAGGTTACAGCTCGACTTACCCTCAAATTATCATGACCGGGGGTCAAGCTGCCGGTAGTCTGTGCTTACAAAGACTTGATAATCAGCAATATACCCGAGACAAATAGAAAAGCCGCGAATATCTTGGCGTATTTTTCATTGTCGATCTTGTCGTAGAAATTTTCTTCGGTCCAGATATAGACTAGAGCCCCAACGGTCAGATATATTCCGTGCTCGCCAATGTCGACCGACAAATCCTCAATCGAAAACAGCAGGGTCAAAATCTGGAATACCGCAAAGGTCGCATACGCGCTGGCCACGGTAACCCGAGTGACGTCCTTGGGGTAATTCTTACTATGAACAATGGCAGTCAGCAACGACCCCCCCAAATTCGTCATTCCGTGAATAATTCCCATAATGGCCAGATACAACTCTTCGTATTCAACCATCGACTCCAAATAGCGCTCAACTTCCTCGGAATAGCTTTTCAATGCTACGAACAGCAAAAATACACCCACAATAAAGCCGATGTTTATATCCAATTTGGTCACTAGCAACAGGAAAAACACAACAAACGGAATCGTGAATTTCAGGATATTGGTATAAAACGCTCTATCAATGTGGTCATAGTGCCGCACGATCTGCAGCGTATTAATGGCGATGGAAATCGGCAAAAGTATGGTTAGCGCGTAGATAAAATCGTAGCCAAACAACAACAGTATGGGTGTTCCGAATAACAACACACCCACACCAAAAATGGATTGGATTACCGACGTCACCACGACGGTCAATAAAATTTCTATAATCATTTTTCGATCTTTTTTATTAGTTAATAGTGCGATTTTTCAACTGCCGGTGTCGAACTGATTACCCCATCCCAGCAGTACGTACGGCACAATAACCTAAACGGTGCCCATCAACAAATTAACTAACTGGTAAGCACTCAATACGTCACTGTTTAGCCAGCATTCCTTGAGAAGTGTTCAATAACTGTCGGAAGCCCATTAATACACTCCATCAAGCCGCCAAATCAAGCCTCTCGCATCACTCGTTTCATATCCCGCACGGCTTGGGAAAACCCCGAAAATAGAGCCTGACTCACAATCGCATGTCCAATATTCAATTCAACCATTTCAGGAATGCGACAGATATTTTCGACGTTGTAAAGGCGCAGACCATGACCTCCATTGACTTGCAGGCCAGCACTATGAGCATAAGTCGCCGCGATTTCGAGCCGCTTCAGTTCTGCGTTCCTTTCCGTCTCATTAGCCGCATCCGCATAGCTACCCGTGTGCAATTCCACCACTGGAGCCCCAGCATTAACAGCAGCATCGATCTGAGCTTTGTCAGGGTCTATAAACAGCGAAACCTGACAACCTGCCTCGCCTAGCGCGTCACAAGCGGCCTTAACCTTATCGACTTGAGCCAACACATCCAATCCACCTTCGGTAGTCAATTCCTCACGTTTCTCCGGAACCAAGCAGCAGGCTTGAGGTTTTATCCGGCACGCAAAATCGACCATGGAATCAGTGACCGCCATTTCCAGATTCAAGCGGGTATGAATCATCTCGATCAAACGAATAATATCTCTATCCTGAATATGCCGTCGATCCTCCCGTAAATGCGCTGTAATCCCATCAGCCCCCGCCTGTTCCGCAAGCAAAGCGGCTTGTACCGGTTCTGGATAGCGAGTTAAACGCGCCTGCCTTAAAGTCGCAACATGGTCGATATTCACACCTAGCAAAATCAAAGATGTTTCTTGGCGATTGGTGTTTATAATTTCGGGCACTATTTTTCCTGGTTTTAATGAGGAAACTCTCGAAAACACAGTTGCTCAACTGAGTCATCCGTCGTTTCTGAAGTGTGGGTTAAGAGGCTGTCTGGTCAAAAGTGATATTGGCTGCAATACATTTTAACCAGACAGCCTCTAAGATGTGAATTTAGAGCCAAACAATGAGCGGCTTTGTAATACCGCACCATTGAGATGAAAATCTATAATGCTACGCATCAGTCTTTTAGCTTCAGCCAATGCCCTGGCGCTCTTCAATTTGCGCTGTCGCAACTCGATTAGCGTATCACCATGAACCACATTATGCGTCGGTTCACTGAGAATGGGTCCTTGTCCTACGACATAAACATATAAACTTTCCGCTTCAACTTCATGTCCGGATTCAGGATCACGATCGAGCTGTAATCCATAACCGACTTCATCCAGAAGAGCAAGTTCAAAGCAGCGGAGTACCTTTTCAATATCAACACCGTTGGCCAAGTCCAACAAAGCCGCGGAGTAAAACGCGAAAAGATCGGGGTGAGGATCGTGGCGATGTAAAAATCGATCAATCAATTCATTGAGGTAGAACCCACAAAATAGTGATTTACCTCGAATTTGGAGTGACGGCAAAACCAGTTCCGCCTCGGTCATGGTTTGGAGTTCGGAGCGGCCGCTCCAGGATAGTCGTAATAGATTAAACGGCTGCAGAACCCCTGCCAGCTTGGTTTTTCTTTTTCGAATACCTTTTGCAATCAACGCTACTTTTCCGTAGTCGCGGCTGAATACATCAAGCAATAAACTTGTTTCGCGATAGGAACGACTATGGATAATAAACGAATTTTGCAGGTATATGCGCTGATTTTCTGCCATCTACAAGTTTGCTACCGAATGATGTTCAGATGATAGCCCTTGCTACAGTCAGCTGTCGAATCTGAAGTGGATTACCTACTACCCCAAATCATTCATAACCCAGACTTTGCAGTGCCCGTTCGCTATCCGACCAGCCTTTTTTTACTTTAACCCATAGCTCGAGATAAACTTTCTTGTCCATCAGGTTCTCCAAGTCTATCCGCGCTTGCTGTCCAACGGTTTTTAAAACTGCCCCCTTATTACCGATTACGATCGATTTTTGCGTCTCTCTTTCGACCCATATCAGCGCATTAATTCTAACTAATGATGCGTCTTCACTAAATGTTTCGATTTCCACACTTAAGGCATAAGGTAATTCTTTGGCCAGTCGTCTAGTCAATTTTTCCCGCACGATTTCAGCAGCAAGAAATCGTTCCGTTTTATCGGTAATCTGGTCTTCCGGGTAAAACATTCCGCCCTCGGGCAGTAGATCCATTATTGATTTTTCCAACCCATCCAGGTTCTCCGTTCGTAAAGCCGACACCGGCACAATTGCGCTAAACGGATAGCGATCCCCAGCCTCTTTCAAAAACGGCATGAGCACGTTTTTGTCAGGTATACGATCCACTTTATTTATCGCGAAAATAACCGGAACATGAACTTCGGTAAGCATCGATAGAATAGTCTCATCGTAATCATGCCACGCAGCTAGATCGGTGACCCATATCACAACATCGACACCGACCAATGTCGATTTGGCGGTCCGATTTAGATAGCGGTTCATCGCACGTTTCTGACTACTGTGCAATCCGGGTGTATCGACATAGATTGCCTGACCAACCGATGTTGTTTTAATACCCAGGATGCGATGCCGAGTCGTTTGCGGTCGCCGCGAGGTAATGCTAATCTTTTGACCCACCAAATGGTTCAAAAGAGTCGACTTACCGACGTTAGGACGACCGATCAACGCGACATAACCGGATTTCATAATAGTTGGATCTATGGTAACGATTCAGCGAACCTTAAAACGCCAGTAACTGAATAGACTGCCCTCATATTCAGTCGAGTACAAGGTACATAAGCATTTTCGCCGCCGTATTCGGGTAAATTGAAGGGTAAGCTGAGATATTATTAACGCACAGCGATTTATACGTCCTAAACGGTTATTTTATTGCTTCAACTCATCTAGAATTCCCGCTGCTGCTAGTTGCTCGGCTTTTTTCAGCGAAGAACCCACACCGAATCTAGTTTCAGGAAAAATTGAGATTTTGCATTGTACCCGAAAACATTGCTGGTGGGGCGATCCATCCGTTGAAATAAGTGTATATTCCGGAAGCTCAAGCCCCTTTGACTGCATGAACTCCTGCAAGCGCGTTTTCGGGTCTTTTTGCCGCGCAGACAACGAAAGATTACTCAAGCGGTCCGAAAAAAGATCAAGAATCCACGCCCGGGTAGCCACAATACCTTGATCTTCATAAAGCGCGCC
>CAZVFR010000019.1:0-21232 GCA_964626505.1 uncultured Methylococcaceae bacterium
GACGTACTCAAGACCATCGAGAACCTTGGAATAGGGGCCGAACCCGTGCACACGGAAGGGAATGACGATGGCCGTGACCCCATCGTCTCGGGCGCTGTCTATAAACGTACGGATCCGGCGCTCGGCTTGCTCCCGTTTCTCCGGCCAATCCTCGCGTAAGGTCATGACTTGGACGCGCCTGAACGGGAGGATATTTCGAATAACCTCCGCACGGGCGTCGATGTGCGCAATCCATCTATCGTTCTCCGAGTCATTCCCAGGACCATGCGCGAGGATGAGAACGTCCTCTCGCCGCGGATTGTCGCTGAGAGCTCGCGCCCGGTCGGCTAGCACGGCCCCCATTCCCTCGGCTTCCGCAAGACCTTGCGTGCTAAGCTTGAAGGTCGCTTCGGTCTGGATCTTCCAGAAAGCCATGCTGTGATTTTTGCTCCCGTGGCCAGTGTCGTTCACATGATTTATTGAGTCCGAAGGACCCGATGCTCCAGCGCGGAGACCCAGTATTTGCTCGGTACGTTCGTACCAGCTTTCGCCGGAAATGAAGAGACGAACGACGCCGATCCTTCTGATACCTTGTACCTCAAGCCTTCGGACAGCCTCCTGTATCGTGACGGAGTTGGCCATGCCGAAGGCGACTTCAAGTGGATATCGATCCCGCAGGAGATCTACCGCGGCCACCACTTCACCGTTCCATTCGGGCGATCCCCCGTGTGCAATCAGAAGGACTCCGAAATCACTAGGACCTTCGATGGATGCCTCGGGGGACACGGCGCTGCGCCAGGTGCAGCTTCCGGTTAAGACTAGGAGCAGAGGTAGGATACATCGTGTACAAATCATTGAAGTGTTTCCTTGGGTATGTAGGGTTGTAACGCGGCAATACGAAGCGCTTTTCTGCCAATTAACCTAGTTAATGCTTTTTTTCTCCCACTCAATTAATGGGTTGGCGCGCTTTTCGATTCTGCCATGGCTTGCCGATAGGCCGTGCGTGCATGGCGTTGCGATAACGCGTTCCATTGGCATTGCAATTTTTCAAAGGCGACGATCCAATCACCCAGCTCATCGCTGGCAGGCGAATTCAGTAACGCGCCTATATGCTGCTCAATGGCGGATGCCAAGTGAATGCAAGGGCGCATCGCGTAACAGGTCATCAGATTGCAGATAAAGGTGACGAGAGTCGGTAGATCCGCAGGATCCTGTTCAGGTATTGTATGTTCGGAGCGTGGTTGAATCATGATTAATCCTTGTCGGCTAAGCTTTAGTTTTGAAGAGTAGTATTCAGCGGGTGCATTTGGATTTGTGCCGTATGAACCGCTTCGCGTTGGAGAAAAGCCAGAACCTGAAGCAATCGCTCGACGGCTACACGACGGTCTGCGGCGATGATGACATCAACATCGGGCCGCTCATTCCGGATTTTGATCATAGCTTTCTCTACAGTTTCCCAACGATCCAGTTCCCGACCTTCGATTGCCCACCGATTTTCATCAACAAACAATGAAAGAGTAATGGTTTCCGGGTTTTCGACGGGCTTTGCCTGGTCGGCGCCTTGTTCGGGGAGATCGAGTTCCAGCGTATGCTCCACGCTATTGGCGGTCAGGATAAAAAACACCAGCAGCAGAAAAATGACATCCAACAGGGCGGTTAGATCCGGCCCCGAAAACCCGTCATTAAAACCGTCTTCTTGAATTTGTCCGGTCGCTTTGATCAAGTGGATTCTCCTTGTAAGTTGCCACTGCTCGTAATTTCTGATGTATTTTCACCGGTACAATTTGCATAGGTGACATCTTCAATCGCCAGATGTACGCGGTTGAGCAGGTATTCCCAGGATTCCAGTTGACTACCCGCCCAGATCCGGAAAGCGTGGCCGGCAATCAGCGCGGGAATCGCAATGATAAGTCCGAAAGCGGTGGTCAACATGGCTTGTTGTAGACCCTTGGCCAATAACGCTGGTGAAACAGGACCGGTATGCGCAGCAAGATCCTGAAACGCTTCGATCATGCCGAGTACGGTGCCTAAAAGCCCCAACAGGGGGCTGGCTATCGCCAAAAGCATCAACCAGCGCAGATGTGCTTCCAGTTTGCTTCTCTGTTCGACTAGCCATAAAGTAACGATTTGCTCCACCCTGTCCCGGGGTTGATCTCTATTTGTAACCAAAAGCTTTAGACCATTGGCCACCGTATCCGGTAGTCCGCCTAAAAAGTTTTCCAGTTTTAACCATTGTCGACTACCCGCCAGATCGAGAATGGTTCGACGTTGCCCTCCGCTAAGTCGATCCCGTCCGATATAGAACGCCAGACGTTCCAGAATCAGCGAAAGGGTCAATATGGAAAAAACCACAAGCGGCCAGGCCATGGGGCCCAGTAAATTAAACCAAGTATTCATGCCGCTGTCTCTACAATTGGCAGAGAGCCTATCAGATCGCGCCACACCGGGTTTTCACCATCCTCCTGCCAAGATGGTCCAAACACGAGAGCAATATTGGTTCCTTGAGCGTCATAGAATTCCAACGACGTGACCGTGCCTACAGCGGTTGGCCAATTCACAACCCAGAGGCTTGCGATGGCTTCCTCGTTGACATGTAAACTAAACTCATCGTCGAGCACATTGAGCCAGGGACCTGTTTTCCTGAGGTTCTGAATCGGACCATTATGAATCTGAGTAACGCCTATGTTTCCGACAAATACCCGGACCGGCAGCTGAATATCGGCTATGGTCTGCATGATTCCATGGAACAAATCGGGCGGAACTCGCGAGACGAATTCGTTCCCTGCCAGCCGCAAAGCCTGGAAGCGGTTGATGCCAAATTCATCAAGAATAAGGGGCAGGCCGGAAGACGATTTTAGTTTCCGCCAATGTTCCCGTAAACGATAGATGTTGATTTGGTCTTCCAGACATTTAGTTTGCCAGAGACTTGTTTGTACGCATTGGTCAGGTGACTGATCAGGCCCCTTAAACGCGCTAACAAGTGAATGATAAGAATGCAGATAACTATCCTGGGTCAAATACACCTTGTGGACCGAAGTGCCATCGAAATCGAAAAATTGAAAACTGTACCGGCCTGGATCTACCCGGTTGGCTTCCTCAACCGCAAACCCCGAATGCCAGTGGCTTAGACTCAAGTTCAGGTCTATATTATCACCCCATACCAGACACTTGTTTTCAGAAAATCGGGCTAGTCTGTACAGACCGATATTTTCGTGAACCGCGTGGTCGTTACGGGTTTGCGCCTTGACTGTACCCAGCAGCCCCAATGATTGGAATAAATAAAGCCATTTTGGCGCAAGCCGGGTGACATTCACCCCGCAGCCTGTTGCAACCAGCTCGGCTTCACTCACTTTCAGTGCTTTAGCGGCTTTACGTGGACACGCTTGCGGATTTTTTTGACGGTAGTCATCCCATACTTGCTTTAAATCTCGTGGACAAGGATTGGTCGTGGTCAGGGCGGGTTGATTCATTGTCGACTCCTGGAGGATTGTTTTAATACAAAATTTACCGGCACCTCTACCCAGGCATCCATGGGGAAACCGTTGTGCATGGCCGGTTCAAATGCCCACTTGCGTACCGCGGTGGTAGCGGCCTGGTCCAGTAGAGTGAAGCCGGATGATCGAAACAGGTTGATTTGCTGAACCGTCCCCTCGGATGCGATTTTGACGTGCAGGGTAGCCGTGCCTTCCTGTCCATGTCTGATAGCCCGACGCGGATAGACCGGAGGCCGGGGTGGCCGGCGGAAGCGGGGGTTTCGAATTAATGAGGTTTCAGGCTGCTTTAACCTGGAAGAGGCTGTTGCTATTTTCGGCGGACTCGTTTTTTCCCGAGTAATTTCTAAAGACCCCGGTGATTGATCTTCCGGCAGCCGGGTTTGATTTTGAGAGGATTCCAGGTCTGATACCGATCTTTGCTCCGGCGGGCTATAAACCGGTTCAGCGATTGCCAGTTCTGTTCGTTCAGATTGATCAACGGTTACGGGTATGGCTTGTTTGGTCTCTTTCGCTGATTGAACCCGTTTACTTTTTTTTGTTATACGATTCGCTAATGGCAGGGGATGTCGTTGGCGAAGCGATTTCGGGACGCGTTTCGAAATCGGCAAATCGGCGGAAACGGTCCTGGGTGTTTTCGATGCCGGGACGGGCCGGGGGTCGTACAACGAGGACTTTTCCACAACGGATGGGTTAATCGCGTGGAGAGATATCGCAAGCGTTTCGATATTGGCTGCTGAATCGATGATGGGATATTCGGTACTGCTCCAGTTCAACAGACTCAGATGGAGCAATACAGACACCAGAATTGCAATGACTAACCGCAAAAGAGATGCCCCTTGATGATCGGCTTTTAACAGACCCATTATAAAAGCACACCCCAATACCGTTCCTGGCGGGCTTAAAGTGAACGGGCCTAATAAATTAAAGTGGATTGCCATCGTCACCGTACCGGCGCCTCACCGAATAATTCCATCTGTTTATCCGCCACCATGGGTTGATCACCAAGCCAGGCAAGACAACGCCAGTGCATCTCTAACTGCCGAAAAGCACAACGCTGCTCAAGGGGTACGTCAAAGTCCGGATGGACAAGCAGGGCATGGATATGGTCGGCAACCGCATTCGCCAACGACTCGGATCGCTGATGGAGATACATCTGTATGAACACCCCCAGTCGCGCCCCGATCTGGCCAGGCCGCAGACGGTTCAGTGGTTTTTCCCTTGGTTTACTCAGCCGAGTCATACGGGGTTTCCTTTAGTATTTAAACGAAACCGTGGTCATGACGTTCCGCCCCGGCTGCTTGAGCACCGCTAAATGCTGCCGGTAATCCGCATCCGTCAGATTGTTGATGCCGAAGTCAACCCGGAGGTCCCTGAATGTCCCGTTCGTCGGGGCCCAGGAAAGATTCAGGTCGTGGACGGTATAGCCGTCGGTCGGCGTGCCGCCGGTGGGTACGCGGTCCTGGGCGGCGACAATACGGGTGCGCCAACCCAGAGTGAAATTGAAACGCGGGTAGCGCAGTCCGGCCTGAACCACCCACTTATCCGCCGGAATATTCGACAACGGCTCATCGGTTGTCCTGTTGTCGCCCCGGGTTCGCGAATAAGCGACGCCGGCATAGCCGTACGGCAACTCGTAGCTGAATTCCACTTCGAAACCTCGCAGCAGGGCATCCCTCACATTCGAGTTGGTGGTTGTTCCTCCGAGCCCAGGATTTCCCGGAACCGGGAAAAACACAAAATTAACTTCGGTATCGATAAAACCCTCCACTTCATTGTGAAAATACCCGGCGCGGAAGCGAGCCCGGTCTTCATCCATAAACAGGTTGTCCTTGTTCAATCGAAAGCCGATTTCCTTATTGTGCGCCTTTTCGGGCTTAAGATTCGGGTTGGGGACGAACAGGTTGGCGCAACCGGGCCCGCAGGTGAAGTGCGTGCCGGAAACAAACAACTCGGATAGATTGGGCGCCCGGAAACCTTCGTTATAAGCGGCGTTGATCGAAAACCAGTCGGTCACCGCAAGGTTCGATCCGACCTTGAATGTGAATTGATCCTCCACCTGACCCGGAAATGAACCGTCATCGGATTGGTTTTCGAAGCGGTCCCAACGCACGCCGGGGATTATTGTCAGACGGTTCCAAAGCGCCACCTCGTCCTGGATATAGAGGCCGATCACATCGGACTGGCCGTCGGGGAAAGAGGCGCGCGAACCCCTGTCGCGTCGACCTTCGGCTTCGTCGTGGTAATAGTCCAGGCCATAGCTGAGCAATTGGCCAACAAATTCGGAATCGCCGAAGCGCATGTTGTTTCGGACGTTGACGCCAATGGTTTCGAATTCGGTGATATCCTGGCGTGAATCAATCTGGCGGATCTCATCGGTGTGCGTGGTGTTGAAGTAAACCAAAATTTCCGGATCAAGATAGCGATTATCGGGATCGTTATAGTCGTAACGCAGTGTGAAATTGCGCTGCTCGGTATCTCGATCGACCAAATCATCGGGGGTCGACAGGGTCTGTGGATTGGAGGGCACTTCACCTGCTTGATCAAATGTCGAAGCCGAGAATGCCAGGGTGTTAAAAATGTCGGGGCTCCAGGTCAACTTCGCCAATCCGGCATAGGACTCGAAACCTGAATTTTCCAACTCCGTGCCATCGCCGAGCTTGATATCCCCGGCATTGCGGTAGGAAAAGTCGAACAGATAGTCAAAACTGTCGCCGGTCAGGCCGTAGACGGAAGCGCTGCCGAGCCACTGGTTGTTGACGTCTTGGTAACCTCCTTTCATTTTTGCGCCGAATTGTTCGCCCGGCGTCAATAGATCCGCCGCATCCTTAGTAGTAAACGCCACCACGCCTCCCAGGGCGCCCGTGCCCCATACCGCTGAAGCCGGTCCGCGCACAACCTCCACTTGTTTCAACATTTCGGGGTCGAGAAATACAGGGCTGTTATGGGCCCGACTGAAGTTCTGCCGTGCGCCATCGATCAGAAAAAGAATGCGATCGTCAGATAGACCGCGGATGTTGACTTGGTTGCCGATAGATCGGGGACCGCCGGCAATGTCTACATTGGGAAGGTATTGGAGAATTTGGCCAAAGTTCTGCGGTTGCTCCCGTTCAATCTGCTGCTGGTCGACAATACTGACCGATTCAGGGACATCGAAGACGTCCCGCTCGGTTCGGGTAGCTGTGACCGTGACCCCTTGAAGCGTACTGAAATTTCCAGGAGAGACTGATTCTTCAGCCAATAGGTTCGAACTCAAACTTAACAAATTCACGACACTCAGCCATATCAACAAATTTTTCCGAAATCCAACCGACACATTCATGCAAAGTCTCCAAGCAACAATGACAAAAAAGTTTTGGCTGGCGCCCGTGGCTTGAAAGCTTCGTTAGCTGGCTAGGTGCTTAAGCGCGTTTATCCTAACGCTATTTGGTTAATATCAATTTTCCACTGCGGGTTAGCCGCAACACGTATTCTTCTCCGTTATGTTCAATAATGAGCCGGTTCAGATTTCCGAGTAACTCCGCACTCGAAACACGGCCCGTGTTTTCCGTTCGATTCCGCTCCGGCGCCTTTCCGCATTGGGTTGGCGACGATCCGTTCTTTTTAATATTCATTAAATTCATTGTTGACTGGATTGCTTTGTAGCAAGCGTTTTGAACAAGCCTTCAGAAAGAGTTGCCTGATGCATGCCTTTGATGGGCAATCCAGGCAACGGAAATCAGTCGCGCAAACCTGGTGTTCTCGAATTAATTGGCCTATTTTGTCGACATTGATTTCAACCCTAATTACATTGACCGACTCTGTGTCGATAGATCGACCCTGGGCATTTGGGTTGCCTTCCGCAAGCGTTATGGCGAACCACGTCAGCCAGCGTCTTACAATCTGAGCAAAGTTCCAAATATTTCTTGGACGGATAGTTCGACCCCAACGCCTCTTCACAAGCCCGTTAGGAAAGTCACTTGATTGATTGCCAGCCCCAATAGCATTAATTACGTTCACGATTCTGTTCCATTTTGCAATATAATTATTTAAAATAATCATAATACGAATGATTCGTATTTGCAATATAAAATCTAAGATTTATCGTAAAAGACTGCTACTGCGCCGAGACTGGAAAGGTGGGTTTTTTCTCGGTCGATGAAGCCAGCGACGTTGTCAAGCCACGCATCCTGAACATACATCAATAAGAATATCAATGGTGTTCCTACTAGAATATCGATTGCGTGATGTGGCAATTAGCAACGAGATTGCCTCGAATGATATTTAGAGTTCACTCCTAGCGAATTTGGCGCTATTGGAAAAAATCAATGCCCACTGATCCTGATTCGAACGAAGATGATGAACGGACCTCTTTTTTCCGATGCCATAATGCGGGTCAATAACCAAGCAGCCTACGTGGAAGGTATCTCGATTTCCAGCGCAGCCATCTCAGCGTTCCAATGTGCAGGCAGTATCTGGTCTATGAACTCATCTAAGCCTTGATCGCGGAAGAATTCCTGGGCATGAATGACCCGGTCACCGCGAGCATTACGAATTTTAATCAACATACCGCCCCCGCCAGGATGCATGACCGGCATCATGAGGACTTTTCCATTCTGTCTGAGCAGGATGACCGAATCGAGACCCTTAAAATAGGTTTGGTACAATTCTAAATCCAGATAAAGACTACCATTTCGAATTCGAAGGGTTGGAATTTTATTATCGGATTCAACCATGATATTGACCGATCCGTTGTTTAATAGCTTCGTATACGTTATCGGCTGCACTTGCAACATCGGGGGACAGCTCGAGGCCTAAAGAAAGATTAGCGGCTTCGATCAGGTAAACGGTGATATCGCTTGGAAACTGTTCTTTAAAGATCTGCCTGCCTGCATACAAAGCATGGTCCCAGCGAAAGTCATGCAAGTTATAGCTTGGTTCCGGCAGGTGTTCTAACTCGTTGCCGGGTACTTCAAAAATACTCCCGGGCTTTGATCCGCTGGAGCTGGCATCAACTATGATCAATGCCCGACTACCCTTGGCTTGAAACATTACATCCATACCGGCCGTGCCCGCATCGAAGACACGGGTATAAGAATTGGGTTTATCGTTTAGATAGGTTTGCAACCTTTGCGCGACGACGACACCGACCCCATCGTCACTTCGATTGCTATTTCCACAGCCAATGATTGTCAGCATTCATTATATTCGCCAAAGGCGACACGACCATTCAGCTTCCACCGGCAGCATCAATTCCGGCAGTTCACAAAACTTCCGATGCACCTGATAATACATGCAGGTTTCACAGGCCTGTTCATCGTCTTCTTCTCCGTATGGGGTTACGGTGAAACCCGAAATTTTTAGTTTGTCTTCGAGACTGTCGAGCCCAACCTGCTGCAATCTGGTAACCAGCGTCAGGACTTCTTCATGCGAGTATGCGCGTGGCTCGATTTCCGTTTCCAAACCGTCTTCCAACATTTTAAGCAAATGAACTCGAAGCGTTTCATCGGTCTTCGCTTGATCGCTGGAACTCACTTCGGGCTCGTTCATCGATATCGAGTGATACCTTTTAAATGCGCCAGAGCCTACACCACCATTCGGGATCTACAGGCACCGCCAATTCCGGTAAATCACACCGTTTTCGGTGCACCAGATAATACATGCATTCCAGACAGCGATCTTGATCATCCCCATATGGGTGATCTATGAAACCCGAAATGACAAGTTTTTTTTCCGGCTCATCCGGTCCCAATTCACGTGACTCGCTCAGTAAATTTTCAAACTGAAAATTGTCTTCGGGAAAGGGCTCGGTCTGCGTTTGCAGGCCATCGGCCATCATGCGGCCAATCTGATCACGCAAAGCATCGTCATTCTCTTTGCTCACCCGTCGTCCTCCACTATGATTATTCTTTTATCGTAACTATTCAGCTCACGGCTTATTTTCGCGATTACTGCGTCAAAAGTGCTCATTTATACTTATAAACTCCGCGCTTTTTCCTTGTACTCGCCAAAATGAGCCGCAATCTGAACAGTTATAAGGCATGCTGAATAGTTATCTTTTATCTTTATCCACGTAACTGGCCCAGGACTGAATTTCAGCCCTGGGCCGGTCGATTGAGTGGACTACGACGTCTTGAACCGAGCCAGTTCCTTGCCGGTTTTGGCATCATGAGCATGCACCGTACAAACCAGGCAGGAATCATATGAACGAGCCACATGGCCTACCTCTACCGGGTCAGTAAGATCGGCAATTGGCGTACCGATAAGCGCCTCTTCAATAGGACC
This sequence comes from uncultured Methylococcaceae bacterium, assembly GCA_964626505.1. GTDB lineage: Bacteria > Pseudomonadota > Gammaproteobacteria > Methylococcales > UBA1147 > CAZUGA01. Next base: position 9,735 of record CAZVFR010000019.1, read on the forward strand.
ACGTTCTTCTTCGCCGGTACGCGGACCCACATTCCAGGTTGTGGGTGCAACGATCTGATAATTCTTGATCTTACCACCCTCGACATCGATCCAATGGCACAGTGCACCACGGATGGCTTCTGTAGCGCCCCAGCCCTGACCATCCTGTTCCTTGGGCTTAATATAGAAGGGTTCAGCCAGCTTGAACTCGCGCAGACAGCGTTCCATATTCCGGTATATGGCCTTGACCTCATGCATACGCGCAAAATGTCTTAGCAATACACTCGCGGAACCACCCATATTCTTGTGCATGTCCAGCACCAGACCATCGCTATGCTGCCAACCTTCCATGTGTTTACCACCATAGACGATTTCACGCGCTAGCGGCCCGGCTTCTAAATGACCATGCTGGTTATGTAACACAGCGGTTGACCAGGAATATTTGCCACCGAAGTCCTGATTATTGTTTGCAATAGGATTGGTTGTTCGATCATAAGGGTGCGTCGGTCCGCCGGACTCTTCATACCAGGCATGGGTTATGTCTTCACGCGTCGTCGACTGATCCATATGTACATGGGTATCTGTCTCGGCGATATAGACACCGCTCGGCATCTGAACTGCATGATTACGTCCACTAATGGTCGGTTTGTTGTACTTCTCTTCGTGTGGTAGATAGCCCCAGGAAACATACTTCTCAAGCCCTGCGCCATACTTATCGAGACCCACATCCACACCCATACGCCACATCAATCCTAAATCAGAATTGGCGTGTTCGGGTTTTTCGTCCAACCAGGCCATGAAGTCAGCATAGGTTTTGATTTCTTCATAACGTTCCAGAGAGCAACCCAGCCACATCGGTTCGATCCAGTTAGTGCGGAAATGCTCCAGAATTGACCATGCGCGTGTTACATCAGTCAATGTTGGTGAACACATGACGCCACCCGGTACCATATAGCTTGAATGCGGCCATTGGCCACCGAGTAGGGCATATATTTCTACCGGACGACCTGAGATGGTGACACCAACTTCGTAGTTGGTGCCAGTGAAAGGCGCCCAACGTTTAACCGCTTCTTCATAATACTGGCTGTTTTTGTAGTTCTTGTTGACCATATCGATCATGAACAAGCCATAGTGATGTCTCGGAAGACTTTGCAAACTCTCGGCGAGTTGACCCAGATTGCGTGCAATGATGGCATTGCGCGGCACTTCTGTTTGCCAGGCTGTATCCAATGCCCAGGCGGCACAGGTAAGATGCGACGCACCACAGATTCCGCAGGCGCGTGGCGTCACGACTAGACCCGCTTGCGGATCTTTGTCACGAAGAATAATTTCAAATCCTCTGAATAATTCAGCGGAAGTCCAGGCGTTAACGACAACGCCGTCTTCGACATCGACCCGTACGTCAAGATCGCCTTCAACGCGACCGACCGGGGAGATGTCTAATGTTTGTGTTTGAGGCATGATTTTTCTCCTGCTCAATAGCAGATTAAACGATGAAAATGTCTTGTTCGGCCCAGGCTGGTGCAGCGGCTTTGGCCGCGCCCGTGAGTTTTATATAACCTTTCTTATCCACACCTGCGGGAAGGTCTTTGGGAATGCCCATCACAGTTTGAGTTTTAAATACCGTACCCGGAGCGAGATCGAAAAACGGAAATTCCGGCTCGGTGCAACCCAGACAAGGCATTCCGGCGCGCGTTTTGGAAGACTGCCGGTTCCACAAAATTCGATTACAAGGAGAGTGCGTCATAGGACCGCGGCAGCCGAGATCATAAAACAGACAGCCTTTACGTTGACCAAACTCCGTAGCCGAGACTTTATAGGCAAAATGCATATTTCGCGTACAACCTGTTTGGGTGAAGCTTTGAAAAAATGTCTTGGGACGTTGGAATTCGTCTATCGTGAGTTCTCCCGCGTGCCCGGTGGCCACGGCGACCAGAATTTGTGTCACCCAGTCGGGATGCGCTGGACATCCGGGTATATTGATGACGGGAAGCCCGATTTTAGCTTTAAAGTCTTTACCCAGAAAACCGCCGTGATCACGCTTAAGAAATTTAAGTCCCTCTGATTCGGAAGGATTCGGTGCGGTTGCCGGGATCCCGCCCCAAGTCGCGCAATCACCGATTGCGACAACGATATCCGCCGCGTCGGACAATTCCTTGACCTATTCTCTCATCGGCCGCCCGGCAAAGCGGTTCCACTCACCGGTACCGTTTGGAGCATTCACCACGGTTCCTTCGAAAACAAATATATCGAGTTTTAGCTAGCCGGAAACACAATCTTCCAACATTTTTTTGAGGTTATCGCCCAGCTCCATGCCTAACGATGGGTGCCACAAAATGTTGATACCGAAATCAGTCACTAAATCACAGGCGCTGGGTTCTTCGGCATTCAGAAAAGACATGGTGTTGCCTGAACAAGCACCCCCTTGAAGCCAGAGTAGATTAGCCACGTTATCTTCCTCCAAAATTTATTTTGAATAATTAGGGCGAAATTTTACCTTACTAACTTACAGAGCAAGATATAGGCCACTTATTTTATAAAATATTTCTACGGTAATATTAATAGGTTATATTTTTATAAATTAGAAATTAGGGTTTTCGATAGCCCATTGCGAAGATACTTTGCACCCCGGTTTGCCAAGTGGTTTGCAAAATCTGACAGCAGGGTTCTAGTGAAGATGGATAAAGAATCGGCGAGCGAGTGAACTTGAGTATTTGGGGGGGGATGGATAAAACTTAACCGTGACGGTTGCCGCATGCCGGGCATTCGACTTCTCCGACGAAGCCGTACCAGATACCCTTGCACCGGCTGCACCAATGACCTTTGAGATTAGGCTGTATCATAGCCAGTGTTTGAGAAAGTTTGGAAAAACCCAGCTCTTTAAATTTACTTTGAGAGCCCTTCGGTCGGGTGCGGGAAACAGGAAAATGGATAAGCTCCGAGGCGGGATTGGGCTCGCTTTTATCGTTCTCTTTTGTCACCTGCCGTGTTTATGCTGTCGCTTGATCGAGCAAATAACGCTTTATCTTGTTAGCAAGTCCGACTCTGGACAGCCCAAGTTCATCCGCTGCCTTGCTTTGATTCCATCGATGCCTGAACAGAGCGTCGCGAACCAAATTTTTCTCAAGCGATTCGACCTTTTCTTTTAAGGTGCTCCCTTCCGGAACGTAGTTTTTTATTTGATCATTCGCATGAGCGATGTCTACGCAAGCCAGTGTTGACGAAAGATGGTTTTCGCCCAGATACTGCCCAGTCTCCGCGAGCGCCACCATCCTTTGTATTTCATTTTCGAGTTCCCGGACATTTCCAGGCCATTGATAAGCCCTTAAAATATGGGTAACGCTTGGCGCGATTCCTAAAATGTGCCGCCCAATATGAGTCGCGTATTTTTTTGCTAAAAAAGCAGCCAGGAATGGGATATCATCAAGTCGATGGCGCAGGGGGGGAATGTTCAACTCAAAGCCCTTTAAGCGGAAATACAGATCCTGACGAAATTTATCGGCGTTGACTAATTCATTCAGGCGGCGATTACTGGCGGCAATCACGCGAACATTGACTTTGCGAATTTGATCGCTGCCCAGCGGTTTGACTTCGCCCTCCTGAAGAAATCGTAACAAGGCGACCTGAAATCGCGGCGACACATCAGAAATTTCATCCAGGAATACGGTACCTCCATCGGCTGCCTGAAACAATCCAAGCCGGTCGCTGATCGCACCTGTAAATGCTCCCTTACAATGCCCAAATAGTTCAGAATGCAAAAGTTCGTCACTCATACCTCCGCAGTTCTGCACCATCAATGGATGCTCCTTCCTGGAACTGCTATCGTGTACCGCACGTGCGAGTAATTCTTTGCCGGTACCGGTTTCTCCAAGAATCAGTACAGGAAGCTCCGTAGCCGCCGCCTTCCGCGCGATGTTACATAGCTCGGCCATTTCCTTACTGCAATAAATCAGATTGTTAAATTGGTAACCGTTTTCCAGTCGGATTGCGCTGTCTTTCTCGACTTTTAACAAAACATCTTCGGCAAATTTGAGTTCATGGCTGATATGCCGGTGCCGATAAGCCAGTTCGCGGTTTTCCAATGCCCGCCGAATCAATAACTCAATCTGTTGTGGAACCCATTCGGACGGAACAAACTGGAATATCGCGGCCTTATTAATTGCCAAAAGCACTTCGTCGTGATTCAAATCCCCCTGTAAAAGTCGAATCATTTCAGGATGACGTATGCGCATTGTTTCTAGCAGTTTGATCCCATCGTCTTTCGGGTGATGACGACACAGAACCAGATCAGCCGGGTTGTCTTTGAGGGTGTCTAAAGCTTTCGCGGAAGAGCCTGCCGACAAAACATGGTAATGCTCTTGCAGGCAATCCGTCAGTGTTTTTTCTGATTTGGCGTCAAAGCCTGCGAGCAAAATAGAGGAGTTACCATTCACGAGAGCGTTCTAACTTTCTTTTCGAATTGAAAACTAAGTATGCACTTTAGCATGAACAGTAGGGTAAGATCAACTTGAATGGGGGAGTCGACCGAGAGGGGCCTCGATTGACTCCCCACTATTTATAGATAGCATTCGTTTTGAGAAATAGTCCTTTGAGCGGTTGTATTTTGAGTGTCAAGATGATCCCGATTGCAAACATAAGGCATGATACAAGAGCGTTTTCAGTAATTACACCGCCGCTTATAGCGATCACAACTTCAAAAAGCATTAGCACAACTAAGTGAAATTCGGTGTAAGTGGTAACCAATTCGGCTTCGAACCGAAACGGGGCTTTTGTCACGTCAAGTTTTCTGTATCCACCGTTTTCAATATCAAAATTGATTGTCTCCAATATGCCGATATCATTTTGTATTAATGTGTATTTGTATTGATGTGTCTTATCCAGAATGCGCTGGATGGTGTCAAAACTGAGATGTTCCAATACATCTTTTATAATGATTAAATCGGCGTCGGGGAGTTCATCATTCGCTGCGTCCATAATGTGAAATTCGGTTCGGGTCGATTCAAATTTTTGTTTCGTTTCGGCAAGCGCGTGATCTGACACATCTATTCCGATATATTTTCTGCTGGCCCAGTCGATTTCGCGGCCGATTTGCCAATCACCGCAGCCGACATCCAGGATACTTGTTATATCCGGGTGAGCGTCCAAGAAGTTTTGTAAGAAACGGATGTATTTTTGATTGTTGATGGCGATTGAGCCGGTTCCAGAGCCGAATATCCAACGATTAGAAGTATAAATTTTGTTAAACGTAGTATTTAGATTCATTGAGACATACGGTCTTGTTGTGATCATGCTGTGTCGCCTGGATCTGACGAACCGAAAGCTATCGAGGATGATACCAGAAACTTTGTGTGGAAACGGACCTCTGAGACTGCGTATGGTTCTTGGGTCGCTGGGTTAAGCCTTGAGTAGGTTTTGAAACGAACCAAATTGATCTATGCTGGAATTTCTATAAACTACATGGGGTTTTTCAAGAATAAATTCTAGTCACTGAAGTTTATGTATGAATCCTTGTCGATACAGCCAAATTCGCATCGGGAATCGTTGCGCGACTATATCGTTGCCGCGGTTACCTTTATTGGTGTGGTCATCTGCTTTTATTACGATTCGAATTCGGATATTGAATTGCAGAATGCCTTAGGTGTGTACGGCTGGATTACTTTGTTGTGTTTGTTGTATGGACAGGATAAGAAGGTCAAGGCGCAGGTGGTTATTGCGATTGCATTTGCCACGTTTGGAGAATACTTTGCATCCGTCATTATGCGCGGCTACATTTACCGTTTTGAGAATGTGCCGGCTTACGTTCCGCCCGGGCATGGTATGGTGTATTTAACCGCGGTGATTTTGGCGCGTTCGTATTTGTTTGTGCGCTTCACCAATGCAATTATCTGGGTTGTGTTGGGTATGGGAAGTGTGTGGGCGATTTGGGGAATATTGTTTGCGAGTCGTAGTGACGGTTTAGGTGGGGTTTTATTCGTCGTATTTGTGGTCTGTGTCTTTTATGGTCGATCTCCGCGTGTTTATTTGGGTGCATTCTTTATCACTTCCTGGCTTGAATTGGTTGGAACCTATCTGGGTACTTGGGAGTGGGCGATTGTTGATCCCGTATCCGGTCTAACGCAGGGTAACCCACCAAGCGGAGTGGCTGCATGGTACTGTCTGGTCGACGCGGTCGCATTGGCGGGAGCCCCCATAATCTTAGGTTGGTTCGACAGATCTGAAGCCGAACAGCAAGCCTAACCAACTGCGGTTTATGGGGTGGGGCGGACTGTTTTGTATGCCGATGGTAACAATAATTAGCTAACTGTCGTTGTAACTGAACTGGCTGATGTCCCAGTTTTCCGCACTGTATTCATCACCACCTTCGTAATGGATTCTGCAGGCGAATAATTTGCTTGCTTGATCTTCGGCGGTTTCCGAAAGAGCCACATAAGATTTTATAACGTAGGTATAGTTGCCCAGTGCCCACGCGGTATATTCGTTGGTGTCGAAACGGGCTGAGGGAGCTAGATCAAAATTTTCTTGCAGGTACTGTGCGCAATGCGCTATCGCGACTTGAGTTTTCTCATTTCTGACCGTTTTAAACTTTTCTGCGGGATCATCTGATTGTATTAAAAAAAAATCCGACTTGGCAACGTCTTGGACAAAAGGCGTGATACCTTTTATTAATAGGACGTAAGCCGCGACGAGAAATACGAGAAATGTAATAACGGATACCACTCTGTGGCTCATGCTTGCCTCCTGAATAATTCGTTTTGATGTTTCTTTTTTAGCCGTAAACCCATAATCGGTGCAAGGAATTGTAGCGATCATTCAAATTGATCCACGCCGTCATGTCCGGATTTGGTTGGGATTAAATGATAGAGTGTATAGGCTTCGTGTGGTTCATATGGTGGTATTCGGCTAGAATTGCCACCTTCAAATAAAGTATCGTTAACCTAAAAATTATACCATGAATAGATTTATGATAGCGCTAGTTGGTTTTGTTTTCGTGATGGGCGTGGGTGCGATTATAGTGGCAACTTCCGATAAGAGTGATGAAGAAGTTGCATCGGATGTTATGTTGCGTGCTGGAATTCAGCTTACCAATCATGCTATTGGGCGATGCCGATCGAAAATTCGCCAAGAGATCGAAGGGACGTTATATTCTCCTGACACCACCCAGGGGGATGGGGCGACCATTGTAACTTTGACTTGGAATGGAGATAACGAGAACTTTAAAACAGCGACCTGCACGTATATGCGAGGCAAAGGGGTCACCTTGCTGAAGATTGAGGATAAAATAGTATTCAGCAGAAAATAACGAATTGCGGAACTTAGTGATAAAAATTCTTGACACTATTAAGAGAGGTGATAGACTTCAGAGACCCTAAGGGATCATAGGTGTTTCACGTGGTTAACATAGGCGTGAAACAGCGTTAGGGACTTGGCCCAGGGGTTGGTCCTGGGCAAAGCAAAACTTAATAATTATTGGAGGTATTAATATGGCTGCAACATCAGCAAGTGTTACATCCGCAACTGCTGAAGAACCGTTACTTGATAAACGGAATCTTTATGTATTTGCACTTGGTATGTATTGTTTGTACTACATTATTGTTCGTTGGTACGAAGGTGTATACGGTTGGTCAGCTGGACTCGACGCATTCGCGCCTGAGTTTGAAACCTATTGGATGGCAATTTTAAAAATTGAAATCCCATTGGAATTCATCAGCGCTAGCTGGATTGCTGCATACCTTTGGAAAACTCGTACCCGTGATTATTCTGCGGTAAGTAATCGTGAAATTCTGCGTCGTCACTTCCACCATTTTGTATGGTTGGTAGCATATGCAACTGCTGTATATTGGGGCGCTAGCTATTACACCGAGCAGGATGGTACTTGGCATCAGACAATCGTTCGCGATACTGACTTCACGCCTAGTCACATCATTGAGTTCTATATGACCTATCCGATCTATATCGTTACCGGTATCGGCTGCTTCATGTATGCGTACACTAGACTTCCATACTTCGCTAAGGCTGTTTCTCTGCCTTATATGTTGGTTGTCATCGGTCCATTCATGATTTTCCCGAACGTTGGTCTTAACGAGTGGGGTCACACATTCTGGTGGATGGAAGAGCTCTTCGTAGCACCTCTCCATTACGGATTTGTCTTCTTTGGTTGGTTTGCACTGGGTATCCTGGGTCTGTTCTTACAGATTTTTGATGACCTGAGTAATCTCATCGGAAAAGACGTCTGCCCTGACGTATAAATCGGGTTTGAGTATTCAGTACCTCTAGGGGGTTTTGTTTGTCCCAGTGTAATCTTGCCTGTTCTATGTGGGCTTGGTTGCACTGGGGGCCTTTAGAAACTGATATTCAATATTCAAAATAATATTAATTAGGAGGTAAGTGATGAGCACAGTTCAGTCTGCCGTAAAGTCACACGCTGAAGCGGTGAAGGTCTCTCGGACCATTGACTATCTCGGTTTGTTTATTCTGTTTTTTGTTATCTGTGGTGGATATCACGTTCATGCCATGTTAACCATGGGTGACTGGGATTTCTGGTCCGATTGGAAAGACAGGCGTCTTTGGGTTACCGTAACCCCAATCATGTTGGTCACATTTCCAGCAGCTGTTCAAGCGATAATCTGGGAGCACTTCAAGCTACCATTTGGTGCAACATTGTGTGTACTAGCGTTGCTGTTTGGTGAATGGGTTAACCGTTACTTCAACTTCTGGGGTTGGACATACTTCCCAATCAACTTCGTATTCCCGGCTATTTTGACTCCGGGTGCGATTATGTTGGATGGTGTTCTGCTATTGACTGGTAGTTATATGGCAACGGCTATATTCGGCGCTACATTATTCGGTCTGTTGTTTTACCCGGGCAACTGGGTAATTATCGCGGGACTGCATATGCCTGTCGAATACCACGGTATGTTGATGTCAATCGCCGATATTCAAGGTTACCATTATGTTAGAACGGGTACCCCTGAGTACATTCGTATGATTGAAAAAGGTACATTGAGAACATTCGGTAAGGACGTTGCGCCTGTATCGGCTTTCTTCTCTGCTTTCGTATGTATCCTGATCTACTTTATCTGGCATTTCTTTGGAAGATGGTTCGGTACGACCAAATTCCTGCAACAGACTTAAGATTTGTTGGAATCGAAGTAATTAGAAGCATACAGAGTAATAGACGGAATAGTCCAAAATCTATCGATCTATTGAAGATAGAATTTGGCTTGACGTAACTTATTAAATTCTCTATCAAGAGGAGGATATATGAAAACAATAAAAGACAGGGTAGCGAAATGGTCCTTTGTTGGCCTGCTACTGGCCTTAGCTACGACTAGTTTCTACGCGCCATCTGCGATGGCTCATGGAGAAAAGTCTCAGGCGGCGTTCATGAGAATGCGTACTATCATATGGTATGACCTAAATTGGTCGGATGATACTGTCGCGGTGAACGATTCAGTTGAAATTAGTGGTAAATTCCATGTGTTTCCTGGCTGGCCGGAAACTGTAGCGCTACCGGAAATATCGTTTTTGAATATCGGTATTCCAGGTCCTGTTTTTATTCGTAGCGAATCTTATATTGGCGGCCAAATTGTACCGCGTTCCGTAAGATTGCAGCTTGGTAAAGATTACGAGTTTAAGGTTGTATTGACAGCTCGTAGACCTGGCGATTGGCACGTTCATACGATGATGAATGTTTCAGGCGGCGGCCCGGTTATTGGTCCTGGTAAATGGATCACTATCACCGGTTCAATGGCTAACTTCAAAAACGAAATAACTACGTTGACGGGTAAAACGGTCGATTTGGAATACTTCAATGAAAGTACCATTTGGGCTTGGCACTTCTTATGGTACGCAGTAGGCTTGGCTTGGATTGCATACTTCTGCAAAGGCCCGGTTTTCTTGCCGCGTTTCATTATGTGCAAAGCCGGTCGTGGGAAAGAGTTAATCACCGCTGCTGACAAGAAAGTATGTATCGCGTTCATGGTTGGAACGGCCGTACTTGTTATGTTCAGTTATGGTTCAGCTAATAGCGCATATCCAATCACGGTTCCATTGCAGGGTGGTGTACTTAGAGACATCCCGTCAATGCCGGATCAACGCGGCGACGTTCACGTCACCGTAGACGATTCAACTTATCGTGTTCCGGGACGTGCTATGAAGATGACTCTAACCATCCACAATGGGTCTAGCACAGCCGTACAGATTGGTGAATTCCAAGCTGGCGCTATTCGTTTCTTGGATTCAGCCGTATTAGAAGATGATACCCTGTATCCTGAAAACGTACTTGCTCCAGATGGCTTGACTGTAAGCGACAACAGCCCGATTGGACCGGACGAAACTCGTACTGTTGAAGTTACCGCGCAAGATGCGTCTTGGGAAATCGAGCGTATGGCTGACATCATCTACGATCCGGATAGCCGTTATGGCGCAATCCTGTGGTTCATCGGTGAAGATGGAAGCAGACAATCTGCTATCTTGAATGCGCCTCTAATCCCTGTATTTATGTAAGGGCTAGTTTTCCATTATCGAGGAGCTCTACTATTAAAGAGTAAGTCGGTATTGGTTGACAGAAAAAACCCCTCGTCGCAAGGCGGGGGGTTTTTTTATGTCTTTAGATCTATTAAGGTCCCTGAAATCCGATGTTCGATTCGAATACTTGGATAATATTTGCTACTTAATAAATGTCTATTGAACTTGAGAATACTTGTGACTATTGATGGTTGCCCTCGAAATTGGCCGAGTATAAGGAGTAATGTTGGGCGTGCGGGTTACATCAGCATTGTAACGCCGTAATCGGGTATATTTGAGGGTAGGTGAGTATTATTATGAAACCGGGCTTTATATTTAACTCTCGCGATTACTATATATTGTAGTGGTTACTGCTAATGTGGAGGTATGCAATCATATTCGACATCACAGACCGGTGTGGACGTCAGTACAAGCCGGTACGAGATTCAGTCCATCATACGTTTGGCAGTGCCATCGATATCATTCTATGTGGTACGTCTACGTCAAGTAGATAGCGCGTATTAAAATTGTATTAGCGGGTATGCAGGTAAGGGCGTCGAATGTTTTTTCGCGTGATCAGCGATTACAATATTAGTAGATTGGTGGGGCTTGCCCGAATTTATCACCAGTTTTTCGCTTCTCGATGCTCGTTTAAATCCGCGTGACGTATAAATATTTCATCGGATCCCGTTCGCTAAGTAATACATTCAAGTGAAGCAGAATTTGCAAAACCCCCAAATTCCAGCGGGGTAGTAAGTATCATCTAGCGGCGGCCACAGACGCGTTACGAGCAACACATACCAAAGTCAGGGCGATAGTCGGGGTTTTGGTTAATTAGAAATTAGTTATGGATATTGATCTATGGTGCGATTATGGATTTAACAAAATGTAACCTTGTTGCGCTTTCTTTGTAGCGGTAACCTAGCGTTAATAATTCGCTGGTGGATTGACAACAATTGCTTGGAGGGGAAATAGGAGATAAAATCGGCTGACTATGTTACAAAAATTTGGCG
>CAZVFR010000020.1:0-10232 GCA_964626505.1 uncultured Methylococcaceae bacterium
TAATGATTACCTGGATCAACTGGTCGGTGCGGGACTGCGGATATCTGGAAAATCTATCGATGGGAGATTGGTAGAGGTTATCGAAATTCCGCAACATCCCTGGTTTATGGCCTGTCAGTTTCACCCGGAATTTACCTCGACCCCGAGAAACGGGCATCCTCTATTTTCAGGATTTGTACGCTCCGCCGTCGCTTATCGGAAGCAGTGTAAGGAAAACGCGTGAAACTATGTGGATTCGACGTTGGGCTATCCCAACCGATGTTCCTTATTGCCGGGCCGTGTGTGATCGAAAGCGAACAAATGGCTTTGGATACTGCCGGGCATCTGAAGGAGTTAACCGATCAGCTAAATATTCCGTTTATATATAAATCGTCTTTCGACAAGGCAAACCGGTCATCTCATATGAGTTACAGAGGTCCCGGGGTGGATCAAGGACTCAAGATTTTGGCAACAGTTAAGCAGTCCGTTGGTGTCCCGGTATTAACCGATGTCCATGAGGACACGCCATTAGCGGAGGTGGCCTCGGTAGTTGATGTTCTACAGACTCCAGCATTTCTGTGTCGTCAGACAAATTTTATTACCAACGTGGTTGCTACGGGTTTGCCCGTTAATATAAAAAAAGGCCAGTTTCTAGCACCCTGGGATATGCAAAACGTTGTCAATAAGGCCAGAGCATCAGGGAATGAACACATTATGGTTTGCGAAAGAGGTGTTTCGTTTGGCTATAATAATTTGGTTTCTGATATGCGTTCGTTGGTTGCAATGCGCGAAACCGGGTGTCCGGTTGTATACGATGCGACGCATTCGGTGCAGCTACCCGGTGGCAAAGGTGTCAGCTCGGGTGGACAGCGGGATTATATCCCTGCTCTAGCTCGAGCGGCGGTAGCTACAGGCATTGCCGGAATTTTCATGGAAACTCACCCAGACCCTGATAATGCAAAAAGTGACGGTCCGAATTCGTGGCCATTGAACAAAATGGAAAGCCTTTTGCAAACATTAATGAATATTGATCGAACCGTGAAAGAATGCGGTTTGATAGAGACAAACCTATAACTTTTATTTTGCAAAAGGTGAAAACATGGCAGAGATAGTTGATATTCAAGCTCGTGAAATACTCGATTCTAGGGGGAATCCAACCCTAGAGGCAGACGTTGTACTCGCGTCTGGAGCAGTGGGTAGCGCAATGGTACCCTCGGGTGCATCGACCGGAATACGCGAAGCGATGGAGTTGCGCGATGGTGATTTCGACCGCTATCTAGGTAAGGGCGTGATCAAAGCCGTTGAAAATGTCCGTAACGAAATTCGCTCCGCGGTTGTGGGCATGGATGCGACCAATCAAGCTGCCATCGATGGCAAGATGCTGGAGTTGGATGGGACGCATAACAAAGAGAACTTGGGCGCTAACGCGATATTGGCCGTGTCGTTGGCGGTGGCCCATGCGGCTGCAAATGACGGCGACGTGCCGCTGTACACTTATTTGAGTAATGGCGAGGATTTTTTATTGCCGGTGCCTATGATGAATATTATCAATGGTGGAGCGCACGCGGATAACAGTGTCGATCTACAAGAATTCATGATCTTGCCGGTGGGCGCTCCGACATTTCGGGAAGCGATACGTTATGGTGCTGAAGTATTTCACGCCCTGAAAAAAGTACTGTCTAGCCGTGGCATGAATACGGCGGTTGGCGATGAAGGTGGTTTTGCCCCCAATCTCCCCTCTAATGAATCCGCTATAGGTGTGCTGCTTGAAGCGATAGAAAAAGCCGGATACCGGCCTGGAGAAGACATTTATCTGGGTCTTGATGTGGCGAGTTCCGAATTTTGCGAGAACAATGTTTACGATTTGGCCTCCGAGGGTAAAAAGTTTAACTCTAATGAGTTTTCGGATTATCTAACCTCATGGGTCAACCAGTACCCAATAATCACTATCGAAGACGGGATGGATGAAAATGACTGGGCGGGTTGGCGCTTGTTGACCGATAAATTAGGTGGCAGAGTTCAGCTGGTGGGCGATGATTTATTTGTTACCAATCCGAGTATTTTGAAAAGGGGCATTAACGAAAATATCGCCAACTCAATCCTGATCAAAGTCAATCAGATTGGTACTTTAACCGAAACGCTTGAGGCCATTCGAGTGGCCCAGGACGCTGGGTATACTGCTGTTGTATCGCATCGGTCCGGAGAGACCGAGGACGTTACAATCGCCGATCTGTGCGTCGCGACGTGTGCTGGCCAGATAAAAACCGGCTCGCTGAGCCGATCAGATCGTGTTGCTAAATATAATCGCTTAATGAAGATTGAAGAACAATTGGGTGATAAAGCTGTTTATGCGGGTCGTTCCGCGTTCAAATATCTAGCCGACTAAATTTGGCTGGAATCGGTATCGGGCCTCTTTCCTAGGTTGTGTTTGGTAACGACTCAATGAAAGTTTTGGGTGGTATTTTGATTGTACTTTTGTGTTTGCTGCAATACCGGCTTTGGTACGGTGATGCCAATATTGCGGAGGTTCAGCAATATAAACGCAGGATTAAAGAGCTAAAGCAGCAAGCAGTGGTGTTCCAAGCCCGTAACGAAGCGCTGAGAGCTGAAGTGCGAGATTTGAAGCAGGGTATTGAGGCAATCGAAGAACGGGCTCGCCAAGATCTAGGCATGATCAAGAAAGGGGAGACCTTTTTTCAAATTATTGAACCGCAAAGCCGGTAGACCGCATTTCTCACCAGAGGGAAAGATGATCGCGCAGAGATTTGTTGTCACAAGGGATTTTCTGACTGAGCGAAATACGGACTGTCGTTTTGAGGGAAGAAAATTTCTTGTGGGAACAAAGATCAAGCGAGGGCTTGTCATTCTGGTGAGAAATGCGGTCCGGTTTTAGTCTAATCCGCTGTTTGAAGAACCATGAAAAATAAGTCTCGATTCTGGGCTGTCGTACCTGCTGCTGGGGTGGGTAAACGCATGGCTGCGGATAGACCCAAACAATACCTCAAACTCAACGATAAAACAGTATTGGAGCATACTTTGGATCGGTTGTTTGAGGCCGATGTTTTTGACCGGATAATTGTGGCACTATCAGATGGAGATCCCTACTGGTCCGAGCTATCCTATGCCGAAAACGCTCGTCTTACGCGGGTCTCAGGAGGGAAAGAACGCGCCGATTTGGTTCTATCAGGCTTGGATTATTTGTCGAGCGTAGCTGACCCGAATGATTGGGTATTGGTGCACGATGCTGCACGCCCCTGTTTGAGACGGCGGGATATTTTAACTCTGATCGATCAAGTAAAAGACGATGCAATAGGTGGAATTTTGGCGCTTCCGGTGCACGATACCCTAAAAACAGTGGATAAGGGGCGCATATCCGATACCGTAGACCGCAGCGTGATTTGGCGGGCTTTGACTCCGCAAATGTTCCGCTTGGAAGCCCTTAGGAATGCATTAACCACTGCTTTGGCAAACCGTCACGCGATTACCGATGAGGCTAGTGCAATAGAAATTCAAGGCGGTCAACCCTGCGTAGTGGAAGGTTGCCCGGACAATATTAAGATTACCCGGCTGGAAGATCTTGCACTGGCCGGTTTTTATCTGGAGCAGCAATGTATCGAATAGGCCAGGGTTACGATGCCCACCGTTTTGCAGTCGGCGAAAAATTGATATTGGGTGGCGTGGAAATCCAATACGAGAAAGGCATGTTGGCGCATTCGGACGGAGACGTTGTACTACACGCGCTTTGTGACGCTGTATTGGGTGCTGCTGCGTTGGGAGATATCGGAAAACATTTCCCAGATTCCGATCAACAATTCAAAGGTATAGACAGTCGTGTACTGCTCCGTCATGTGGTCGGTAAAGTCATCGAGCAGGGCTATGACGTAGGTAATGTCGATATCACAATCATTGCGCAGGAACCTCGTCTCGCGCCGCATATTTCGCTTATGCGGCAGAATATCGCTGACGATTTAAATGTGAAGATGAGTGACGTAAACGTCAAAGCCACGACAACGGAAAAAATGGGATTCGAAGGCAGGGGAGAAGGCATTTCGGTGCACGCTATTGCGCTGCTGCAGGTTAGATGACCCCGCAACATAGTGTTGCTCGTGACGAGCATGATTTTGTTAATAGTCTGCCGTATGGATAATTGTTTTATCAGGATTAAATAGTGGATTATTACCAGGCGTTTTTTCTGGCCTTGCTCCAGGGTCTGACGGAATTTCTTCCCATCTCCAGTTCGGCGCATTTGATATTGATGCCCGTGGTACTGGGTTGGCCGGATCAGGGCCTAGCATTTGATGTGGCGGTCCACGTCGGCACCCTGAGCGCGGTCCTTATGTACTTTCGGCGCGATGTGCGCGTTATGGTTGGAGATTGGTTCGCATCGTGGGCTGCTGCCCCAGCCACTGTTGACGGACGTATAGCTTGGTATGTCATTATCGCAACAGTGCCTGTAGGTTTGGTTGGAATTAGTTTGTCAGACGAAGTAGAGCAGCTACTTCGGTCACCTCTGATTATTGCCGGCTCGACCATCGTATTTGGTGGCTTACTTTGGTTCGCCGCAAGTACAGGCAAAGAGATCAAAGACAAAGCCGAGCTGACATGGAAAGATGCGTTATTGATCGGTATTTTTCAGGCCTTGGCTCTGATACCTGGCACGTCGCGCTCTGGCATTACTATTACGGCGGGTTTGTTGCTTGGGTTTAAACGAGAGGTGTCCGCCCGATTTTCGTTTTTACTGTCTATACCCGCAATTGCACTCCCAGGCATGCTTAAAACAGTAGAATTGATGCAAACTTCCGGACCTGTATTCTGGGATTTACTTCTATTTGGCGTTTTGGTATCCGCAGTCGTTGCGTATCTCACGATAGATATCTTTCTCAAATTGCTGGATCGAATCGGTTTGATGCCATTTGTTGTTTATCGTTTTTTGTTGGGATTACTATTGATTTACCTGTTCGCAGTTTAATCTATTTAGAAAAAAACCATTCAATGCATGATTGAAATCTCTAATAGTGCTGGTGGTGTCATTTTTAATCGTAAAAACCGGCATTATTTCGCGAAGCCTAATGATCAGATCGATTTGTATACAGTCGCTGTTAATGGTGTTTGATCACGATTGGTGGCGTCAATTAAAGAGTACCTGTGATTTTGTTCTTGTGTAAAATGGAATGTTTAGTCGAAGATATCAACTGAAGTATGCGTATATTAGTTAGCAACGATGACGGTTATACCGCCAAAGGATTAATTGTTTTAGCTGAGGCATTAAAGCAATTGGCTGACGTAGCGGTAGTCGCGCCAGAGAGGAACCGCAGTGGCGCGAGTAATTCGCTGACTCTGGATCGGCCGTTACATCCTACAAAGATGGATAATGGATACATCAGAGTAGACGGGACCCCGACCGATTGTGTGCATATGGCGATTACGGGTTTGCTTGACGATGAGCCGGACATGGTTTTTGCAGGAATAAACCATGGTGCGAATCTTGGAGATGACGTGCTGTATTCAGGAACAGTCGCCGCGGCGACCGAGGGGCGGTTTTTGGGTTTACCGGCTGTGGCAATATCATTGGCCTCAACTGACAGCAAACATTTTGAGACCGCGGCGCAAGTCGCGGTGGCATTGTTGGAGAAAATGGAATCGGAGCCCTTGCCATCGGATACAATATTGAATGTGAATGTGCCGGATATCGCAATTGACCAGCTGCGCGGTTTCCAATCAACGCGATTGGGTCAGCGGCACAAGGCGGAACCTGTATTAAAAACTGTAGATCCGCGCGGTCGGGACATCTATTGGGTTGGACCGGCCGGGCCTGAACAAGATGCCGGGCCAGGCACGGATTTTCATGCGATCCGTTCAAAATATGTATCCGTAACACCACTGCAGGTCGATCTTACGCACTACGATGCGATCGAGAGTCTATCCCAGTGGTTGCCGAGGGATGTAGGCTGATGACCCCGAGTGTGCACCATCAAGGAATAGGTATGACCTCAAGGCGTACCCGAGATCGTATGATCAAAAGGCTAAAAGAGCTAGGTGTTCGGAACGTTTCGATTTTAGAGGTGATGCGCAATACGCCCCGGCATATTTTTGTTGAGGAGGCTCTGGCCAGCCGCGCGTACGAGGATACGGCACTTCCGATCGGTCATAACCAAACTATTTCGCAACCGTATATGGTTGCGCGCATGACAGAATTACTACTCGAAAACGGCAGTCCAAAAAAGGTTCTGGAAGTTGGAACAGGGTCAGGGTATCAAACCGCCGTTTTGGCGCAGTTGGTGACCAATCTTTATACCGTCGAACGGATCAATCCTTTATTGCAAAGAGCCAAACGATGCCTTAGGGAGCTACAGTTGCATAATATCAGCTTCAAGCATAGCGATGGAGGTTGGGGACGCAAAGAACACGCACCATATGACGGTATCCTTGTTACCGCGGCGCCGCCTGAGATTCCGACTATGCTTCTGGAACAACTGACAGTGGGTGGTGTGATGATCATTCCAGTGGGTAGTGATGACACGCAGGAGCTGCAAAGGGTTACCCGAACCACAGCAGGTTGCGAGGTCGAAACTGTTGATAAAGTGAGATTTGTTCCATTGGTTTCAGGGAGACCCTTATAATGTTTTCATATTTGTACAAAAAAGTTCTTGGATGGGCGCGACACAAGCACGCTGTGCGTTACCTTTCGGCATTAAGTTTTGCGGAATCGTCATTTTTCCCCATTCCCCCGGATGTTATGCTCGCGCCGATGGCTTTGGGAACACCCAAAAAAGCTTATTGGTACGCGCTATTGACAACACTATTTTCTGTGTTGGGTGGTATTTTAGGTTATTTTATCGGCGTATTTTCGTTCGATGTTATAGCGCCGTGGGTGCAACAGCTGGGGTATTGGGATAAATACCTTCTGGCGCGTGAATGGTTTGACAAGTGGGGTTTCTGGGCCATCTTCGTGGCAGGATTTTCGCCGATACCGTATAAGGTATTCACGATTGCCGCCGGAACCTTGTCGATGGCGATTGCGCCCTTTGTTTTGGCGTCGTTTATCGGGCGTGGCGCGCGCTTTTTCCTGGTCGCAATGTTGATGGCTTGGGGCGGAGAAAGACTGGAAAGCGTTTTGCATGTTTATATTAATCGTCTTGGTTGGGCGACAGTGGTTTTGGTGATGGTTGGCGCTGTAGCATACAAATTCATGCATTAAGTGATGGACCCGGTGGGTTCTGAACAGCATATTTTCTTCTTTTAGGGGTGTTGTGTGAACCACAGCGTCTTTTTGAACTTGAAAACAAGCCGGTAGCTTGTAAGCTTAGAGGAGGGAAAACACAATCGGTTTGTGTTGGTCGAATCGACATTGGTTATATGAGTATTTTGATCGTAGACGATGATAGCGGCATCCGGAAAGTTCTGGAACTGCGACTGGTCGCGGAAGGTTTCGACGTCATTGCAGCCGTTAATGCGAAAGATGCTTTCGGTTATCTCGGAATGGGGCAGGGAGCTTGCGTCGACAAATCCATTGACTTGATCTTGATGGATATATTAATGCCGGATGTTCGAGGGATTGAAGCTTGCCGCCAGATTAAGGAAAATACGGCGTTGATGGATATACCCATAATTCTTATGACGGCTAGCTCTGATACACAGCATCTAGAAGAAGCGTTTAATGCTGGCGCAATAGATTATATATCCAAGCCGTTCAAGAAAGTTGAATTGTTGGCCAGAATTCGCTCAGCGCTACGTCTCAAATCTGAAATAGACAAAAGAAAAATCCACGAACAGGAACTCATCGAAACCACCAAAAAACTTCAGGAAGCGAATCAACAGCTAATCAGGCTTTCATCGGTTGACGGTCTTACTGAAGTGTACAATCGCCGCTATTTTGATCAGGCACTGGATAAAGAATTTCAACGTGCAATTCGGAATAATACGTTTTTGTCTTTGATTATGATCGATGTCGATGGATTCAAAGCGTTTAACGATACCTACGGGCACCAGCTTGGGGACAAGTGTCTTAAGCGTATATCGTTGGCTTTAAATTCGATAATTAATCGATCTCATGATTTTGTGGCAAGGTACGGTGGCGAAGAGTTTGCGGTAATACTGCCGGAAACTTCACAAGAGGGTGTTGACCGTATGGCTGCAACGCTGCTGGACAAGGTTCGTGGTTTGGAGATTGAGCACCTGAGTGCGCCAGTTGGTAATTGTGTAACAATCAGTTTGGGTACCGTGAGCATGGTTCCTAAAAAGAGTAATACTTCAGCTGATCTTATAGCACGTGCGGATCAGGCATTATACCAGTCCAAGGCAAATGGCCGGAACTGCTTTACATCTAGTCCGAGTGTCTCACCAGAGTGACATTCTGTCGATTGATCTTTGTTTCGACAAGTTGTTTTTCCCGTCGAAAAGACGGCGAAAACTCTGCTTGTTTAGAAAAGCCGTTGCGAAAATAAATCTCTGTGCGATTATTTTGCTCTCTACTCAGAAATTCGAATTAGCCGATTGCAGTCAGCGCTTGTCGTTTCATTTCGATGTGATCCCAGCCGAATTTCATGAAGTTCCTGATATTTTTATGATTGGAGCCATCGGGGTTTTCGAGAACATCCACCCAATAGAAATCTCCAAATAAAGCCAGCGTTAAATCTTGGGTTAATGCGTGCAAGCGTGCAAACGCAAAGATCTTGCACGATCCTTCGTTGGTGCCGGCAGGGTTAATTATTTTTCCCGCGCCGGAGCCGTTGGTAAATTTTACCGGTTGGTATCGGTAGTTCTGTTCGATAACCGTTATAGCTTCTTCGAAACCCACCCGTGTTCCGGCTGCTAATCGGTTGATCAAATCATCGACAGTCATGGGTGTAGCTGGTTAACGAATCAGTTTTGAAATTTCTTTAAAGTGGGGGTGTGATGCATCCCGCAACCATTCGAACAATACCGATTCATAGTTGGTTATGGTGATGTTGTTTTGCCGCATGCGTTCTAAAGCAAAAAAGCGGTGCTCTTGTTTACGGGAGCAAATAGAGTCTTCGGCAACGAACACTGAAAGCCCGCGATTGTTTAGCTCCAGCGCAGTCTGTAGAACGCAAACATGAGCTTCCTGGCCGACGAGCACAATCTGAGATTTTCCGCTATATTCCAAGGCGTCCATAAATCCGTCGGCGGCACAGCAGGAAAATCCGGTTTTTTCGAACTTTTTGGCTGTCGACGGCAGCTTTCCGAGGAGGCTTTCGTCGGTTTCGCCCAAACCTTTGGGGTATTGTTCGGTTAATAATACCGGTATCTCCAAGGTGTCCGCGGCGCATAATAGCGCAGCCGTATTGTGCAACATTTGCTCGCTCTCTTCTTCCGACATGGCGGCAGTCAGAGTGGGTTGAATGTCCACAACCAGCAACATGCTGTCCGCTGCATTGCAAAGAGATACAGGATTGTTCATAGGGATAGTCAGAAAACTGAAAATAGGGCCAAATAATAATGGAAAATTGATACTTACAACAACCAATTTAGCGTAAATAAAGTTAATCAGGGGTGCGGGCGCCGGGTTAAACTATAAAAAACGGCTATGATTTTGTTTTAAGCAGTGGTGAACTTAATTTCAATCCAGTCATGATCCTAAATAGGCATGAGCAAGACAGTTAAACGAGCGAACCGTTGTGTAACGATCAGAAAATAGCACGCTGCGAGACATGTCGGTGAGAATTTAAGACGCCGAATCAACAGTGCTGATAATCGAGAGGCAGACTAAAATGGTAAGCGTGGGATTAAATATTGGAGCAACCGAGACTGCCTATCCTTCGGGTATGGAAGAAATTTTGATTGACCAGATACGAGGCGTGTCTTTAAGCTCGGAAGCCTCGTTGACGCAGCGTAGGATCCATAGTCGGTATGTGCGCGAAGATATCAGTGTGTGGCTGAATCTTAAGAGAAGTATTTTCAGAAGCCATGCAGAACCAGTTGAACTGATCAATATTTCGCATCACGGTATAGCAATTAGCTGTGCTAAAAAAATTGGAGAACGTAATCGCCTATCACTATTCATGAAATTCGAAGAGGGGAAAGAATATACGCTCAAAGGAAGGGTGGTTCATCGTAGTGTACACAACGGTAAGCCTATAATCGGTATCAAATTTGATAAAGCAAATCGGTCGTTTGAAGAATATTTGTTAAAATCTGGCCTAAAGATAAAATTACGCAGGCATTTCGAATAGCGTTCCTCAGCTGAACTCGTTTTGGCAATTAGCCCAGGCTATTTGTTTTTGTGTATTGAT
>CAZVFR010000020.1:10242-21073 GCA_964626505.1 uncultured Methylococcaceae bacterium
CTAGTTGTCTCCATACCACCTCCATAATTAAACGCTGAGCCGTACTGTTAGGATGGATTCCATCATGCTGCATCAATTCCGCGTTGCCTCCTATACCTTCTAGCAAAAACGCTACGAATTCGACTTCGGTTTCGTCGGCTAACTGGTAATATATTTGTTCGAATTTCGTAGTGTAGGCTTTCCCATAGTTCGGCGGGATACGAATACCCAGTAAAATGACAGCTGCACCGCTTGCGTGGGATCGGTCGATCATAGCTTTTAGATTTTTCTTGATAATATACGGCGCTAGTCCTCTAAGGCCGTCGTTGCCGCCAAGCTCCAATATCACAATGCGAGGTTTATATTCCGACAAATGTTGATCGATTCTGGCGATGCCCCCGGCGCTAGTATCCCCGCTTATACTCGTATTAACCACCTCACAGGCGTAACTCTCCTGATTTAATTGTTTTTGTAACAAAGCCACCCAACCTTGGTCTAGATCCATTCCGTATGCTGCGCTTATACTGTCTCCGACAACAATTAGAGTACACGCGGCATTAGCCGGTATAGAAAAAAGCGAATTAGAAAACAAAAGCACGCCAATGAAAAATTTGAACATAAATAATGCCCCGGAGTTTTATGAAATCGGTGAACTGAAACAGAAAGGAATTATACAGGCGAATAATCTGTCGAAATACGTTGATACATCTCAGGGCAGGTTGAATATACTTGCGTCGATTGATCTTTGTATTCAATCCGGCGAGGTCATCGCCATCGTCGGTGCGTCCGGTGCCGGCAAATCAACCTTGTTGGGATTACTGGCCGGCTTGGATATACCGTCGCAGGGGAATGTATACCTGGCAGGTGAATGTATTACAGACCTAGATGAAGACGGACGCGCGCGGGTTAGAAGCCAGCACGTGGGATTTGTTTTTCAATCATTTCAATTACTGGCCAGTTTGACTGCAGTTGAAAATGTCATGCTTCCGCTCGAACTGGTAGGTGACAGACAAGCTGAGCGTAAGGCGAAAATGTTTCTCGACCGAGTAGGGCTGGCGCATCGAATGGATCACTATCCGAATCAACTATCCGGTGGAGAGCAGCAAAGAGTTGCTCTAGCCCGAGCGTTTGTTACGTCTCCGCGCATTTTATTCGCTGATGAGCCAACCGGAAACCTGGATAGTGAAACCGGTGCCCAGATAATCGAATTGCTATTCGAGCTCAATCAGGAGGAGGGCACCACGTTGGTTTTGGTAACCCATGACGATGCACTAGCTTCACGTTGTCAGCGGATTATTCCTTTGCAGGCAGGGCGTATCATCAAAGCTTAAAACGGGCTCAAGAAATGAAAAAAGTATTCTGGTTATCGTTTCGTTTGCTGCTGCGTGATTGGCGTTCGGGTGAACTCAGTGTGCTCGCGATAGCGTTGGTAATCGCAGTTGCGGGGGTTACAACCACAAACCTATTTGCGGATCGGTTGAATCGGACCATGGAACTGCAGGCGGCTGCCTTTCTGGCCGCGGATATGGCAGTGACCAGTCATTCCGAACTACCCTTAGACTGGTTACAAAAAGCTGCCGGCGATGGATTGTCGGTTGCCCGTACGGCAGGCTTTGCAAGCGTAGTTATGAACGCGGAAAAATTATTGCTATGTGGGGTAAAAGCTGTCAGTTCGAACTATCCTCTACGCGGAAGTTTGAAAACCACCATGGGCAGCTTGGCTGATGAGGTCCTGGTCCGGGATATTCCTCGCGTAGGGGAGGCGTGGGTGGACCAGCGGATTCTCTCAACACTGGACTTGTCCTTGGGGGATAGCATAGAGGTTGGTGAGCGGCGTTTAGTTATTGGTCGGATCATAACGTTCGAGCCTGACCGAAAGGGAACTTTTTACAGTTTATCACCACGGGTTATGATTAATGTGGCAGACATGCAATCGACCGGTATCGTTCAACCCGGTAGCCATGTTCATTACTCTTTTCTATTTTCCGGCGAAGAAAAAAAACTATCCGCATTCAAAATCTGGCTAAAGACCCAGCTAAACTCCGGGCAACGGATAATGGACATCTACGAAGACCGGCCCGAACTGGGCAACGCGTTATCGCGTGCCGAGCGCTATTTGGGGTTGGCCAGCATCGTTGTCGTCGTTATAGCCGGAGTAGCCATTGCAATGGCAGCGCGTCGGTATAGCCAAAGGCATTATGATTTTACTGCGTTACTGAGATGTCTAGGCGCGCAGCAAAATGAGATTCTGAAATTTTTTGCTATCCAAATTTTATTGATCGGAATGGCCGCAAGCGTGATTGGCAGTGCTTTCGGTTGGATTTCTCAAGAAATATTGGTGTATCTATTAGAAGGTCTGCTACCACAAAACTTGGTGAACCCGGGATGGTGGGGGCTAGGTTTCGGTATGGCAACGGGTCTGGTAATCCTGGTTGGGTTTTCACTGGCACCGATTCTCAGGCAACGATTTGTATCGCCATTGCGCGTGCTTAGAAAGGATCTCGATCCGGTTCCGGCCAGCGCATGGCTAGTATATGGGTTGGCTTTAGTCGCTGTAGCGGTCTTGTTATGGCAATACACCCAAGATTTGCGACTGATTCTTTATGCGATATCTATCGGTTTCGCAACCATCGTGGCGTTGGGCGGGATTGCCTATTTGTGCCTGAGAGCCAGTCGTAGCGCTTTGCCCTATCTGAAGCTGTCATGGCGTATTGGGGTCAGAAATCTGAGCCGCCATGCGGTGTCTAATATGAGTCAAATACTGGCATTTTCGATCACGCTGATGGCGATGGTGGTTATCTTACTGGTACGCACCGATTTGCTTGAAACGTGGAAGCAACAATTGCCTCAGGATACGCCGAATCATTTCGCGTTGAATATTTTTCCGTCTGAATGGCTGGCGTTCAAGCGCCTGCTGAAGGAAAACAATGTTGTGTCGAGGGGGTTCTATCCGATTGTTAGAGGGCGGCTAAATGGAGTCAACGGTGTTGAAATGCGGCATTTAGTTGAGAAGGAGTCCAAGGCGGAACGCATGATCAATAGAGATTTCAGTCTGACATTCTCCGATTTGTTACCCCAAGATAACAAAATTGTTCAAGGAACATGGTGGCAGGATAGTCATCCGGGTCAGGTCTCCGTTGAACAGGATCTCGCTAAAATGCTGAACATTCAAATTGGGGACAGCTTGAATCTTAGATTCGGGGGTCGCGACTTGAATGCTGAAGTAACGAGTATACGCAGCCTCCGTTGGGATATGATGAATCCGAACTTTTACATGATATTGTCGCCGGGAACACTAAATAATCACACAAGTACCTATTTGACTAGTTTTTATCTTTCCGACCAGAAGAAAGAGGTTCTAAACAAATTGGTTAAAGCGTTTCCCAGTGTGACGCTACTGGATATTGATTTAATAGTAAAACAATTTAAGCTAATTATTCTTCAAGTGACGCTAGCCGTTGAATATGTTCTGCTGTTCGCGCTTTTAGCGGGCTGTTCGGTATTGTTTGCCGCAGTATATACAAGCATGGATCAGCGCTTATATGAAGTTGGAATGCTGAGAACATTCGGCGCTAACCGCGATTTGATAAGGGGCAGTCAGTTAAGCGAATTTATTAGTTTAGGGTTCCTGTCGGGAATCGTAGCCGCACTATCCGCGGAAATTCTGCTGTGGGTATTGTACAGCTTGATTTTTGATTTGCCTTACGAGCCAAACTGGCAAATTTGGCTATTTACCCCCTTAGCAGGCGCTATCTTGATAGCAGCGTTTGGGTATTGGTGCGTACGCAAGGCGGTAAACCAAAGTCCTTTAATTGTTATTAATAATTTGTGACTAACGTCTCTGCGAACTTAAGCAACCCCGTAACCGTTCAATTTGACGCAGTTACGGAGCCAATTAGTGGTGAGCCGAAAGTTCTAAATGATTTATGCCAAAAGACTCCGGTATCGCCTGTTACGAGTTACGCTATTGTGAAAGATTAATCTTTGAAGTCCATCCGGTTTTACCGCTACAGTCTCCGCTGCTTGGACTAACCTGTACGAAATGAATATAGCTGACAAGGGTTTGTTCCAAGTATTTTGCTGGCGTGCCTGACTCAATAAGACACGTATCCTCCGCGAGGTCCGATGATCCCATCATCGGTTTGGCAAGCAGTAGGACTTTGCCACCATTGGGACTTTTAATGATGTACGTTTGACCTTTTACCAGCGACATTTTCATTTGCGGAGCGTCACTCGGTCCACCGCCTGCAAAAAGAAAGAGAATTACGATGAATATAACGACAGCGCCACCGTAAAACATCTTGGGGTTATCTTCTCGTAGGGCCATGATGTTAGATCCGATGTTTTTGACCATATCTAATTTGGAATCAATTTCGCTACTCATTCTCAAAGACCTCGCTGGTAAAATTTCTTATCATTAGGTGATTGTTCTGTGGCCGCACGTTACCTAGGTCGGCAACACAATTCAAGTGCCTAAAAACCTTTCCGACGTAGCATAACTGAACTGATGCCGGTTTGGAATTCGGATTTATTGAAAGGCGCAAACATAAATTGGCAGTTTCTGAAATTCGTTAACCCTAAATGTTCGTATCAGAAGTTTAATGCAGTAAAACATTGCTTCAAACATTTAATTTATAAGCCAACGTTGTTTGTATTGAAATTAATCGCGCGCGTGCTCTTTCCGCGACCGATTGCAACGTTTGGATGTGAAACAGTTGAATCGTATTGCTGTCCGTACGTATGATGTTGTTAGCGAATTGATCCACAGTTTAATAAGGCGGACAAGTCATGGGCGACAAAAAACTAGCCACGAAATCGAATCGTTCAGAAGTCAATAAATTCCTTGAGAAAGTCGCGAGTATGCCAAGAGTTCGAGCTGCTGATAAGCGCGGAAGATTGATTTTTGCCATGGACGCGACAGCTAGCCGCGAACCGACCTGGGATAGGGCTTGCCATATTCAGGGGCAAATGTTTGAAGTCACTCATTCCCTGGGCGGTTTGGATGTTCAGCTTTGCTATTATCATTCGTTCAATACCTTTCGAGTTTCGCATTGGTGTAGCGACGCTCGAGAATTACTCGGTCAAATGAACGCGGTGCCCTGTCTGGCGGGACATACCCAAATTAGGAAAATATTGCAGCACACTATCGATGAGACCAAGTGCAAAAAGGTTGATGCCTTAGTTTTTGTCGGCGACTGTATGGAAGAGGATGCCGAGTATTTGTGCCAATTGGCTGGAGAAACTGGTTTATTAAATGTTCCGGTATTTATCTTTCATGAGGGCGACGATTCTATAGCGGCAAAAACCTTTCGGAAAATTACACGAATAAGTGGCGGTGCTTATTGTTATTTTAATACCGCCAGTGGGCAGCAATTGAAAGATCTATTGGAGGCTGTTGCGGTATATGCGGCTGGCGGACGCGCCGCGTTGGAGGATTTGAGTAGAAAAAAGGGCGCAGCAGTGATGTTGCTTATCGAGCAAATGAAGCGAGGTTAGGTTGATCAGACTGATAATCATTCTGGCGTTGTTCCTGTTGGCGACTTTTGTATTCAGATATCTAATACGAAGGTCGGCCAAAATATCATTTCAGGACAAGAAACGCATTGTCGGTGTTATTTTAGTGGCTATTGTCGTTTTGCTGACCGTAACGGGTCGGCTACATTGGTTGTTAACTGTGTTGGGCGGCATTGTCGTGATCGGTATCAGACTATTACCCCATCTTCTTCGCTACCTACCGTTGATTCATCGGTTATGGGCGCAGCATCAGCCAACCCGTTCATCGTCAACAAACGAAGGTTATTCAAGTGTCGAAGCCGATTACATTCACATGCGCCTGAATCGCGATTCTGGTGAAATTGATGGTGAGATCGTTAAAGGACGCTACGCTGGAAAAACTTTGGGCGGTCTCGATAAACAAAGCTTATTGCGGTTACTTCGGGAGTGCCGAGAATACGATGAGGATTCTCGGCTATTACTCGAGACTTACCTGGATAGAATATACGGCGAAGATTGGCATAACTTCGAAGATAAAGATCAATCGACCGATGTAAAAATGAGCGAAGATGAAGCCCGCAGTATATTGGGTGTGACTGTAGACGCATCGCGCGAGGAGATTATCGAAACCCATCGAAGGTTCATCCAAAAGAATCATCCGGATCGAGGTGGATCAAATTATTTGGCGGCCAAGATTAATCAAGCCAAAGATGTTTTGCTTGGAAAATAATGAAGAATTTATGACTGGGCGTCAATGTATTTCAGGGGTGATAGGTCTTGGTCGTGCATTGATTATCTGCGTTATGCTAGCGGCTTTACATGCTCTCCATGGATGTGCATCAGACGATTTTCGCTACGAGAATCTAGATTCAACACATCGTTACTATAGAGTTCAACAGGGCGATACTTTATATGGAATCGCAAAACGTGTCGGGCATGACTACCGTAAATTGGCTGCATGGAATCATATTTCCTATCCGTACACGATTACACCGGGTCAGAGTATTCGCTTGTTTCCCGCTAATTATCGCGGGTCAGAAAAGTCATCGAGTCATAATAAATACCCAAGCAAACCTTCAAAAAACACGGTAGCTAAAAAAAATCAAAGAAATTCAAAAAAAACATTAAAGATTAACTGGCAGTGGCCGATACGGGGTGTAATTGCGAAAAACTTTTCGCAAACGGGAAGGAAGGGTTTAGATATCTTTGGGAAATATGGAGAACCCGTACGAGCGGCAGCTGGCGGAAAAATTGTCTATAGCGGCCGGGGGTTAATCGGATACGGAAATCTTGTTATTGTGAAGCATAGCGAAAGTTTGTTAAGCGCTTATGCGAACAATAGCAGGTTACTTGTACGGGAAGGTGATGCCGTTCAAAAAGGGCAAGCGATTGCCGAAGTGGGGAAAAACGCAGTCAAGCGGTCTTCCTTACATTTTGAGATTAGAAAAGATGGCAAACCAGTCAATCCAATTCTCTACTTACCGAAACCCTAATCTGATTTGTGCAAACTATTAGGCAGTGGAGACTCGGGATGTCGGAAAATATCGTTGAACCAGCGGTCGCTGGGGGTTCTATCGGAAGCAGTGAAGCGGGGGCGTTTTTCGAGCGACCCGAAGCGGAAATCAGATTCGAAAACCGACACAGGCGCGAAGATGAATCCAGCGAAAGTCATCAATCTGAACCACAATTAGATGCAACAAGGTTATATTTGAATGAACTAGGTTCATCCAAATTACTTACCGCGGATGATGAAAAATACTACGGAAGGCTTGCGCTGCAAGGTGATGAAGCCGCAAGAAAAAAAATGATCGAGTGTAATCTGCGCTTGGTTGTGAAAATTTCCAGACGCTACTTGAATCGGGGCTTGCCTCTGTTGGACCTAATCGAAGAAGGAAATCTCGGGTTGATACGTGCGGTAGAGAAGTTCGATCCCGAACGAGGGTTCAGATTTTCAACATACGCGACATGGTGGATCAGGCAGACTATCGAGCGGGCGATTATGAATCAGACCCGAACGATTCGTTTGCCGATTCATATCGTGAAGGAAATGAACGGTTATTTGAAAGCACGGCGCCAGCTTGCCCAAAAATTGGATTATGACCCTACTGCCGAAGACATCGCTTTGTATCTGGATAAGCCGGTAAAAACGGTCGAAAAAATGCTGAAATTGAACGAGCGTGTCACCTCGGTCGATGTTCCGTACGGTCAGGATTCGGATAAACCTCTCGTCGAAGCTATTTCCGATGACGTGACTCCCCAGCCTACCGAAATACTGCAGAACCATGGCTTGAATGAAAACCTAGGCGAATGGTTGGATCAACTCAACGAGAAACAACGTGAGGTGATATGCCGCCGCTATGGGCTTCGAGGTTACGAAAATTCAACGTTGGAGCAAGTTGCTAAGGAACTCGGCGTTACCCGCGAAAGAGTCAGGCAAATACAAATGGATGCTCTGAAGCGCATGCGCGAGATTCTAGAGCAAGGTGGATTTTCTATCGATACGATATTTCATTGATTCAACGCAAAGCGATAGGGCATTGTTCTCTAGTCAAATGAGTAACAACCGTGTTTAACTAGATTCTAGCCCAATAGATCCAGAAAAAGCCCTTCAATCTTTGAAGGGCTTTTTACATTGACAGTATTATTTCTCGCCAGTATCCTGAAAAGCTTTATTGATTTCGATATTTAATGTTGTTTAGCCACTGCTAAATACGTATCTTAACCAGAAGTATTAAAAGCGGGGCAACGATATAAAAGGTCACCAGCAACATTGTGATCTTTGCTGAAAGACTACGATGTGGGTTGGATAATGCAGTAAATCCCCTAACAGCACCTTTAAATATCCACTGAAGGCGCGTTAGCGGCGTTTAAAACAAGCTCAAAATTCTCGTTTTTACCTTGTATACTCTGCTTTTTTGCTTATCTAAGACTTTCCATCATCATCTTGATTGGATTTTTAAAGTAACCCTTATTTTCAAATTGTTCGACTGATACGTTTTGGTGTCTGTCGGTAAGTCACTATTGGTGAAAGAGCGAGGAATGGAAGAGTTTCAACGAATTAGTCGGTTACCCCCCTATGTGTTCAACATTGTTAATGAATTGAAGGCTCAGGCGCGAGCGAAAGGCGAAGACATAATCGATGTCGGTATGGGCAACCCGGACCAACCTACACCACCACATATCGTTGAAAAATTGGTTGAAGCGGCGCAGCGTCCTGATACGCATCGGTATTCGGTTTCCCGGGGAATCCCGCGCTTACGCCAAGCGATATGCAATTGGTACCGTAACAGGTTTGCGGTAGACTTGGACTTCGATACCCAGGCCATAGTCACAATAGGCTCTAAAGAGGGTCTGGCGCATCTGGCTTTGGCGACCGTTGGTTCGGGTGATGCTGTATTGGTTCCTAATCCGGCGTACCCGATTCACCCCTACGGTATGGTCATAGCCGGCGCTGACATTCGGCACGTACCGCTGGTTCCCGGGGTCGATTTTTTCGACGAGCTTGTCAAAGCAATCAAAACATCATGGCCGAAGCCCAAGATGTTATTGCTCAATTTTCCGGGTAATCCAACAACGCAATGCATCGATCTGCATTTTTTTGAGCAGGTTGTCGACATTGCTCGAGAGCACAAAATATGGGTAGTTCATGATTTTGCGTATGCTGATATTGTATTCGATGGCTATACCGCACCATCGATTCTTCAAGTGCCGGGAGCAACTGAGGTCGCTGTTGAGTTTTATTCGTTATCGAAAAGTTACAACATGCCTGGGTGGCGAGTTGGTTTCATGTGTGGCAACAAGCAATTGGTGGCGGCCTTAGGCCGAATGAAATCGTATTTGGATTATGGTATGTTTACCCCAATACAAATTGCTGCAATAACAGCGCTGGAAGGGCCGCAAGAGTGTGTGAACACAATCTGCGGAACCTACCGCAAGCGACGTGATGTACTCTGTGATGGGCTCAATAGCTTGGGTTGGAACGTGGAGAAACCCCAGGCTACAATGTTCGTTTGGGCTTCGATTCCTGAACAGTTTCGTTCCATGGGCTCGCTGGAATTCTCGAAAAAACTGTTATTGGAGGCCAAGGTTGCAGTGTCGCCTGGTGTTGGGTTTGGGCAATTCGGCGACGATCATGTGCGCTTTAGTTTGATAGAAAATGAGCATCGCACACGCCAAGCATTAAGGGGTATACGAAATATGTTGCGCGAAGCGTAGCTATTCAGCTTACCCTAAAATTTACCGATTATGGTGGCGAAAATGCTTAGTACGCAGGTACATTGAGTCTATTCTCGTTGATGCTTGACTAAATTTGAGGGCATTCTAAGCGGGTACGGGTACTTTTCTACTCGTAGTGTAAAGATTCCGCGGATGAAATTCTTGTCGCAACCAGTCCTGGATAAACAGCCGCAACACAACAGGATGCAATTGCAGTCAATGCAATCACACCTGCGTCCTTTGCCGACCAGACATATTCATATTCGAATAAGGTAAAGTTGTCCAGGAACGATACACTAATAACGCCCAGCACCGTGCCTAAAATAGTTGCCAAAAAGGCGCCGACCAATCCTATGATGAGTCCTTCGACTAACAACAGCCGAACGATCTGAACCCGACTCATGCCCAGTGAAGCCAGGATCGCAAATTCCCGGCTTCTGCTCTGGACCTGTATGAATAATGCATTAATAATACCGATTACCGCCAATAAGACGGTCATGGCTAGAACAAAATCAAAAATAAGAAAATCCTTGTCGATCTCCCGTACCCGAAAATAGACCGCGCTGCGGCCTGAATTAGCGTAAAAATATTGAGACACTAAAAGCTCCCACTGATCTTGTTGCAGGAAGCGATGATTTTTATCCGCCGTGCGCGCCATAACAAATTGCCCCAATGTTGATTCAACATTGTCTCTGAAAAGAGGGTTTGCTTGGCTGAATAACGCAAAGGATTTCTGATCGATGTATTGTCCCCGTTCCATATAGAACCCTACTTCATCGCTGACGTCTAGGATTTCGAAAAAGTGTTGTGTGTTCGCTGCATCGATACGCAAGTAGTCACCCGGTTCAACACCGAAACGGGCGGCTAATGTTTTCGAGAAAATTACCCGGCCAGTGCCCAGGGGCTTCAACCCCTTGGCGTTTCTATAGTGGTTAATATCTTCGGAACGAATTATCCTGAGAGGTAACAATCCGTTGGTTTTTGCTGAAAGACGGAATGCATAAATACCGGCCTCGCGTAGCGAATTGAAGAAATCAACCTCGGGTGGTGCCGATCCGCGTCGTGCGCGCAAATATTCGTAGGGGACCAAAGCAATATTCGCCCATTCGTTGATTTCATGCTTTAGGGCACGGATTACATTGTG
>CAZVFR010000021.1:0-2609 GCA_964626505.1 uncultured Methylococcaceae bacterium
TTGGGCTAGCCGATTATAAGGCAAATGGTTTCACGGGGGTCTCCAGAATTGTTACTATGACTAACCGTGAATTTTTTCAGCAGTCAGATTTATCTTGATGAGGAGCTAAATAACCAGTAGGATGATTGCCCATTTTTTAAACCGCTTGGTCCGATTGGCGCGAATATTCGCCAGCAATAATCAACGGTTCGGTGACGAATTGGGCGTTGCATTACGCCCTGTTTCTTTTTTAGAGGGTTAAAAGTTGTGGAGCTCAGTGGAGCAGAAATAGTAGTAGAGTGTTTGAAAGACGAAGGCGTCGAATTAATTTTCGGTTATCCCGGCGGTGCTGTGTTGCACCTTTACGATGCCTTGTTCAAGCAAGAAGACGTCAAACACATATTGGTGCGCCACGAGCAAGGCGCTACTCATGCAGCTGACGGGTATGCCAGAGCAACCGGGAAACCCGGCGTGGTGTTGGTGACATCAGGTCCAGGAGCGACCAACGCGGTTACCGGTATCGCAACTGCGCATCTGGATTCTATCCCACTGGTTGTCATCTCGGGGCAGGTGCCTAGCCCGGTTATTGGTAGCGATGCGTTCCAGGAAGTCGATATGGTCGGAATTACGCGGCCGTGTGTAAAGCATAACTTTCTAATCAAAGACGTTAGCAAAATAGCCGAGACGATGAAAAAGGCGTTTCATGTGGCGACCACGGGCCGACCCGGTCCGGTTGTTGTGGATATTCCTAAGGACGTTACCGATCCGAATATAAAGATACCGTATAAGTATCCGCGTAGCGTGTCGATGCGGTCGTATAATCCGGCGGTTAAAGGACACAAGGGACAGATCAAAAAAGCCATCGAGCTGATTTTGGCGGCCGAGCGGCCGATGATTTACAGTGGCGGCGGTGTGATTCTGGGCACTGCGTCAAAAGAATTGACCACGTTTACCCGGCTGTTGGGCTATCCAATCACCAATACTTTGATGGGATTGGGTGCTTATCCGGGTAAAGATAAGCAGTTTGTCGGGATGCTCGGCATGCACGGGACATACGAAGCGAATATGGCTATGCATGAGTGCGACGTATTGATTGCGATCGGCGCTCGCTTTGATGACCGAGTGACCGGCAAGCTTAGTGAGTTTTGTCCGCATTCTAAGGTGATACATGTTGACGTGGATCCCTCATCGATTTCGAAAAACGTCACTGTTGATGTTCCGATCGTCGGTGAAGTCAAACCGGTGCTGAAAGACATGATGGATCTCATTAACGCCGGCAAGAAAAAGCCCAACAAAAAGGCTTTGTCTGCCTGGTGGAAGCAGATCGATGCATGGCGCAGTATCGATTGCTTGCAATATGATAGGGATTCAAAAATTATTAAGCCACAGTACGTGATTGAACAGTTGTACGAGGCCACCAAGGGCGATGCTTATGTGACGTCGGATGTTGGCCAACACCAGATGTGGGCTGCGCAATATTATGCGTTTCAGAAACCGCGCCGTTGGATCAACTCCGGGGGGCTGGGAACTATGGGTTTCGGTTTGCCCGCCGCGATAGGGGTGAAACTGGCATTTCCGAAAGCTGATGTGGTGTGCGTTACCGGCGAAGCCAGTATTCAAATGTGCCTGCAAGAATTGTCAACCGCACTGCAATACAACGCGCACGTTAAAATCGTGAATTTGAACAATCGATACATGGGGATGGTGCGTCAATGGCAGGAGTTTTCGTACGAAGGCCGTTATTCGCATTCGTATGTGGATGCTCTTCCTGATTTTGTAAAACTTGCCGAGAGTTACGGGCATGTGGGAATGCTGGTCGAAAAGCCCGAGGATGTTAGGGGTGCATTGGACGAGGCTTTGAAGATGAAGGACCGTACGGTTTTTCTGGACATCATTACAGACCAAACAGAAAATGTTTATCCGATGATAGAAGCAGGAAAAGCCCACCATGAAATGCGCTTGGCTCCAGGATCCATCGGTAATCGGGAGCTTGCCTGATGCGCCATATTATTTCACTGTTAATGGAAAATGAAGCTGGCGCTTTGTCACGCGTATCCGGTCTTTTCTCGGCTCGTGGTTACAATATTGAATCGCTCACCGTAGCGCCTACGGAAGATCCCACGCTTTCTCGCATGACCTTGGTAACGCGTGGTAGCGATAGAATAATTGAGCAGATTACCAAACAGTTAAACAAGCTGGTGGACGTAGTCAAGTTGATCGATTTAGTGGAAGCGGAGCACATCGAGCGTGAGCTGATGATGGTCAAAGTACGCGCCGAGGGTGATGCCCGCGAGGAAGCAAAGCGCTTATCCGATATTTTTCGCGGCAATATTATCGATGTGACGTCCAAGACCTATGTGATTGAGATTACCGGGACTTCGTGCAAACTTGATGCATTTATCAAGGCGTTAAGTGAGCAGGTAATTGTGGAAGTTGTACGGTCCGGGCCTACGGGAATACTGCGAGGTGAAAAGGGGCTGCATGTGTAATTGGCGCTTCTGGAACGGTTGATCGTTAGACCAATATTTTAAGGCTAAGCTGAGTAATTACACTGATTTTTGAATACGGGGATACTAACAAATGCAAGTTTATTATGATAAAGATGCCGACCTTTCTGTAATTCAAGCTAA
>CAZVFR010000021.1:2619-10567 GCA_964626505.1 uncultured Methylococcaceae bacterium
ATCAGACCAATACATATACAGGGCTCCAATGTTTGAGCTGCCCGCATAACGATCCGACTAGTTTTAGTCTCACGTTCCTTACCAAATTATGGAACAATACGAGGCGAGTTTAATAGTTACTACTGATTTTTAACGGGGACACAAATGCAAGTTTATTATGATAAAGATGCCGACCTTTCTGTAATTCAAGCTAAAAAGGTTGCAATTGTCGGCTACGGTTCGCAAGGCCACGCGCATGCCAACAATTTAAACGATTCTGGCGTGGATGTTGTAGTCGGGTTGCGGTCAGATTCATCTTCGGTCGTCAAGGCAACAAATGCCGACCTCAAAGTAATGCCGATCGAAGAGGCTGTAGCCTGGGCCGACCTGGTCATGATTTTGGCGCCGGACGAGCATCAGGCGGCGTTATATGCGGATGTCATTGAACCGAATATTAAACAAGGTGGAGTGCTTGCGTTTGCGCACGGTTTCAATATCCATTTCGAGCAGGTTGTGCCGCGCTCCGATTTGGATGTGGTGATGGTTGCACCCAAGGGTCCGGGGCATCTGGTACGCTCGACTTACACCGAGGGCGGTGGCGTGCCTTCGTTGATCGCCGTATTTCAGAATTCTTCGGGTCAGGCGAAAGAGATCGCTTTGTCTTATGCCTCAGCTAATGGCGGCGGCCGTGCCGGTGTCATTGAAACCTCATTTAAGGAAGAGACGGAAACCGATTTGTTTGGCGAACAGGCTGTTTTATGTGGCGGCACTACGGCGTTGGTTCAGGCTGGATTTGAAACGCTGGTCGAGGCAGGTTATGCCCCCGAAATGGCCTATTTTGAATGCTTGCACGAGCTGAAGTTGATTGTGGATCTGATGTACGAAGGTGGCATTGCGAATATGCGCTATTCGATATCGAATACGGCGGAGTACGGCGATTTGACACGTGGGCCGCGCATAATAACGGATCGAACCAAGAAAGAAATGAGTAAAATTCTGCGGGAAATTCAAAGCGGCGAGTTTGCGCGGGAGTTTATTCTCGAAAATAGGTCCGGTAACGCCAGCATGAAAGCTAAACGGCGACTTGGACGAGAGCACGCTATCGAAGAAGTCGGTACCAAATTGCGAGACATGATGCCGTGGATTAAAGAAAACAAGATAGTCGATAAGGCCAAGAATTAAAGCGGTTTCATTTGCCGGCTATCGATTACCCGTTAATGGACATGGATAAAACTGCCTCAAGCCGAAGGCGGCGTGGTATTTACCTGCTGCCCAACTTGTTCACGACAGCCGCTCTATTTTGCGGCTTCTATGCGATAACTGCGGCGTTCAATGAGCGTTATGAGCTTGCGGCTGTGGTTATCTTCGTGGCGATGATTTTGGACGGTATGGATGGCCGCGTAGCCAGACTGACAAACACGGAAAGTGAATTCGGCGCTCATTATGACAGCATGGCCGACATGGTTTCCTTCGGCGTGGCCCCGGCATTGGTTGTATACGTTTGGTCGTTGTCGTCGCTGGGCAAGTTGGGTTGGTTCGCGGCTTTTGTATACGCCGCTGGAGGCGCGCTCAGGCTGGCCCGTTTCAACGCGCAGTTGGAGACCGCGGATAAGCGATATTTTCAGGGTTTGCCGAGTCCTTCGGCGGCGGCTATTCTGGCGGGACTGGTATGGGTAGCGACCGAGTATGGCTTCGAGGGTCAGGTTTTGAGCTATATCGTATTGGTTGTTACGATTATGGCTGGGTTGCTGATGGTTAGTAATATTCCTTATTACAGTTTCAAGGATATCAATTTGCGTGGCAAAGTGTCGTTTGTGGTCGCTATTGCGGTCATGCTGTGTTTTGCGTTGATATTCGCGCACCCACCCGTGATGTTGTTTGTGTTGTTTTTCGGTTACGCGATATCGGGTCCCGCGTTGACCTTGGTATTGCGCCGTCGCCGGCGCCAGCGTAAATAGTTGAGATGATGAGTCGATCGGGCTTGGCAAAACCATTAAAGCTGGGTATATTTAAGCTATCTAACCGTAGTGCGGAATTATGAATTGCTTTACCCCTTGTAAATTCAAAGCATATCGATCGTCACAATCAGATGGCGGCGTTTCAGCACGTCTGTCGAATAACCAAGTACACCTTCGCGTACTCTATCCGCTTCTGCCCTGAGGGGCACTCAAAGCGATCTCAAATTTAGTAGCAAGCAATCCCCCATTTTCGGCGGTGTATTCCCGGCGTAGGCACAGCGTACGCGCGGATTGAATTGGAGTACTTCCATGAACGATAAATTGATCATTTTTGATACCACCTTGCGCGACGGTGAACAAAGTCCCGGGGCGTCAATGACGCGCGATGAAAAACTTCGTATAGCCAAGGCTTTGGAGCGACTCAAGGTTGACGTGATCGAAGCAGGTTTTCCGGCAGCGAGTCTTGGAGATTTTCAAGGCGTGGAAGCTATCGCCCAAACGATTAAGGACAGTACGGTATGTGGACTGGCTAGGGCATTGGACAAGGATATCGATCGAGTTGGCGAAGCCTTAAAAGCTTCAGATCGGAGTCGCATCCATACGTTTATAGCCACGTCGCCGATTCATATGAAAATGAAACTCCAGATGCAGCCGGAACAAGTCATCGAGTATGCGGTGCGTGCGGTTAAACGTGCCCGGCAATATACCGACGATGTGGAGTTTTCACCCGAAGACGCGGGGCGTTCCGATGAGGATTTTTTGTGCCGCATTCTGGAGGCGGTAATTGATGCGGGTGCGACTACGCTGAATATTCCGGATACGGTGGGCTACAGCGTACCCGAGCAGTTTGGCAGAATGATCGGCAGCCTCATTAGCCGGATTCCAAATTCCGACAAAGCTACTTTCTCGGTGCATTGCCACAATGATTTGGGTTTGGCGGTAGCCAATTCGCTGTCCGCGGTTTTGCTCGGCGCTCGCCAAGTAGAATGCACCATTAATGGCTTAGGTGAAAGAGCCGGGAATGCATCGCTGGAGGAAGTGGTTATGGCCGTCCGGACGCGCAAGGATGTGTTTCCGTGTCAGACCAGCGTGGACACTCGTGAGATAGTGAACTGTTCCAAACTGGTTTCCAGTATTACCGGGTTTCCGGTTCAACCCAACAAAGCCATTGTCGGTGCAAACGCATTTGCACACGAAGCCGGGATACACCAGGACGGTGTACTGAAAAGCCGTGAGACTTATGAAATTATGCGCGCACAGGATGTGGGCTGGAGTGCTAATCGTATGGTGTTGGGTAAACATTCGGGGCGCAATGCATTTAGAGCCCGCATGAACGAACTGGGTGAAGAGTATAAAACCGAAGAAAGTTTGAACGCTGCGTTTTTCCTATTCAAGCAACTGGCTGATAAAAAGCATGAAATCTTTGACGAGGATTTGCAGGCGCTGATCTCGGAAGTCAGTGCCGAAGCGGAGCAAGAAGGCGTGCAGTTGGTTGCCTTGCGCGTTTGCTCGGAAACGGGTGAAGTGCCCGAAGCCAAGGTGACTCTACGTGTCGCGGGTGACGAGCTTACCGGCGTCGCCACGGGAGGTGGTGCCGTAGATGCAAGCCTTAGAGCCATTGAGTCCATTGTTAAGACAAATGCTTCGTTACAATTGTATTCCGTGAACAACATAACCAGCGGTACCGACGCACAGGGCGAAGTGACTGTGCGACTCGAAAAAGATGGACGTATAGTGAACGGCCAAGGTGCGGATACTGACATTGTCATCGCGTCCGCGAAAGCCTATCTTAATGCCGTCAACAAACTTTCTACCGTGCAATCGCGCAAACATCCGCAGGTTGCTGGGGATGTTTAAATAGGGCTTTTTATTCAGAAGGTATTCTGAGCAGTTGGGGGCATTTTTAAGTTTGCCGAGCAGCGACTTTGTTTTTCGGCTTTAGCTGGCTTTGTGGATTTGGCCAAAATAGTTGGTTTGAGGTCTTTCGTTATGGATAATAAGCGAAATCAGTATCTGCAGGCGATGGGCATTACGGTTTGGAGATCGCAACGGAAAGGTAATTCGGATCCACTATCGAGTTCCCAGCTTAATGCTGCCGAAAAGAGCGAGACTAGCTCGGTTTCATCGATTACGGCGTTGCCGAATACAGTCGAGCAAAATGAAAATAAACTCACCGTGTTCGGCGAAGAGGGTTGGACTGACTTGGCTCAGCAAGTTGCTGGGTGCACTGCTTGTGGTTTGCATGCCACACGAAAACAGACGGTGTTCGGCACCGGTAGCCATTCCGCATCGTGGTTGGTCATTGGCGAAGCGCCTGGCGCTAGCGAAGACCAGCAGGGTAAACCGTTTGTGGGCCGGGCAGGGCAGTTGCTGACCGAGATGTTGCGTGCGCTGGGTTTAAGTAGAGACGAGGTGTTTATCGCAAATATGCTCAAATGTCGGCCGCCGCAGAACCGGGATCCCAGGCCGGTGGAGGTGGATGCGTGCGAGCGGTTTTTGCGTCAGCAGGTTGAGATGTTAAAACCAAAAATTATACTCGCGGCGGGGCGCGTGGCCGCTCAGAATCTGTTAAAAACTGATGCGCCTTTGGCGCGACTACGCGGCAAGGTGCATCGTTACCGAGAAATACCCGTGGTCGTGGTTTACCACCCCGCGTATTTACTTAGGTCGCCGCTGGAAAAGCGCAAGGCTTGGGGAGATTTGCTGCTTGCGCGTGAGACAATAGAACGTTTTGGCGGTTGATAGTATAGAAATCGTCCCGTACTTGATTGACAGTCAAGATTAAGCTGGCATTAGCACGGATTTTTGGTGAATAATTAAAATATTACCCAGCTTTTTAGAAACATGCAGGATTTATTTAACTTCTTTAAAAAATTAGTAACCTACGATGCGGAAAGGGATTTCTATGCTAAATACAACCCCAGCACTGCTGGTGACATGGATTTAAAGAGTTTCCGTCCAATGCGATTATCGGACCTAGGACCGATCCTAGAGATTGAGCAACAGGTTTACAATTTTCCCTGGAGCGATAAGACTTTTCGAGATTGCTTAAGCGTCGGCTATCTGTGTTGGGTTTGCGAGCGTGTCGACCAGGTCGTAGCGTATGGAATCTTATCGATCGGCGCAGGTGAAGCGCATGTGATGAATATCTGTGTTTCTCCGCGGGTCCAGCGGCAAGGCTACGGGGTAGCCATGATGAACAAACTGATCGAAGTCGCGCTAGAAAATCGAACCCAATCACTGCTATTGGAAGTACGTCCAACCAATTTTTCCGCGCTGGAGATGTACCGGAAAATGGGATTTAACGAAATCGGCGTACGCAAGGCCTATTATCCCGCCCCTAACGGCCGGGAAGACGCGCTGATGTTGGGGATAGAGTTGTCGGCGGGGCAACAGCAAATGATGCGCTAGATGGTTGGTTCGAAATAGGTGAAATTTTACCCGCTAATACCGGAAATGCGGGCTAGCTGCGTATATCTTTTAATTTGACGCAGGGGTCGACGCAGGGGTCTGGTCTTGTACTTTGCATGTGGTTAGCCTTAACTTTTGACGAATGTTGTGAAAGGGTCGATTTCCATCAGTGGCATTCACTCCAAGCGAATACCCACTATTTGAGTAACACTGATGTCTGACGGAAGTATACCTGACACTACTTGCATGGTGAGATCTCAGCTATCACAGCTTATACAATTTCAATAGGATTCAGTTTTTCTTTAACCAGTTGATCGGCCAATCCAATATCCACATCATCAATCTGCTCGGCA
The DNA here is from genome assembly GCA_964626505.1 of uncultured Methylococcaceae bacterium. Classification (GTDB taxonomy): domain Bacteria; phylum Pseudomonadota; class Gammaproteobacteria; order Methylococcales; family UBA1147; genus CAZUGA01. The sequence goes on from CAZVFR010000021.1 coordinate 8,321, forward strand.
TTAGCCGACAATCGCTCCAATATGGCTGCTTGAATCTCGCCGCGCTGCTGCACCTGCGCATACGGTATGCGGTGGAACATGACCATCGAATACCTCGCGATAAACCGATCAGGATGACGCTCTTCGAGCAACCATTCGATTTTTTTGTGTAGATGAAATTTTGGATTCCTGACCGATTCGCGCATTTCGATGTAGTTTTCTAATGCCATATCGGCAATCGCATTCGCGTTGGGGCGCCTTTTTTCGTCCAAAGCCTGGAATAATGCGTCCCAATTATTGAACCTATCCAAACAGCGGTTAAATTCAGAACAGTCCTCGAACGCGCAGTTCATCCCCTGACCATGAAACGGCACGACCGCGTGAGCCGCATCACCCAGCAGCATTATTTTCCCGCTTGCGTGCCAGGGCTTACAGCGTATGGTTCCCAGCTCGCCAATTTGGTTGCTCATAAAATCTGTAGCCAGCCTGGGTATTAGTGGCACTGCATCCGGATATTGATCACGAAAAAAGTCCGCTACGCTCTGCTCATCTACCAATGCACGCCTGATCAGCGAATTTGGCTCAACCCCGTACAGTGTCACGGTAAAGCTGCTGTCAGTATTAGGCAGTGCAATCAGCATATACCCGCCCCGTGGCCAGATGTGCAGCGCATTTTTTTCGATACGGTGTTTACCGTTGGCACCCGCCGGAATGGTCAGTTCCTTATATCCATGCGCAAGAGGTTCGTGACGGCATTCGATCGCGTTCGCCTCGACCAACGCACGGCAAACAGCCGAACCGGCTCCGTCCGTGCCTATCACCACTTCAAAATCGATCGAGCGCATGCTGCCATCGGTGGTATTCCTGAAGCTCATGCGATTCTTCGCAAGATTCAGTTCGGTACATTGCTTGTTGAAAAACAACGAAACCTTTCCGGTAGCTTCAGCGGTGTTCAGCAACAGCCGATTCAACACGCCCCTGGAAACCGAGTAATGCAAGTCGCTCTGATTTTTACCATAGGGTTGGTACTGCAATTCGCCGGACATTCTATGCAGCATGCGTCCCGGCATTGCAATCAGATCAGATTTGATCTTGCCATCCAAACCCACTTCGGATAAGGCATGAATACCACGCGCGGACAGCGACAAGTTGATAGACCGGCCCGCGGGAATATCGTGGCTGCGCATATCGGGTCGCTTTTCGAACAACTTGACCGAAAATCCCCGCCTGGCCAGATAAATCGCCAACAGACAACCCGCCAGCCCTGCTCCGACCAATATGATTTCTTTTTTCTGCATAGCTATTTAAAGCACGGTTTTAAGAATGTTCACAAATTCGAACACATCTGTAAATCGGTTATATAGCGGCACCGGTGCCGCACGAATCACATCGGGTTCGCGCCAGTCGCAAACAATACCGGCTTGACCCAGTTTTTCATGCACACGCTTTCCTTGCGCACTTTTGGCTCTCACAGTGATAGACAGCTGCGCGCCTCTTTGGTCCATTGAAGCCGGCGTAATAATGGATGCCCTGTCACCACACTCTTCGCTCAGCAGGAATTCCAGATAACCGGTCAAACGTTCGGATTTAGCACGTAACGTGCCCATACCGGCTTGTTCGAACAAATCCAGCGAAGCCAGCAACGGGGCCATCGACAATATCTGCGGATTACTGATCTGCCATCCTTCCGCGCCCGACAGCGCTGAAAATCGATCCGGCATTTGAAATCGGCTGGCCTTATCGTGTCCCCACCATCCCGCGAATCGAGGCAAATCAGATTGTCTACCGTGGCGTTCGTGGATAAAGCAACCGGCCACAGCGCCAGGCCCGGCATTCAAATATTTGTACGAACACCAAACCGCAAAGTCAGCACCCGACTCATGCAGCTGCAATGGCAGATTGCCCACCGCGTGGGCAAGATCGAAACCGACCCTGCATCCCTTGCGATGTCCCGCCTGGGTGATTTCGGCCAAGTCGAAGGCTTGGCCGGTATAGTACTGAACACCCGGAAGCAGGATCAACGCGATACGCTCGCCTTCCCTTTCGATCAAGTCAAGCAAATCATCGTTGCGGATATTATCTTCGCCTGTGCGCGGGCTGACTTCGATCAATGCGTCAGCAGAATCTAGGCCATGAAAATTAATCTGGGAGTGCACAGCATACCGGTCGGATGGAAATACGTCCTTCTCGATCAACACTTTGAAACGTTCGGCGGTCGGCCGGTAAAAACTAACCATCATTAGGTGAAGGTTAACCGTCAATGAGTTC
>CAZVFR010000021.1:10577-12669 GCA_964626505.1 uncultured Methylococcaceae bacterium
ACCTCCGACGGGAGTGCTCCGACCAGCTGCGCCAGTTTCTCGGTTACAAACTCGTGGTACGAAAGCCAGGGGTGATCTCCGGCAAAATGGCCTTCGACCGCATTGGAGGCCCAGGATTTTAAAATTTCATCGATAGTTTCGCGTGCCGATTTGGGCTGCAATCCTAAGGAATTACCACAAAGATAAATCTGTTCGAGACCGTCGCGAGCTCGCGGGATATAGAACTTATTCCGCATCGCTGTAAGCGGGTCTCTGCGGTCCAGGTCCTCAGCAAAAGCGCGGCTATTCTCAAACTTCATAACGTATCCACTGGAAAAACCAGCGGTCGGCTGGGTGCGACATCTGATATAAACGCGGGTATTTGAAGGTTGAGCATATAATAGCCATCCTTAACTCGGTTCGGCACATAGATAAGTTCCGTAATCGTTCGGCGTGAGGGTTGTTTGCCGCCCAAGTCGTGACCGGCTCGGTCCAAGCCCCAGAACAGCCTGTGATTCGAAAGCAATCCTTGATCATCCATACGGTCCACGGACGGAAAATCAACCAGCAAATGTTGAATTTGGCGCCTGTCCAAATCTGCCATAGCATCGTTTGAAAAATAAGACGCTGTGCTGTAATGCGTGGTTTTTTTGAGTGTAGGATTAGGTAGGGTGCGGATGATTAGCGCACTATGAAAGCGTTGATCATCAAACTCTTGTAATCCCGCGTTGAGGCTTGCCAACGAAATAACCTTATCGTGCGGATCGATCACAGGAATGTAATGGTCCACACAATCTTGGCCATCCTCAGGGGTAACGCTTAGTAGCGTCGAGGGAATCCACGCATCGTCGAGTATATCGGCAATTGATACACGCTGGTTTACCACATGCCCGATACATTCCGTGTGCGTGCCCTGGCAGTGCGGAATCAGCGTATACTGCTGCACATTACAGCTGCCACCGCGCTGCGTATCGCCAATGAAATTGTCATTTTCGACGACCTGCGCTTGGGCCGGTGCGATACCAAACGCGCTAATTCCACCCCTCCCAAAACGCAACGGGATGGACAAATCCATACCCTGCGCCGAATCAATTTGGAAACGTGTTCCACCGAGTTCAAACTCAATCAAGCTCACTGAAAATTTTCAACCTTCAAACCCAGCCATTTTAGCGCGGCGCCGTGCAGCAATTGGGCTTTAGTATCATCCGACAAGTTCATCTCTTCTATCATTTGACCCGGCATAGATTCGCCAAGAGGAAACGGATAATCCGATCCCAAAGCGATCGATTCGGGGCCCATTAATTTAATCAGATATTCCAATACCTGCGTATCGTGAACCAAAGAATCCACAGTAAATCGCCCGAGATAATCACTCGGAGCAACAGCATTATCCACTGCGCACAAGTCCGGCCGCACCTCAAACCCGTGTTGAATCCGGCCCAGTGTCGACGGAAACGCACCGCCACCGTGCGCAAAGGCAACCCGTAACTTAGGAAAGCGCTCGAATACACCGCCAAAAAGCATCGAGCAAATTGCAACCGCGAGCTCGGCAGGCATACCGACCAGCCACGACAACCAATATTTCTTCAGTCTGTCCGCACCCATCATATCCCAAGGATGCACAAAGATTGCCGCATCCAGATCTTGCGCGGCTTCAAAAATCGGAAAAAACTGCGGCTCTCCCAAGTTTGCACCATTCACGTTCGAACCGATCTGAACACCAGCCAAGCCTAGATCCCAAACACATCGCTGTAATTCTAAAATCGCAAGATCAGGGGCCTGCATGGGCAAGGTACCTAAACCGACGAAGCGTTTGGGCGATGCCGCGACCACGCCCGCGATATGATCGTTCAGAAAGCGGGAAAGATCCAAGGTATGCTCGGGCTTGGCCCAATATGAAAACATGACGGGCACGGTCGAAAGAACCTGTACCTTAACACCGGAGGATTCACAGTCATCCAGTCGCGCATCAATATCCCAGCTATTGTGTTGGATCTTGCGAAACACGTCACCGTCTTTGAGCATCTGCGCACAACCCGGTTGCGTGTGCTGGATACTTACAAAACCGCCATAGCCATACTTTTGCTGCAAATCGGGCCAGTTCTTCGGCAGA
>CAZVFR010000021.1:12679-20775 GCA_964626505.1 uncultured Methylococcaceae bacterium
GGCAGAATATGAGTATGAATATCGATCTTGAACATTAGGCTGAAGAAGGTCGTAGCAGAGCTCTAGTTTGGTGGCTCCATAACCACCCCGCATTGACCGCAGGTACGATGTTCAAGACTGGAATAAAAATGATCAAATATCGGCGGTAAATCTTTCTCGATATCATTCAGGATAAAATATTCCTCGTACAACAAGTTTGAACAATCATCGCAAAACCACATAAAACCGTCTTTCTAGCCCGGCAAACGCTTGCGTTCAATAACCAGCCCAACTGAATTCTCAAAGCGCTGCGGCGAGTGCGGCACCCGAGCCGGTAGCAGAAAAATTTCTCCGGCTTCTATCGGTATGTCCTTGAGTTGCCCGTCCTGCATGATTTTTAAAACCATACGTCCTTCTAACTGGTAGAAAAACTCCTCGCCTTCGTCATAGTGGTAATCCTTGCGGGTATTGGGCCCGCCGACAACCATGACAATAAACTCCGCATCCTCGAACACCAGCTTGTTGCACACCGGAGGTTTCAACAGGTGGCGGTGCTCATCGATCCATTTCTGAAAGTTCAGAGGTTTGAGTTCCCTCATAACGATACTCCCGCAATAAATTATTTTGACGCCATACAGCCGTTATCTCGATTTGGGATACATCCAAGGCTACTCACTTAATCGTCGCAATGCATTTCAATTCTATCGCGATCGGCGTCGGCAACTTGTTGACCTCTACGGTTGTGCGGCACGGCTGGTTGGTGATGAAATACTCTGTATAGATTTTGTTATAGATTGAAAAATCACTGTCCATATCGGTTAAGAATACCGTTACATCCACAAGTTCAGACCAGCTGGAACCGGCCTCCTCCAATATGAATCGCACATTTTCGAATACCGCATGGCACTGAATCGCTATGTCGTAAGCAACGATATTGCCGCCAGGATCCAATTCCACACCTGGAATTTCACTTGAACCGCGTTTACGCGGCCCGACCCCAGACAAAAACAGTAGATCGCCGACACGCCGGGCATGTGGATAAGCGCCTACCGGTTCAGGTGCTTTCTCGGAATCAACGCGGAGGTTGGTCACGGCCTTTAATCCCCAATATGGATACAAACATTCTTGGCCTCGGTAAAAAATTTCAATGCTTCGAAACCGCCCTCGCGGCCGACACCCGACTGCTTCATGCCACCGAAGGGCGTGCGCAAATCCCTAACCATCCAGCAATTAATCCAGATTATCCCCGACTGAATCTGATTCGCCAACCGGTGGCACCGCGTCAGATTCTCGCTCCAGACCGATGCGGATAAACCGTAAGCCGTACTGTTTGCATACCCTAGCACTTCGTCTTCGGTTTCAAAGGACATCACCGTGACCACCGGCCCGAAGATTTCTTCCTGGTTGGTCCGACAATCGTGGCTGAGGCCTTCGATGACGGTCGGCTCGACAAAAAAGCCTTGCTCACAGCGTCCATTCAATCGCGCCCTGACGCCGCCCGTCAATAGCCTACCACCTTCCTGGCGAGCCAGTTCAATACAGGATAAGACTTTATCGAGATGGGTCTTGGAAACCAGTGCGCCAAGATCACAGGGCTCGCTCAATGGGTCCGCAACCGTCAGAGCTTTAGTCCTGGCAACCAGATCCAGTTTGAATTTTTCGAAGATGGGTTGTTCTACAAAGATCCTGGAACCCGACAAACAAACTTCACCCTGATTAAAGAAAGACGACCGCACTGTAGTGTCCAATGCCTTTTCATAATCACAATCAGAAAATATGATATTCGGATTTTTGCCGCCCAATTCCAGAGAAACCTTTTTGAATGTTGGAGCTATAGTTTTAGCGATCTGAGCGCCGGTTTGGGTTCCCCCCGTGAACGATATCGCCTGAACATTGGAATGTTCTACCAGGCTTTGCCCAACTTTAGTACCCAGGCCATGAACAATATTTAAGACACCCGCGGGCAAACCGGCTTGTATGCAGATTTTGGCCAGCATGAACGCTGTCATTGGCGTCAATTCCGAAGGTTTGCCGACGACCGTGTTGCCGGCCGCGAGCGCGGGTGCTATTTTCCATGTAAACAGATACAGCGGAAGGTTCCAAGGCGAAATGCAGCCCACGACACCCAGCGGCACCCTCAGCGTGTAATTCAGCGCTTGTTCGCCCATCGCGTGTGATTCGGAACAAAAGTGCCGTATGGCCGAACTGTAAAACTGAAAATTCGCGGACGCCCTGGGAATATCAACCTGCTTTGCAACGCTCAAGGGTTTACCGGTATCGATCGACTCTGCCCGGGCCAGATCGTCCAGGTTCTCTTGGATCAAGTCGGCAATGCGCAGCAGAACACGCGAGCGCTCTTCGATCGTAGCCTTAGACCAGGCTGGGAATGCACGCTCCGCGGCTGTGACCGTAGCGTCCACATCCGCGAGATCAGAATCCGGCACCTCGGAATAACACAAGCCCGTTGCCGGCTCAATATTTTCCAGCCAGTTGCCGGACAACGGAGCCACAAGCCTGCCATCGATGTAGTTTAAGATTTGCTGCATCGTCCTGTATCTACAAACAACTTAATCGCCCTCCGTCCACGGGAAGACTAATGCCAGTTATATATGCAGCCCAGTCAGATGCCAAAAACCCGGCAGCCTGCGCAATTTCTAACGGCTCGGCGAAGCGTCCCATCGGAATAGTTTGCTTCATGTCGTCAGCAGCTTGCTCGCTGGATATGTTCAATTTTTCCGCATTGCTATCAATGATGGACGCAAGCCGCGCGGTCTCGGTCGCGCCAGGGAGGATATTATTGACGGTAATCCCAAACGGTGCGAGCTCTCCGGCCAAAGTTTTCGACCAATTCGCCACAGCACCGCGAATCGTATTGGATACACCCAGGCCCGGAATCGGTTGCCTGACCGACGTAGAAATGATATTGATGATGCGACCAAAGCTAGCCTGTTTCATGCCGGGTATAAGGCTTTGCGCAAGAATTTGGTTACAGATTAAGTGCTTTGAAAAAGCCTCCAGAAACGCATTCTCATCCGCATCACGTATGAGCCCCCCCGGAGGACCACCCGTATTGTTCACCAAAATATGCAGCGGCTGAATATCCGAGATACGTTCGACCAAAGTCTGCCTTAAGGCATCCGGATAAGAAAAATCCGCGACGATGAACGCATGCCGTTGGCCAATCTCAGTATTTAACTGATCCGCCACAACCTCTAGTGCTGCTGGGTCGCGGGCAAGCAGAACCACGTCTGCACCCAAATCGGCGAAATGCAGCGCAATTGCCCGCCCTATACCTTGAGTGCTACCGCAAACCAGCGCGCGCTTGCCTTGTAACAAATGCATACTGTCGATATCCAATGCGTTTTTTAACGATTCATGCAACTTGTACCGACGTTCGTATGACATGCGCTGCCTGTGCGGGCAGAAAATACGGATAAACCGGTGCCGAATGCAGCGGATTGGCGTTATCGAAATCTATACCGTATAGCGCAAAATAGTCGGGTTTCAACGCAGATTGTATCTCGCGTCGTGATATCAATTCCAGCAATTTGCCATTCTCAATAGTGGCCTCCAGCGACCGGTCGTAGCGTCTTAGGCGTTCGCGGATCACCTCCGGTATATCCGCATTAAGCTCGGGCCGCGTAAACACCTGCTCCAGCAGCCCGCCGGTATACTCGCCAGTCGCTGTCAACACTTCTACGTTGTGCGCTTCCATCGCGGCGGTCTGCTCGGCCAAGGGAACAGCGATACGTTCTCCATTAACCAAGTAGGTTGCTCGTAGCGCGAGGTGATGCGCCGTGTAACCGTAGACGTGGTTCCAGTGCTGGATAATCTGCACGGAATACCCGGCGCTCGACTGATCGATAAACAAGCGTAATTGCTGACCGTTATCGAGTACTTTATACAATACGTACGCGTCCCAGCCATCCTGGAATTTATAATAATTTTCGCCGCGCAACTGACACGGCACATAACCGTGCTGGTCACAAAGGTTGTCCACAACCCGCTCCGCATCTCCATGAGCGGAACTTCCACAGCGAATCGCAAGGTGGTCAAAATGAAGCGACCATCCCAGTCGCTCGGACACCTTCAACAAGGTCAAATCAGCCTGGCTATTCAGTAAGGACTCGACGGCTTTGACCGCGGCATAACTGTCCAGATTGGATACCAGAGCGGCGATACGGCGCGCATCATCCGATTCAAGTTTTGCTCTAGCACGCACTAATATGCGTTCAAGAAATTTGGCTGCGTAATCGGTCACATAATCAGAAGCCCCAGGCAGATCTTGTTCGAAGCGTTTGTCTTGCCGGGCTCGTGAGTAGGCATCAAGCAGACCGTCAACATCTTGCACCGCATCGAAATATTGCGCCGCATCGGCGCACTGGGTCTGGGATTCAAACGGCGTCAAATCCAAACACGCCCACTCCCCCCCAGGATAGGGCGCCAACACCTTGCAGGGATTGTCCGGGTCGGACTTTAAACCTGGGTGAATTTCGAGTAATTCGTTGACCAGTCGAACTGCAAAATCTTGGTGTTGCTGAAACACCGTTAGCCTCCAAGTGGAATCCAATACTTCTATATTAGACCTAAGAAGGACAGAAAGTTTTAGTCATCGCCTTGCCGTACGACAGCGGCTACGAGGCAGGGTGCTAGGATATCTGAAAATCTAACATGAGATGCTGGACCCGCGCGCGCCAAAAGTCGATCATTCTCGAAACAAAAAGCGAAAGTTATCTAACGTATTCGACACGACTCCGGTGCCACGAACTACAGCCCTTAATGGATCATCGGCAATATACACAGGTAGATGAGTACAGTGAGATAAGCGCCGCTGCAAACCTCTCAGCATCGCACCTCCACCCGCTAAATAAATCCCGCTTTGACATATATCGGTACAGAGTTCTGGCGGAATCGCTTCCAAAGTCTTCAAAATCGCATCTTCTATCTTTCGAATAGAGTCATCCAAAACACGCGCTATTTCCGCACAGGTAACAACGATTTCTCTAGGCATACCCGTAATAAGGTCCCTCCCGTGAACTGCATAGTCGGGCGGTGGCTTGTCCAATTCATCGAGCGCTGATCCGACTCTAAGTTTGATGGATTCCGCGCTTGGATCACCGACCCGCACTTTGTGGTGACTGCGCATATAATTCGCTATATCGGTATTAAACTGATCTCCCGCGACTCGAATAGCATTGCTGCAAACTATACCCCCCAAGGCAATAACCGCTATATCCGTCGTTCCCCCGCCGATATCGATAATCATATTGCCGGTCGGTTGTTTAACATCGACACCGATGCCAATCGCGGCAGCCATGGAATCCGCAATCAGATATACATTTCTTGCTCCGGCTTTTTTAGCCGATTCCCGAACTGCGCGTCGCTCGACTTGGGTAATTCCAGACGGGATGGAGATAACCATAACATGACTCGACGAAGCCAAGGAACGACGCGGATTGAATAATTTTATCAACCCCCTAAGCATATCTTCCGCGGCACGAAAATCTGCGATAGCCCCGTTGCGTAGCGGACGAATAGTTTTGATATCTTTGTGGGTTCTCCCATCCATGAGCTGCGCTTTTTTGCCCACGGCTATCAACTTGCCTGACTTACGACACTTAGCAATTACGGAGGGTTCATCGACGACGACCTGATTGTTATGGACGATGAGCGTATTTGCGGTTCCCATATCGATCACAATTTCAGACGCCAAAAAATTGGATAACTTCATTGTTATTATTATTCTAGATACCAGCGTACGGTATATACCAAATTCCTTGTGTTCACAATCTAAATTAATGACGCTGCTGCCACACATCCGCAAATATCTATATATTCGCTACGCAATAGTTGTCAGATAAAGAATTTCGCAAGGACTTTTTGAAAACGAGTGCTCCCGTATCGATTTACCACTGAGTATCCAGCAAAGACAAACTCCATCGGTGTCGTTAAACTAAGTTGTTACCAATCAATTCTCGTAAAACTAATCAAATAACTATGGCGTATCGATGAATTTGATAACAAATGAACCCCGCTTTAAACGAATTAATCGAACCCTTATCAGTTTAATCGCGGCTCACCGCGCACTGCTGCGTGCTACCGAAGAAACAGAATTATTCAGTAATATCCTGTCATGTTCTGGTGGAAACCGGCGGCTATCGCGCGGCATGGATAGCCGTGCACGACCCCAATAACAATTCGGAGACTTTGATCAGCTCGGCCGGATGTGAAACCAATAGCCCCGAAAAAATTCTCGAAAACACCGACATTAGGCAAGTACATGGGTCCCCGACAAGCACCGATTTGATCTACCGGCAGCTATTAACTTTCGATGAGCCATGGTCGATAGTTGGGTTACCCCTACGCATCGACGGCAATCTGTTTGGCAGTCTTAATATCTTCGCGGAGCAACTGGACGTTTTTTTTATGGATGAAGTGGTACTTCTAGAGCAAATGGCCGAAGACCTTTGCTACGGAACAGCCACACTACGATCCCACGTTGAGCGCGATAACGCGCAGATCGAACTGGCGAATACTGTAATTCAACGCGCCAAAATTTTGGAAAGCATCCCGGACATCGCCTACCAGCTGGATACCGAATCAAGGCTGATAATCTGGAACAAACGCATGGTTGCGGTAACCCAATACGATGAGGAAGAGCTCTTGAATAAGCCGGCTTTAGAATTCTTTCCCGAACACGACAGGCAAAAGATTGCCGACGCTATTAAAAAAATTTATCAAACCGGCTACGCGGACGTTAAAGCAGACTTAGTTAGCAAGTTCGGTGACATAACCCCCTATCATATTAATGGCACATTGATCAAAAACGAAGGCTCTGTTCGCGTTCGTTGTTGGTACCCAGTAAATACGCCTTGTGTAGATATTCCTTAAATGGCTTATTTACTAGCCTTATACGAAAAACCAACATTAAACGCGAACAGAGCCAAAACGAAAAGGATCAAATCATTGGGATAACCGGTGTGGGTCGTGACCTCAGCGAGCAATACAAAAACGAACGCGAGAAAAGCCAGCTGCAACACCAATTGCAGCAAGCTCAAAAAATGGAGGCAATTGGCCAACTAACCGGTGGAATCGCACACGATTTTAACAATATACTCGGATCCATTGTTGGGTTTACCGGACTGGCTTTGGAACGCAGCATGCAACACACCGATATTAAGTTGAACGAATACCTTCAACAGATCCAAAGTTCCGCCAGCCAGGCTCGAGATATTGTCGCTCAAATGCTGGCGTTCAGCCGTGACAGCGAAATCAATTTAGTTCCGCTCCGGCTACCCTCTTTGGTCAAAGAATTCAGCAAAATTTTAAAATCGACGATGCCGTCAAACATCGAGATTGATTACGAGTATGCGCCGGACCTACCCTGTATATTGGCTAATCCAGTTCAATTGAACCAGGTCATTTTGAATTTGTGCATTAACGCTAGAGATGCAATCGACGATTCAGGCCGAATAGAAATAAAGTTGTCTCTCGCCTGCTACAGTTCAAAAATTTGCACATCCTGTCGTCAGACCTTGAACGGTAACTTTTTAGAGTTATCGATTCGCGACTCAGGAAAAGGTATCGAATTTGACCACATAGAGAAAATTTTCGACCCGTTTTTCTCGACCAAAGAAATCAGTAAGAATAGCGGTATGGGACTCGCAATGGTACAAAGCATCATGCACAAACACGCCGGGCACATTTGCGTCGATTCGGTTCCGGGAACGGGCTCGTTATTCCGGTTGCTTTTTCCGCCTGTTGACGAATCGATACAGCCCTGCGACGAACGAGGCCAATATAGTGGCGATAAATATGAACCTCGGGCCGAGGGGCGCATTTTAGTCGTCGACGACGACCGATCGAGTGATTATGCAATCCATCGCAAAAGTCCTCGGTGACCGGTTCAATCCAACCTTCTCTGAATCCAGTTATGGCTACAGACCAGGGTGATCAGTGCAGCAAGCAGCAAGACAAGCCCAAAGCTATTATCAGCAAGGCTATACTATCCAGATCGACATCGATTTGGAAAAGTTCTTCGACACCGTCAACCACGACGTCCTTATGGTCCGCGTGGCACGCAAGGTGAAGAACAAAGGCCTGTTGAAACTACTGGG
>CAZVFR010000022.1:0-20765 GCA_964626505.1 uncultured Methylococcaceae bacterium
AAAATAGCATTTACCGCAGGCCCGCGAGATTTGGATCCCGAATTAGCATCGCATTCTGATGATTGCCCTGATTGCGCGAAGTTTGCGGAGTCTATGCGCGATCTGGATAGAAAACTACTTGCGTGTATGAGCGTGGAAGTGCCACGGGGCTTGGCTGCGACCCTGCAAGAAATTCCCGGATATTCCTCCAAGGGTAAGTCCAACTGGTTTATATTTGGCGGCTTTGCTTTAGCTGCCGCATTTTTATTGGGAATTGGTTTTTCTTCGGTGTACCGTTCGGATTTGATTTTTCAGCCGGCCACTCTGCAACAGGTCGTGTATGAACATATTCTCCATGAACCGCAAGCGTTAAACGCGATTTTTCCGGTTCAGGAAGCGGTTGTAAACACGACCCTGAAAGAGTTTGGCGTTAGCCTGAAGAAATCCCCTGGAAAAGTAATGCACGTTACACTTTGCCCGATAGGCGATACCTTTGGATTGCATTTGGTTGTCCAAGGTAAGCGCGGTCCCGTAACATTTTTGTTTTTGCCAACCAAAACATTGGATAAGTCACTCGCGATTGTTCAGGAGCGTTTTGTTGGCTACATCAAGCCCTCACCCCACGGCATAATTGCTGTGGTCGGTGAAAAAGGCGAATTACTTGGAGAAACGGAAGCTGCTGTTCGAGGTGCTTTGAAATGGTTGTAAGTACTCGAATAAATTAGCGGTACAGGCGAGGCGCCTCGAACTATTCCTGCTTCGGGGATGTTTCAAGTTGTATGATGGGTTTACGAAATTTAAGCGTCATACGGTCACTTTCGCCGATCGCCAGGTATTTTTCTCTATCAATGTCTTTAAGTCGTAGTGTTGGCGGCAAAGTCCATACACCTTCCGGATGATTTTTGGTGTCCTTTGAGTTTACATTAATATCAGAACGGCCAATGGTTTCGAAACCGGTTTTTTCGGCAAGCGCTATAACATAAGCTTCTGTTACGTAGCCGGAAGCTGCTACCGGATCCTGAGGCTTATCCGGAATGCCTCGGTGTTCAACGACGCCCAAGATACCGCCAGGTTTTAGCGCGCGAAACATGGCCTTAAATACATGCTTTTCAACACCGCTTTTCATCCAGTTGTGTACATTTCTGAATGTTAGTACGCGGTCGGCCGATTCCGCGGGCGCTATTTCAAGTGCGTCGGGTGGTTGTAATGTGGTTACCCTTACGCGATTGTATATTCGTCGGTGGGTCGCCAACTTTTTTTTGAAGTCAGTCAAACTTTTCGTGAAAAACTGAATTTCCGATTTTGAAGAAAAATGTGCAGCATAGAGCTTGCCATTTTTTCGTAGTAGCGGCGCTAGGATTTCTGTATACCAACCTTCTGCACCAGGCCAAATTTCGACGACCGTCATATTGGGCTGCAATTCAAAAAAATGGAGGGTTTCAAGCGGGTGTCTATATTTGTCCCGCATGACATTTCTCGCTGATCGATGCTGTCCGGACAGCGCTTTTACGAGTTCCGAAGCCAGGGGATTGTAAAATCGTTGTTCGGTGAAAGCTTGAGGAGATGCGATTAGAATGTAAACAGTTAGCGTTAACGATAGTACGCGTCGACAGTGAATTATGGACATAATATTGTGAGCTTCAATTAATTTTTAATATTCCAGTATTGGGCAATGCTTGTGGCACCCAGCAGCAAAAATGCAATCAATGTCCAGCCCGGTATGCTGAGACCAAGAAAGGTCCAAAGAATCTCGGCACATTCTCCGGTTCCACTCAGTAGTAACTCGAAGGTTTTACTTAATGGAAAATGTTTGAATACATATTCAAGCCCCGGACCACAGGACGGGACCTCATTCGGAGGCAGGTTCTGCAACCAAATATGACGCGCTGAAACAAATGCACCCAAGCTTGAGACGAACAAGCCAAGCAATGCGTATATCTTGATACCGAAAGACGGCGGATTATGGGTGGTTGCCGCTAGCAGCACCAAGGCGACAGCCAATACTAGAACACGTTGCGATATACACAGCGGACAGGGCTCTAGATTTCGTACGAACTGAAAGTATGCCGCTGTTAACAACAGTATCACACAAACCAGAAAGCCAAGAAAAAACCAAGTTCTGGCGGAATACTTCATTGGATGGATGGCCTTGGTTCTTTGATAAAGCGGGTCGGATTCAAATTATTTCTTTGCTGACTGGGTAATGATTTATATAAAAACGCGGTTAAAAGTAACAGATTCTATCTAAAAATCCAGTCGTGTTGGTTGATTAGTGCTAGCCCGGATTTCTCATTAGTATGACGAACCCATTTTTTGTTTCCACGAAAGACATACTTTCCTAGGAAATACAGTCTGTATACCGCTTAGCTCGTAAAGCGAATAACTTTGTTCGACGGGCTTAAGTTGATTTCGTCAATCAATGTACCACGCCGGAGTTTTAGAATGGTTGCAATCAATTCCGCGATATCCGTAGGACAAATGAAATTGCTTTCGTGATCACCGTGGGTGAATTTCAGATTGTTGAAAAATTCAGTTTTGACCATACCGGCGTTGATTAATGTCACCCGCACGTTGCTGGTAGCGCATTCTTCACGTAAGGCTTGAGTAAAACCCCGGATTGCAAATTTGCTCGCGCAATAAATCGATCCTTTGCGAGATCCTTGGAGTGCGGCTTCGGATCCCATGAAAATTAGATCACCAAATTTGCGTTTTTTGAACCCAGGGATTAATGCATGGCAAAGATAGGCTTGGCTGGTAAAGTTTAAATCCATTAATTCCCTGATTTGCGATAACGAGAACTCTTCCAGTGATGAGAATTGACCTCGGCCCGCGCAAAATACAGCGCCATCGATATCCGGAAATTTGGCCAGGATGCTGGATAGTGCTTCAGGGAGAGAATTCAGGTCCGAAAAATCGCATCCGAAAGCGCTGAATTTATCTGAGTCAAAATCGAGGTTCTCGATGTTTCTTGCAACACCGATTACAGAATGGCCCTCTTTGAGTAACCGGGAAGTTGTTGCATGGCCAATACCGGAACTGGCCCCAGTAATTAGGATCGTTCGTTTCAAATTGTGCAACGGAAGAGTTTGGATGGTGGCATATAATTCAACAATTCCCCGGTGCAAAATTCAATCATTTCATCTTCCAACTCATTTGCATAAGCGGTTGTGCCGTTGATTGTTCTGAGCGGTCCCGCAAACAGTTTTTCACTTGGATAAAGCTTTCGCATTTTCCGGGAAAATTTTTCGGGAAGGCGGAATCCACCCAGGCTAACTGAATGAACCGAAGCGATATCTATGCAAGAGAAGATCGTATCGAATAACGACCGATATTGGGCTTTGTAGTCGTTCTGGTAAATTATCGGATCGAAGCGTAAGCCCAAGGTCCAGCCATGGGCTTGAAGTTTACGCATCGCATCAAGCCGGCGGCTAACAGGAGGCGCCTTGTGTTCTAAGGCTTTAGCGGTCTCTTCGGGAGTAAAACTATACGCGACGATGCAATTTGGAATGGCTGACCTATCCAGTAGAGAGCGAATCTGCGTGCTTTTCGTTCTAAGTTCCAAGGTTGCGTTTGGGAGTTTTTTGAACGTTTCTAGGAACGAATCGGTAAATTGGGTTATGGGTTCCAAAGCCAAACTGTCGCAATCGTAACCCGAAAAAAAATGAATTTCTGTTTCCGGCAAGCGGGTTGAGATTTTTCGAATCTCGTGCTGGAAATCTTCGTAATTTACAAAAACGACATAATGGGCAGATTGAAACATACCTTGTAAAAAACAGTATCGGCAGTCGTAGAGGCAATTCAGCATATGCGAAAAGTAGTAATTATGCGCGGCGCCTATTGAATAGCCTTGAGGTGCTTGCAGGATCAAGTTCTTGAACTTTTTTGCGAGGATCATTGCCGGCTGTTGTTTTTGTAGCCGGAAGTTCTGCGCTTTGGGATTGAATACTTCGGTATAACGTTCGCATAGTATTTGTCTGGCGTTTGGAAAGCGCTCGCGGATTGCGCGGGATCTTGGATGGTCGACAATGTCCTGTTCAATGTAGAGGGTTTCGATCACGAGTGCTGTTCAGAAACGTTTAAAAATAAATTGCTATTTGAGTAGCGGGAAATAGCGCTAATTGCCCCAGGTTATTTGTCACGGCGCGCGCCAACTAAGGTAGAATAGCCCATCCGCTTGAGTGGGTAAATTGAAATGAGACAACAGACGATCGGGTTTGTAGGTGGTGGTAACATGGCCACTGCTCTAATCAGCGGTTTGATAGATGATGGCTACGATGCTCAACAACTCTGGGTGTCGGATTTGGATACAGAAAAATTGAGTAGTTTAGCCAGTCAGTTTGGCCTGAACATCTCTTCCGATAACAATGAAATAGTTGCTCATTCGCAGGTGCTGGTGCTGGCAGTGAAACCCCAGGTAATGCGCACGGTGGCTAAGAAGATTGGCGAGGGTGTCAAACGATTCAATCCAATCGTCTTGTCGATCGCCGCGGGTATACGTGAAGCCGATTTGGATCGTTGGTTGGGCGGAAAGGTTGCTATTGTCAGGTGCATGCCGAATACGCCTGCTCTGGTTCGTACAGCAGCTACCGCACTGCATGCAAATGATCAGGTACGTCCAGAACAGCGGGACACTGCTGAATCGGTTATGCGTTCGGTGGGATTGGTGGTCTGGGTTGACCGGGAATCCGCACTGGATGCCGTGACAGCGTTATCCGGTAGTGGCCCGGCTTACTTTTTTCTGTTGATGGAGACAATGGAGCAAGCTGCTTTGGAGCTTGGAATGGATACGCAGACCGCACGATTGTTGGTTGAGCAAACTGCTTTTGGTGCGGCTAAATTGGCGTTGGAAGTGGAAGGAGCGCCGTCTGAATTGCGTAAACGGGTTACCTCTCCGGGTGGCACAACGCAGCACGCAATAGAGGTTTTCGAGACCGGAAATCTAGCCGAATTGGTTGGAAATGCGGTACGTGCCGCGTATTCACGTTCGATTGAATTGTCTAATGAGCTTGGAGGAGACTGATGGGTTCATCATATTATGCAAACCCTGTTATTTTTTTGGTTGAGACTTTTTTCAGCCTGTACATATTGGCCGTCATGCTGCGCTTTCTTCTGCAATGGGCTAGCGCGGATTTTTACAATCCGATTTCGCAGTTTTTGGTAAAAATCACCCATCCACCGTTGAAATTGTTACGCCGCTTCATCCCGTCGATTGGTCGAATCGATACTGCGTCCATTGTATTGATGTTCGCATTACAAATGTTGTCGGGGTTTATTATATTTACCATGAGTGGCTCTACGACGCCAATCGCAGCGTTGTTTTTGTGGGCTTTGGTTGAACTGTTAAAGTTGCTGATTAACGTTTTTGTGTTCGCAATCTTAATTCAGGTGATTATCAGTTGGGTAAATCCCGGTACTTATAATCCCGCTGTTTCCCTTGTTTATAATCTAACTGAACCCGTATTGCGCGTTGTTCGTAACGTGATTCCTCCGATTGGAGGAATCGATTTGTCACCGTTGGTGGTTTTGGTCGGATTTCAATTGATAAAGATGCTCTTATTCCCACCGCTGATACAGGCTATCTCCGTTGTGGGTTGATTAGCCTATTCAGCGCGCTGTGCTAAATGCTGGCTGGCCAATAGTGAACTGAAAATAGGCTTTGTTTCTAGCATTCAAGATATTGTTACTATTAGTATTTATAAGTCAACTTGATAATATTTTCTTGTCTGATATCTGTCCGTTGAATCGATTCAAAGTACGTGCCGAATCGTTTCTCCAATGTCCGTTGTAGTATTAGTACAAAAATTAGACGGATCCGGTATTTCGTCTAAACTTTCTATAGATCGTTTTTAGAGTCATAAATCCGTCTATGGAGCCAGGTTAAGTTTAGACATGTCAAATACACAATTTAAAGAACAGTTAAAGGTCTATGCGCAATGGCGAGAAGAAAAAGCTCATGCCATTGAAAAATATCAGGCTTGGTTGAATCGGTATCAGCTTAGTGAGCCCGCGGTTAGTGAAACCATATTGAATATATTGTCCGGCTTGAGATCGGACAAAATTACATTGGCGTTCGCAGCGGAATTTTCTCGGGGTAAAACTGAGTTGATCAACGCCATGTTTTTTTCCGAGACCGGTATACGATTATTGCCGTCTACACCGGGCCGCACCACGATGTGTCCAACGGAAATTCTTTATGACGCCGACGGTGGCAGTTATATCCGATTGTTGTCAATTGAAAGTCGCCTAGAGGAACTGTCGATCGCTGAATATAAGGATCGTCCCAGAAGTTGGATGCAAATCGACCTCGATCCCGACTCCCCCATGCAAATGCAGGAAGCCTTTCAAGAACTTATCGCTGTCAAGCGGGTAAGTTTGGAGGACGCAAAGCGTTTGGGCTTATACCATGAGGAGATGAATGCAGGGGAAACCGAGGCGCCGGAAACCGTGGAGATTCCTTGTTGGCGTCATGCTTTGATCAGTTTCCCACATCCCTTGCTTAAGGAAGGCTTGGTTATCTTAGATACTCCGGGCCTGAATGCTTTGGGAACCGAGCCGGAATTGACTCTAAATATGTTACCCAGCGCACAGGCCGTGATTTTTGTTTTGGCTGCCGATACTGGGGTGACCAAAAGCGACTTGGATATGTGGCGTAACCACGTGCGTGGCACAAGGCAAGGCCACAAATCCGGATTGGCCGTCGTTATGAACAAAATCGACGCTTTGTGGGACGATCTTGCCGGCGATGAAGGCGTTGAGAAATCGATTCAGTCCCAAATTAAGGCCACAGCGTCGATCCTTGAGGTGGACCCAAAGGTAATTTTTCCAGTGTCAGCCAAGCAGGCGTTGTTGGCCAAGGTCAAGTCGGACGATGCATTATTCAACAAAAGTCGCTTGGAACCTTTAGAGCGTTACCTTTCGGAACAGGTGCTCAGCGAACGTCAGGCGCTTCTAACCCATTCTGTATCCAAAGGGATTGGACGCATGGTTGAGGAGTCCACGAGAACAGTTTCGAGTCGAATCGCGGATTTGTGCGATCAAGTTGATAAGATGAGTCAAGTGGGTGGAGAAAATAGAGAAATGACCCTGCAATTGATGACCGAAGCGCGGGACGACCAAAGTCGTTATCTCACCAACGTAGAGAACTTTCAGGCGAGCCGTCGTGTATTCTCCGTACAGGCGCGTTTACTGGTCGAGGCTTTAGCTCCAGCAAAAGCGAATGAAATCGTCAGGCGAACCAAACAACAAATGGCAGGAAGCTTGACAACGTTCGGCATGAAAAATTCCATGAAGAGTGTATTTCAAGAGTTGGGGGATTTCTTCGATGACGCCGTAGACACGACTCAGGAAACCCGCAGATTAGTCAAGGCTATTTATAAGAAATTTCAGGAAGAATACGGCTTTGAAACTGTCGAACCGCAGATGTTTTCGGTAAAAAAATATCAAATTGAGCTACAGCGACTATTCGATGAAGGCGAAGCGTTCAGAAACAGTGCGTCTTCGACATTGATGGAGCAAGGTCTGGTCGTGCAAAAGCTGTACTCATCGATAATTGCGCAGTCACAGGATGTTTTTAACAGCGCGCACAAAGAAGCGTCAACCTGGTGTGCAGTAGTTCTGAGTCCGTTATTGCGACAAATCAAAGATCATAAGAAATCGATCGAGAATCGTCTCGATATGCTGCGCAAAATTAATTCTTCCAAAGAGTCATTGGAGAGTAATATTGCGAAATTGGAAGCTGAACTGGCACCGCTGAATGAACAGTATGACGAATTAATCGAAATACGCGATGCGATGCAACTGGATGTTATGGATGATGCAGATAACGAACTAATTGATGATTTGCCGTTCAAACAGGCGGTAGCTTCCACTTAGCCCGGATTTCTTACGCGTTTGTTCTTACAAGGAATTTCTTCTCTCGGAAAGACTATCCTTATTCCGCTCGGTCAGAAAACCCCTTGTGAGAACAAATTCCTGCGCGATCATCTTGCCCTCTGGTGAGGAATGCGGACTAGACTCGTTCGAAGATCAGGTCCCGGATCGTATGCCCTAAGTATATTCCTCGCTTCTCGAATTTGGTCAAACCACGTTTGGGGGGGCTATCGATAAATTTTGCATTGCCCGCACAATTTTTTAGCTGTGCGCACGTGTTAAGTGCATTTAACATATACTCGGCGTAGTTTTCCCAATCGGTGACAGCGTGAAAATGTCCCCCAGGGCGTAGTTTTCGAGCGATAAGCGCGGCAAAATCAGGTGTTACCAAGCGTCGCTTGTGGTGTCGTTTTTTCGGCCACGGATCAGGGAAAAATAATTGCACGCGGTCAATGCATGCATCGGGAATGTTTCGTTTCAATATCACTATAGCATCAGCACAGTATACCCGCACATTTTCTAAGTTTCGCTGCTGTAATTGTGCGAGCAGACATCCCACACCCGGTCGGTGTACCTCGATGCCGACGTAGTTATTCTCCGGATACAGTTCCGCCGTCTCGGTGAGGTTGTTTCCATTCCCAAAGCCTATATCAATGATTAATGGGCCATTGTTTGCGAAGATGTTGTGGGCAGATAATTGAACGTTTTCGTCTAAACCAAAGGTATTCCACAGTGTATCCAGAGCATTTCGTTGTGCTGGAGTAATACGTCCCTGACGCCGGGAAAAACTGCGGATATGGATGTTTTCGTTAGCTGTCGTCACTTGAGGAGGTGCTATTCAGGTAGAACTAAGCAAGGATAGCTGAGCGCATTTGCCTTTATGTCGTTGTGATCTACAGGCCCTATGCTATAGAAATATGCCGTCGATGGGTGAAGATGCGGAAGCGAAACGTTTTCGGGGTATGCGTCCGGCACGAAAAGCTTCGCGGCCGGCTTCGATGGCTTTTTTCATTGCGGATGCCATCAAAATCGGCTTTTGTGCCGCGGCAATCGCGGTATTCATAAGCACTCCGTCACATCCCAATTCCATTGCAACCGCGGCATCGGATGCGGTTCCAACGCCTGCGTCGACAATAATTGGAACCTTCGCGTTTTCGATTATCGTTAGAAGATTGTACGGATTGCAAATACCAAGTCCCGAGCCGATTGGTGCGGCCAGTGGCATTACAGCAACACAACCGGCATGTTCCAATTCTTTGGCAACGATAGGGTCGTCATTGGTGTATACCATTACATCGAAGCCATCATCGATCAAAATCTTGCTGGCCTCTATAGTTTGAACCACGTCAGGAAAAAGCGTTTTTTCGTCGGCCAATACTTCCAGTTTAACGAGTGACTGGCCATTGAGTAATTCTCTGGCTAGTCGACAGGTTCTGATTGCATCCGTCGCATTAAAACAACCTGCGGTATTAGGAAGTATGGTGTATTTTTCCGGAGAAATTACGTCGAGTAAATTCTCCTCGTCGGGATTTTGTCCGATGTTGGTTCTGCGGACCGCTACCGTAACTATTTCTGTACCGCTGGCCTCGATCGATTGCCGAGTTTCGTCCAAGCTGGCGTATTTACCGGTACCGACAAGGAGGCGGGAATTAAAGGTCTTGTCACCAACAATTAACGGATCAGAGTTTTGGCCTCCACCGATTGCGCGCACGATTTCAACTTTGTCACCGGAATTAAGGATGTGATTATCGAACTTGCCGCGTGGAAGTATCTCACGGTTTAATTCTATGGCAATGCGTTTATTTGCAAGGTTTAGGTCTTCTATGAGCTGGGCTACGGTGCTATTGGCGGGTATCGCATGTGTTTCACCGTTTAGAATAACGTTCATAAGGGATCCAAAGTTGGATTGGTAAAGGGTATGTATTCGAGCCCGTATTCCGCTCGGCCAGAAAATTCCTTGTAAATACAAGTCCCTGCGTGATTATCTTTCCTTCGGTAAGAAATACGGGTTTAGATCGACTCAGAATGAAATATCTGCCAGTTCAAGGTCTTGTGATTGTACGACGGTTAGCCATCGCGTCGGCAAGTTGATTTAATATGCTCACCGTGTCAATCCAGTCTATACACGCATCGGTAATACTTTGTCCGTAGGTCAGTTCTTCTCCTGGGATAACTTTTTGATTGCCTGCTAACAAATGACTTTCGATCATGACTCCAATTATATTGGTGTTGCCCGCGGTCAATTGCTTGGCGATATCGAGGCTGACCTCCAGCTGTTTTTCGTGTTGCTTACAACTATTCGCATGACTGAAATCCACCATGATAACTGCCGGCAACCCCGCCGCTTTTAAAGCATCAGATGCTTGTTGAACGCTTTCTGCATTATAGTTTGGTAATTGTCCACCGCGCAGGATCAGATGACAATCTTCGTTACCGCGTGTGGCAAAAATCGCGGAATGCCCAACTTTGGTCAATGACAGAAAATGGTGCGGTTTTTGAGCGGATCGTATTGCATCGACGGCGACGCCCACCGTTCCATCCGTAGCGTTTTTGAATCCCACTGGACATGATAGGCCCGATGCCAATTCTCGATGCACCTGACTTTCTGTTGTGCGTGCTCCAATCGCGCCCCAACTGATCAAGTCTGAAACGTATTGCGGCGTAATTAAGTCCAGATATTCGGTACCGGCCGGTAGCCCCATCGTATTGATATCGATCAGTAATTTACGAGCTAAGTGCAACCCTTTGTTGATATTGAAACTTTCGTCCAGGTCCGGGTCATTTATTAAGCCTTTCCAACCTACAATTGTTCTAGGCTTCTCGAAATAAACGCGCATCACGATCAGCAGCTTATCCTGTAGCTTTTGGCGGATATCAAACAACCGTTCGGCATATTCGCGTGCGGCGATCGGGTCGTGAATGGAGCAGGGCCCCACAACAACCAACAGACGATCATCTTGTCCCGAAAGAATATTTTGAATTTGCTGTCGGCCCTCAAAAGTTGTTCGCGCTGAGGCTTCGGTAATGGGGAGTTCGAGATGAACTTTTTCCGGCGAAATAACCTCTTTAATATCTGAAATTCGAAGGTCTTCGGTACAGAGTATATGTTTCATCGCCGTGATATTGTTATTTGTGCTCATATTCGTAATTTTCTATCGCCAGTCGCAAGTCGATGTCTACCTATTGGACCCTTTATTTTAACGCTTTTTGAGTCGTGTTGCCTAGGGTGTAATTGTTGCTAGGAATATGGCTTACGCTGGCGCCCATCCTGATCGTAATCAGCGGCGGCGACACGTTGGGCATTGGCCATTGTTATTGATATCGGCTAGATCCGAACTCATACTGTAATCAGTTGACAAAATCAGCGATACGCTCGAAAAAAATTCCGGCCCGATTATTTATAAAGAGATTGTCTGGTTCAACATAATCAAAGGACAATTTCTGGTTTGCTAACTGATAACAGCGAGATGCACTCTAAGTCCGTGCAAACAATTTGCACCTGCTGTTATTGTGGTAAAGATAACAGTTTTAAAAATATAAGATAAAGAAAATTGAATAGTCTAATCGGCTGGTTTACCCATAATAGCATTGCCGCCAATTTGCTTATGATAGCGATCTTGCTATGGGGAATCTCGTCACTGGATAAGCTCATCATTGAAGCTCATCCGCCATCACAATTAGATATTGTTACCGTCAACGTTAGTTATCGGGGCGCAACACCCGCCGAAATCGAGCAAAGTATAGTCGTCCGGGTCGAGGAAGCAATACAGGATCTCACCGGTATTAAGTCCATGAGTTCTGAATCAACCGAAGGGAGTGGTGCGGTTTCTATTGAAGTTAGGGAAAACCATGATCCCCGGGAATTGGCCGATGACATTAAAGCGCGTGTTGATACGATAACAACATTTCCCGAAGACAGCGAGGAGCCCGTAATCGCGGTCGCGGAAAGACAATTTGAAGTGATTAGCGTAATCGTTGCGGCGGATATGCCGGAACAAGAATTGCGTAAAGTCGCGGAATGGGTGCGCGACGATATCGCCGGCCTACCCGATGTCTCGCAGGTTCAATTGACATCGGTCCGGCCTTACGAAATTGCTGTCGAAATTTCGGAACGAGACCTGCAACGTTATGGCCTGACGTTGGATGACATCGTCGTGGCTATTAACCATTCTTCGCTAAATATGCCGGCTGGGGTCGTGAAAACCTCGGGTGGTGAAATCTTGCTGCGGACCAAGGGTCAGGCTTATGTCAAACAAGATTTTGAAAGTATTTTTTTACGTCCCAGGGAAGATGGCAGCCGACTGAATTTGGGCGATATCGCGACAATTAACGATGGTTTTGAGGAGGAACCATTGACGTCTTTTTTTAATCAAAAGCGCAGTATCAAAATCGAAGTATATCGGGTCGGCATGCAAAGTGTTATTGCGATCTCGCAAGCTGTTAGGGATTATATTGTCGAGGCCCAAAGCCGAATGCCGCCGGGGGTAGAACTTTTCTATTGGCGGGATCGAGCCAAATCGATCAAACTCCGTTTGGCTACTTTACTGAAAAGCGCTGCACAAAGCATCGTGTTGATTTTTATTGTGTTAACGATGTTTTTACGGTTATCGATAGCGCTTTGAGTTGCTGTTGGCATTCCCGTGGCGATTGTCGGCAACACCGGCGGTAGCGACAAACCCCAATCGCATATCGGCCGTGTGATGTTCCAGATCGTGCCGCCGGAAATACAATCATTGAAACTGGGCGGTAGCGATCTCGCCCTAGAATGGCGGCAGATGAGCGGCGCAATTCCCGGTACCGAAAAAGTCAATTTCGCCGGCCATCACCGATTTGGTGGTATGCCGTTGGATATCGAACTGAAGGGCCATGATTTCAAGGTTTTAACCGAAATAGCGGAACAGACTAAAACCTATCTAGCTGGTTTCCCAGGAGTTTTTGATATTGTTGATAATTTCGAAGAAGGCAAAGAAGAAATACAACTGAGTATCAAACCCGAAGCAGAATTATTGGCCATCACCCTGGATGACCTTGCCCGTCAGGTACAACAGGCGTTTCTGGGTCGCGAAGCTCAGCGTATACAGCGTGGACGTGGCGACGTTCGCATCATTGTGCGTTATCCGGCTGCGGATCGCCAATCGCTGGACAATTTGAAGAAGATGCGTATTCGCACACCCGCCGGTATGGATGTACCGTTTACTGATGTCGCTGAGGTTTCTATGGGCCGCAGTGCCGCGGTCATCCTCCGTACTGATCGTTTCCGCAAGCTCAATGTTAGAGCCGATGTAGACAAAAAGAAAGTACAGCTTGAACGCGTGAAACGCGAACTAAGGACATGGTTGGATGATATTGTCAGTAATTATCCTGGAGTGCAGTACTCATTCGAGGGTGAGGCCAAAGAACAATCCGAATCCATCGCCAGCGCGTTATCTGGCGCGTTACTGGTTGTTATCGGTATGTACGCAATGCTGGCAATTCCGCTCCGATCATATTGGCAACCACTTATTATTATGTCGGCGATCCCATTCGGATTGTTAGGTACAGTCCTCGGCCACTTGATCATGGACATCAACCTGACCATTAACAGTTTTCTTGGCATGATCGCGCTGACAGGTGTTGTCGTCAATGATAGCCTGGTACTCGTTGATTTTACCAATCGTTGCAAACAGACTGGCGGTAGCTTACTCAACGCCGTAACCCATGCTGGTTCTGCGCGTTTCAGGCCTATTATTCTAACCTCACTGACGACCTTCGCTGGCCTGCTGCCGCTGATGTTTGAGCAAAATATTCAGGCCCAATTTCTCATTCCTATGGCAGTATCATTGGGTTTCGGTGTATTGTTCGGAACCTTTATCACATTATTGCTGATTCCAATCAATTTTATGATTCTTGAAGATTTATCTGGTCTTTTTGCAAAATTCCGCCAACACAAGCTGGCATGAGTTTCAGTAAGATACCTTCCGCGCACTCTAAACGATGCATTCTCAAACCCGAAAAGTATATACTTTCAAAATCAACAATAGACGGCCCAAGTCAAAACAAGGCAACCAGTGCCCGATCTATGCCTGGTTTTTAGGGCTGACATTGATTTTGTCGGGGTGCAGCTATTTTACTGCAGCGGAAGCGCCCCCGAAATCTGTAAATATCCCGAAACAATGGGCAGCAGCAACCAGTCGGGAACAACGGCCGGTGCAGCCGTGGACCCAGGAATTCGCGGATCCTAAACTCAATCAACTGATTGAGGAAGCTTATAAACGCAATCCAAGCATACAGTCACTAATTGCTAGTGTGAGCGTTGCTGAAGAACAAACCTGGATTTCGGGTTCAGTACTGTTACCGCAAATCGATGCAGGTATCAGCGGCAATCGGAATCAGCGCAGTAATATCAACGGATTCTCGATAACTTCTCCTCGCACTACCGCATTTGGATTTTCTTTGGGTTTTCTTTGGGAAATTGATTTGTGGTACAAACTCGGCAACGAACTGGAAGCGGCAATGCACGATCATGCTGCCGCCGAGTCCAATTTACAAGCGGCTAGATTGTCGTTGGCCGCCAACATTACTAAAACTTGGATAGACGGCATTGTTGCGGGTCAGCAGGTGGAACTAGTCCGTAAAACCATTACAAGTTTTAAAAATGCGCTGGATATTATCGAGCAGGGTTATGATCGCGGTATCTATCAAGCACTGGACGTGCGCCTGGCCCGAACCAGTTGGATTAACGCCCGCGGTCGGGAACAGGGTTTTTTAAGATTAAAGGACGAAGTCAGCCGGACGTTGGAATTTTCACTGGGTCGCTATCCCGCGGGCAAATTTATATTTGCGCAACAGTTGCCGATTATGAGTGAAACACTACCCCACAGCTTGCCTTCCAGTTTGCTGGAACGTCGTCCTGATGTCACGGCTGCTAGCGAACGTTTTTTTGCGTCCGACCAGCGGTTGCTCAAAGCCCGTAAAAACATGCTCCCGACCATACAATTCAGTGGTAACGGTGGTACCAGCGCCAGGAAACTCAATGAAATCTTTGATCCCGAATTTCTGATCTGGAATATCGCCAGCAATCTGACTCAACCGTTGTTTCACGGTACTTAGTTATTTGCTGAACGCAATCAAGCGGAAGCTCGGATGCGGCAAGCGGCCGCTGACTATAGCCAGGTGATGTTACAGGCGTTCAGGGAAGTCGAAACCACCATGGCCGCCGAACAATGGTTAATTGAACAAGAGCATTTGTTGATTGCCGAAGTAACAGAATCCCAGCAGGCCGAAAAACTGGCGGAAACGGATTACATCAGTGGTCTGGCCAATATAATCTTATTACTTGAAGCTCAACGCCGCGCGTTTAATTCGGAGACCAATTTACTCGATATTCGTAAACAACGTTTGCAAAATAGAGTGAATCTCTATTTGGCTTTGGGAGGGCCAGTATTGTAATGAAAGATTTGTCCCGATTTATGCCACTGGCCGTGTTAACACTGGCCTGTTTGATCGCGGCAGTAATTTTTTTCAACAAACCGGTAGCTAAACGCAAGCCAGCGCACGCTAAACTACTGACTGTGGAAACACTCACGCTAAAACCGCAGCAATTTTCGGTGATTGTCGTCACCCAGGGCACTGTTGAAGCGCGCACGTCAACGATGCGGCTTTAATCAGACTTAAATCTCCCGCCTCATGAATCTCTTATTCGCCTGCCCTGTACCTAAACGCTACACTACTTGTTTGTCGATGCGTATGTGATAAAGTCTTGGCCATTTTGTACGGTTATCTTGAAGAATTTCCTCGATATTTCATGTTGGCTATGTGAATTTACCGGTTTTTTATTAGAATCTTTTATGAAAAATTATTTTTCTTTTTTTCGTCGCACACCGGTGATGGTGTGTTTGATCATGCTGACCGTAGTTGAATTTCAAATTGCGGCTGATCCACTCACCGATGTAATCCAGACGCGAGTCAAGGACAACGCCAAAGCCACCCAGTCGCAGAATAAAATAGATCAATTGAGCGATGAAACGCGCAGAATGCTTGATGAATATCGCCAGAATATCAGAGAAGCTAAAACGTTAAAGCAGTACAACGATCATTTAGCCAAGCTGGTTGAGTCGCAGGCGCAGGAAAAGGTTTCATTAGAACAGCAATTGCTGGAGATCGATGTTACCCAGCGGGAAATTGTGCCGTTGATGCTGCGCATGCTGGAATATCTGGATGCATTCGTAGGTTTTGATCTACCGTTCTTGCCGGATGAACGGCAAGCCAGATTAACGAGATTGAACGCTTTAATGGTTCGTGCGGATATTACTACCGCGGAAAAATTTCGTCAGGTTCTCGAGACTTATCAGATCGAAAGTGATTACGGACGTACAATAGAAGCGTATAGAGCAGGTTTGGTAGTTGAAAATCAGGAACGACCGGTAGACTTTCTACGCTTGGGACGTGTGGCATTGTTCTATCAATCGCTGGATGGCGGCGAAACCGGGATTTGGAATCAAGCGACGAAATCCTGGGACGATATATCCGATGAATACACTAAAGCGATACGCGATGGTTTGCGAATAGCCAGGAAGGAAGCTGCGCCCAATCTATTAACGCTGCCGATTCCAGCTCCGGAGGCGGTCAAATGAAACGACTGATTTGGATATTGCTTTGTTTGATTCCCTTTGGACAGGTGGCTGCGGATCATATAGATTTGGATAAACTGTTGAAGAAGTTAAAGCAGTCCCAAAGTACGGAAGGAAAAATAAACCAGGAACGAGAAAGTCGATTTTTGGCCGAGCGCAGTGAGCAAAAGCATCTGCTCGATAATTCTCGCGCTACGTTGCGTGCCCAGGAAAACAGAAGTGCCAATTTGAAGGCGACTTTTGAGGCCAACGAGACGGCTCTGGACGCTTTGGAATCCGAACTTAAAGAAACATCCGGAGAACTGGGCGAATTGTTTGGCGTTGTTCGTCAGGTGGCTGGGGATACGCGCGCGACATTCGAAAATTCAATTACTTCCGCGCAGTTTCCCAATCGTGCCGAAGCTTTGGAAGCGTTGGCAACCAGTCAGAGAATTCCATCTATCAGTCAGCTCGAGCAGTTTTGGTATCTACTACAGCAAGAAATGACCGAACAGGGCAAAGTGGTTAAGTTTTCCACCAAAGTCGTGTCGGCACCCGGCCAACCTAGAGAGACTGAAGTTGTTCGAGTCGGTCCGTTTAATATATTTGCGGATGGACTGTACCTGAAATACCTATCCGAAACCGGCGAAATGGTCGAGTTTCCGCGTCAACCGGCCAGTCGATACCTGGATTTAGCCGAGTCCTTGGGAGAAATCGATTCGGGATGGGCAGCGGCTGGAATTGACCCCACAGGCGGAGTGATTCTTAGCATGTTGGTTCGTGCGCCTAGCGTCATGGAGCGGATCGATCAAGGGGGTATTATAGGCTACATAATATTACTGCTAGGCGTTGTCGGCTTGGTTATTGTAATCGTTCGCATGGTCGATTTGATAAAAGTCGGAACACAGGTTAACGCTCAGTTGGATAACTTGGACAAGGTTGATGAGGCTAATCCCTTGGGGCGTGTAATGGCCATATCCAGGGGTAGCAATGTGAATGATATAGAGTCCTACGAATTGCTCATCGACGAGGCGGTAATCCGTGAAATTCCCGCACTAGAGAGAGGTCAGTCGCTGATCAAATTGTTGGCTGCGGTTGCGCCACTGCTTGGCTTACTGGGAACCGTTACCGGTATGATCGAAACCTTTCAGTCGATTAGTTTATTCGGCACCGGTGACCCCAAATTGATGGCAGGTGGCATATCGCAGGCTTTGGTTACAACGATGCTGGGCTTGACTGTCGCGATTCCACTGTTATTTATGCACAGCTTGATAACTACGCGCAGCAAGCAATTGACCCAGATTCTGGATGAACAGAGTTCCGGATTGATCTGTCAGATGTTTGAAAGACTCAAGTGATGGACAGTGGAATGTTGTCGTTCATTGATACGTTGATAGATGCGGGTGGAACCGTCTTGTGGCTTATCATGCTGCTGTCTATTCTGTTGTGGACTTTGATTGTAGAACGATTTTTGTTTATACGTCTCACCTATCCACATTTGCGCCGGCAATGGATTACGGATTGGAAAACCAGGGCAGACAAACAGTCGTGGCAGTCACACAGTATTCGAGCATATTACATCGCCCAAGCTAAGATGGAATTGGGTAAAACCGTAATAATTATCAAAACATTAATTACATTGTGCCCCTTGCTGGGGTTACTGGGTACCGTCACGGGAATGATAGAAACTTTCGATGTTATGGCTGTGCTCGGTACGGGTAATGCACGCGCCATGGCCAATGGTGTTTCGGAAGCTACAGTCACAACAATGGCGGGTATGGTCGTTGCGATTTCGTGTCTGTATTTCAGCAAACGGATCGAAGATCAGGTCGAGGAAGAATCCCGGCATTTATCCGACTTGCTGACCTACGAATAGCGGAGATTTAAGATGCGGCGACGTAGAAACAGGCTAAACGCAGAGCAGGAGTCAGAAATCAATTTGACTCCAATGTTGGATATTGTATTCATCATGTTGATTTTTTTCATTGTAACGACTTCTTTCGTAAAAGAATCGGGAATAGACGTGAATCGGCCTACGGCTAAAACCGCCGAGCGTAAAGAGCGAGGAAACATTATTATTTCCATCAAGGCCAACGGTGAGGTTTGGATTGATAAACGTGCGGTGGATATACGTGCAGTTCGCGCGAACGTTGCTCGGCTGCATGCTGAAAACCCACTGGGATCCGTCATAATCGCTGGGGATAGGGACGCTAGTATCCATTATTTAGTCGAAGTGATGGATCAGGTGCGTTTGGCTGGTGTTTATAACGCATCGATTGCAGCTGAAACAGAGTCGAAGTGAATCAGCGGGTGGCCCCGGCATTTTTGCTGGGCATGTTGATTACTCTGTTTTTGTTCTGGTTGATGCAAACAATGGTTTTAAATTCACAAAACGGATTGCAACCCACTGACGACATGAAAATGGTCGAGTTTGTGAGGCTAAAGCGTGATACAACCTTGAAAACCCGGGAGCGCGACCTACCTGAAAGGAAACCACCCGAAAAACGGCCACCTCCACCAAAAATGAAATCCGCGCAACGCCAACGTGTGGATACCACGACTCCGCATATTGACATACCGAATTTGGATTTTCCGACTCAAAGTGCAAGGATTAATGGTTCGTTGATTCGCGGCTTGCAAATGGGTGGATTTAGCGGTGAAATCAGTTCGAATTTAGTACCAATTTTTCGGGTTCCCCCGCGCTATCCGATGCGAGCAGCCCAGCGGCGGATAGAAGGCTGGGTAAAGGTTGAATTTACCATTACAACACTCGGAACCGTCAAAGATGCGGACATCGTCGAATCTTATCCAAGTACCGTTTTCAATAGAGCGGCGCTACGCGCGATTGCCAAATGGAAATTCAAACCCAAGCTTATTACCGGTCATCCGGTTGAGCAGCGGGCCTTACAGATACTTGAATTTAAAATGAATAAATAGCGTAACCTGACTAGTTACGGGTATTTTCAAGATTACTGAGTAGTTACAAGATAGCATGTATCATTTTGGGATTCTGAGATTTGTCGTGGTTTTGGTTCTCGTTGTTTATTCGATTGTTTTATCCGCTACGTCAGACGACATACCCGTAACAGTTTCGCCGGCGGTGTATAAGCAATTGCAACGAATTGACGCTTTGCTTGAGAAATCAGCCTACAGCAAAGCCTTGCAAAACTTGAATACTCTACTGCCGGAGACGGCGGAGAAAAGTTACGCACAGGCTGTGATAATGCGGTCCATGGCAGCAGTCTATTTACGCCAAGGAAAGTTTAAAAAAGCTGCGGGTGCGTTAGAAAAATCACTAGCGACAGGCGCCTTGCCGTTAGACCAAAAGGCGCAAGCCCAAGTAAATTTGGGTGAATTGTATGTCGCCGGCGGTCAATACAAAAAGGCCATTGCCCTATTGCAGGCTGGCATAGACCGGGCTAAGTCACCGACCAGCGAACAGTATTTTACTTTGGCGAACTCCTACGCCCAATTGAAGCAGTACAAAAAGGCTATTCCTTATATGAATAAGGCGGTTAAGCTAGCGAAAAAGCCGAAAGAGTCCTGGTATAAGCTGCTATTGGCGATGCATTATGAATCTGATGATTACTCGGGTGCTGTGCCTGTTCTTAAAAAAATGATCGCCCGGTTCCCAACCAACAAGGACTATTGGTTTCAATTGATTGGCCTGCACCAACAGCTGAACGATTATAAGAAAGCGCTGGCAGTAAATGAATTGGCGTATCGTGAAGGTTTTGTGAGTACACCCGCGGATATTTTAAATCTTGCCAATATGATGTTATTGCAAAATACACCGTACAGAGCTGCCGAGCTCATTGAAAAGGAGATAAACACGGGGCGCTTGCAAAATTCTTCCAAGAATTGGGAACAGTCAGCCAATGCTTGGACCGATGCGCGTGAATACGACAAAGCCGTCGCGGCTTTAAAAAAGGCCGCAGCACTACATCCTAGTGGCGAATATTTTTATCGTTTGGGACGTCTCTTTATCGAGCAGGGAAAATGGAAAAACGCGCGCGCAGCCTTACTCAAAGCATTCGAAAAAGGCGGCCTCAAAGACCCCGGAAATGCACAGATATTGTTTGGTGTGAGTTGCTATGAACTACATCTAACCCAAAAAGCCGTACGGGCTTTCAATAAGGCACAAAATTATAAAAATACCCGTAAGATTGGTCGTCAGTGGCTGGAGTTTATTAATTCTGAGTCCTAGTCTGCATTTCTTATCAGAGGCAATCTAAGTGGTTACCAGTATTTTTTAAATTTACTGAGTAATCTCAATTCCAACCAATCTCCGCAAGTCGTTAGAAAAACTATAACAGTGCACCAGACACC
>CAZVFR010000023.1:0-6650 GCA_964626505.1 uncultured Methylococcaceae bacterium
AGAAAATAAATACTGGACGGAAGCGGACGAAAATAAGTTGCTAAAAACCATTGGCGACGAGGTAGAAAATGCGGTTAAAGATTATCTGGCTACACCACCGCAACCGCCTGCTAGCATGTTCGATTATTTGTACGAAACCCTACCCGATGCGTTGTTGTCCCAACGAGATTCGGTGAAAAGGAGGACGCTATGAACGCCGTATCGATGGTAGAAGCCGTCAATATGGGGCTGGACTACGAACTGGCCGCTGATCCCAGTGTGGTTGTTCTGGGCGAAGACGTGGGTGTCAATGGTGGTGTGTTTCGTGCAACTGCCGGATTGCAGGAAAAATTCGGCTCCACGCGCGTATTGGATACGCCATTATCGGAGACCTTAATTGCCGGCATGTCGATAGGTATGGCGGCTGAAGATTTAAAACCCGTCGCGGAAATTCAGTTTTTAGGTTTTGCTTATTCAACTATTGATCAGATATTGAATCATGCCGCCCGCCTACGTAACAGAACCCGGGGCCGCTTGAGTTGCCCGATGGTACTCAGAGCACCCTACGGTGGTGGGATACATGCGCCCGAACACCATTCCGAAAGTACCGAGGCCATTTTCGCGCATATACCGGGAATTCGCGTCGTCATACCGTCTTCGCCCTCTAGAGCATACGGCTTACTGCTGGCATCGATTCGCGATCCGGATCCGGTGGTGTTTCTGGAACCGAAACGAGTTTACCGGCTGATGAAGCAGGAAATCTATGAGTGCGGAGAAGCATTACCCTTGGATACTTGCTTTGTGCTCCGCGACGGCAGCGACGTTACCTTAGTTTCTTGGGGCGCCATGATTCATGAAACCGAAGCCGCCGCTGAGGAACTGCAAACTCAAGGAATAAGCGCCGAAATCATCGACGTGGCAACCATCAAACCGCTGGATATGACAACCATATTGGATTCAGTCGAGAAAACCGGGCGTTGCGTGATCATTCATGAAGCTGCACGAACTTGTGGTGTGGGTGCCGAAATTGCTGCCCAACTTGCGGAAAAAGGCCTCATGAGTTTGTTGGCTCCGGTCGAGCGCGTAACCGGCTACGACACTATCATGCCGCTGTTCCAGCTTGAGAATGAATACATGCCGAGCACCGAGCGCATTGTAGCTGCGGCGACACGAAGCATGGAAAACTGATGAAGTATTTCAAGCTGCCCGATCTGGGAGAAGGACTGCAGGAAGCTGAAATTGTCGAGTGGCAGGTTGAAGTCGGTGACTCAGTCACGCAAGATCAAATTTTGGTATCCGTGGAAACCGCAAAGGCTATCGTTGATTTGCCTAGTCCCTGGGACGGCGAAATTGTAAAACTTTATGGTCGTGCCGGGGATATTCTTCATATCGACGATCCTTTGGTTGAATTTGCCAGCCCTGAATCGAACAAGGCCGAGACCGGGACGGTAGTCGGCAAAGTCGAGGTTGGAGATAGCATCATAAAAGAAGCCCCCATTGCGCTGGGTCGTCCAACTGGAGTGGGCGTCAAGGCCACCCCGGCCGTGCGCGCCTTGGCAACCCGCCTGAATGTAGATTTAGCGATCGTAGCACCCAGCGGAAAAAATGGGACCATTACCGTAGAAGATGTCCATAGAGCATCAAAATCGCTCTCCGACGCAGGAGAAATGGTGCCCCTACGCGGAGTCCGGCGTGCCATGGCCTTGGCAATGAGCCAAGCACACAGTCAGGTCGTGCCTGTAACACTCATCGACGATGCTGATATCGCTCGCTGGAATGTCAAACAAGACATCAGTATCCGTCTGATTCGTGCAATTATCGCCGGTTGTAAGGCCGAGACATCACTCAACGCGTGGTACGACAGCCACGCTGTGGGGCGCACTTTACTGAACAAGATAAATATCGGCGTTGCGGTTGATACCGATCAAGGGTTATTTGTGCCGGTTTTACGCGACGTTGCCAATCGTAAAGTTGCGGATTTACGCAACGGACTGGATGCTATGAAAAAAGCCGTACGCAACCGCTCTATCCCACCCGAAGAATTGCGCGGTGCCAGCATTACCCTGTCCAATTTTGGAAAATTCGCGGGCCGCTACGCAAATCCCATCGTAATCCCACCGACTGTTTCGATTCTTGCCGCCGGCAAGATCCATCCCGAAATGGTTGCCGAAACTAACGGCTCAGCTCAGGTACACAATAAATTGCCTTTATCACTAACATTCGATCACCGTACCGTCACCGGTGGCGAGGCCGCTCGATTTTTGGCCGCGGCGATTAACGACCTTGAAAAATCCAAATAGTCTCTCAAGAGCTGACGACACCGCGCCGCAACCGTCGGAATATTTTCAAAAGTATATGGCTGGCGATATTTGCTTCGGCTGCGGCACGGAAAATCCACACGGACTACAAATCAGAAGTTTTTGGGATAATGACGAGACCGTATGTATTTGGATACCTGAGAAACACCATCAGGGTTGGGCAAATCTAACCTGCGGCGGGATTATCGCGACCTTAATCGATTGCCATTGCATGGCATCCGCTATGGCGTTTGCGGTCCGCAACGAAGGGCGAGCATTGGGTAGTGAACCGCATTATCGGTTTGCAACCGGCACGTTGAATATCAAGTTCGTAAAACCAACACCCATTTCCAACCCACTTACACTCAGGGCCCGCCTCAAAAATATTAGAAAAAAACGCATTTACACGTTTGACTGCAAACTTGACGCAAACGCGGAAATCACCGCCAAAGCCGAGGTTGTTGCTTTTCTAGTTTATAGCAGTGACGAATCTGTGGGCGGAACCACCCCGTATTCCGCTCTCTCAGAAAACCTTTTTGAAAACTAGCACCCCATGAATACAATGTTGATGGAGCACTAACGCACCGAGTATCATAGTTTACGTTTTAACTGGTAATACAAAATAATAAGCGTGCCTCAAAGCTGAAAATACGACGACTGGCAATAAAATTCAGTCGGCACGAATACCTGAGATAAATGCCATGAACAAAAATAAAAACCCAAACTCGTCAAAACACATATATTCCTTGTTGCTCGGCGCCTATTTGGGAGCTATTGCCTGGGCCGTTTATGCTCTGCTGGAATGCTATTTTGTAGCAACGCTTTCCTGGCTATTTGATATACCCGCGGGCACGACCCCTCCTCACGCCGGGTTTGGCGCTGCGCTCTACGTAATTTTTCCAATCATGGGTGCAGCTTTCTGCGGCGTTGTCGGCTTGTTTGTAAGCCTGGTCAGTCGATGGAACCCTATTCTGAGTGAGAAACATGTCGAAACTATCATTTCGTGCTTTGCACCCTTTAGCCTTGTGGTTGCATTTCTCGTTAACGTCATCGCGCACTGGTACTTTTATGCGCCACTGTATATCCCCTTCTTTATCGCGATCACAGTTTACTCGGCGGCCTTTGTCATGTATATCATACGACCTGGAGATAATCCATTTCGCAGCCTGTTAAACCCCTATGGCATAACACTCGTACTTTTAGGTATCCCTTTGCTTCCAGAAAGCCTCTTCGGCTTTACGACCGGAGTCAAAGTATTCTTGGCAATAGTGTATTTTGGCGTTATTTGGCTAGGCACTAGCCTTCTTGGAGCAGGCTTAGATTCCAGTGCGCATAAAATACATCATTCGAACGGCGCAACACCTAAGACTGCGTATTGGGTCGTTGCAGCGGTGATTGGTGTAGCGTTGAATGTTAGCCTACAGCACAATCAACGACCCGCAGCCATAGATCTGTCCGATGGGTCCAGCTTAAACGGGCCAAATGTACTGCTAATTACCTGGGATACAGTCCGCGCGGACCATCTTTCTCTTCACGGATACGAACGCAATACGACGCCCAGTTTAGACAAGTTCGCCGCAACAGCTACCGTTTTCCCGCGCGCAGCTGCCAGTGGTGATATGACTTTGTCGACACATGCGTCGATATTCACTGGCGTGTCGGTACGTTCACATCGCGCTCATTTCGATGCTCCGGATTTTCCGGAAGGAAGACCGTTATCTCCTAAATTCGACACCTTGGCGGAACAACTAGCCCGTCATGGCTACCGCACCATCGCCATTGCCGCAAACCATGCCTATCTTACCGATGATTTTGGCATGAGCCAGGGCTTTGATTATTTCAATTCCAGCGCCGCAGTTCCGCCCCTTGGCAAGGCCGAGAGCTATTTCCTTCGCCAAGGTATTCGCGATGTACTAGCGCTGTTCGTACCCAGGAAAATGTATGATCCTCTTTATCGAACTGCCGAAGAAATAAACGCCGAAGCGATACAATTGGTCAAACAAATAAAAACCAGCAACGCGCCTATTTTCATGTTCCTAAATTATATGGACGCGCACGACCCCTATCTTCCACCGCCACCGTATGACACTGAATACCCGGGCAAAGATGAAAACTTTCATTCGAAATTATTTCATCACTTGGCCGAAGACATCATGAAAGGTAATCGTACGATTACTACTCAAGAACGCGAACACCTCGATTCGCAATACGATGGTGCGATTGCTTATATGGATAGTCAGTTCGGGCAATTGATGGCTGCGCTTAAGGAATACGGCTTATATGATAATACCTTAATCATCCTGACCTCCGACCATGGAGAAGTTTTCGGAGAACGGGGACTATTCGGGCACGGAATCTCTGTATACCAGGACCAAGTGCACGTACCGCTGGTTATTAAGTTCCCTAATCAGTCCCACGGCAAGGTAAATACTAACTTGGTGAGTTCGATCGATATATTACCAACGGTGCTGGAAATAGCCGGTATCCAAGCCTCTAGTCAACTTCCTGGCCAAAACCTTAATACGGAAAGTGTCCGGCGTTCTCAACCCGTAGTCAGCGAACATTTTACACCAAGCTTTTTATTGACATGGGGCGAACGGTTTCACGGCACCGACCGGGCTTTGTTTGATGGGGATTTAAAGATAATTCGGTCAAGTGGAGATCATCGAGAGCTATACAACCTGGCAAAAGACCCTGACGAGCAGACTGATCTTAGCGGCTCGGTTAGAACCAGCCTTGACGACTTGAACATGGCACTTGACGGTTGGCTAGCTACTTCAATGCCACAATTCGCCGACGAAGTGACGGATAAGAACACGCAAGAGACCATCGAAAGATTAAAAACGCTTGGTTATGTAAAATAAACGTATGCATTCGATTTAAACTCAGAATTAAGATCTGATTGTGCAATATCCATAGGTTGTAAAAGCACATTTTTGATCTTGGATTCACGTTGGATTCCTCTGCTATCCTTGGTGTATCACTGTTGGCAACGGATACAAACCTATGAATGTAGAATCCATCATGACTACTCGTGTGGCCACCGTAGGCATGGACGATACCCTGGAAGTCGTCAAGGAAATTTTTGATAATGCGCACTTTAACCATCTATTAGTCATTGACGATGATAAAACACTGGTAGGCGTTATTTCTGATCGGGATTTACTCTTATCGATCAGTCCTTATCTTGGGTCTTTGGGAGAAAATACCCGTGACCGAAATACATTAAACAAAAAATCGCATCAGGTCATGAGTCGTGACCCGATCACCATTCGAAAAGATGCTTCGATAGCAGATGCTGCTCAACGCATTTTAGCAATAACCGGGTCGTGCCTACCCGTTGTCGACAGCGAGAAAAAAATAGCAGGAATTCTCAGCTGGAAGGACATTCTGGCTGCGCTGCTTGAAAAGCCGCCTCAGTAGCATTCGAAGTTAAACGATTCACTACTATGGATATCTTTTCGATCTAATACTCCACCTCCAAGTTTTTCAATCGTAAAGCTGTCACCACAACGATTGACTCCTCATAGTATCCGCAGTACATTTCAGCTAATAACTAAGAGGAAATTTCTTTTCCCTTCTTCTTCAGGACCTCTAGATTCGACAGTTAACGAATACTATAACGCTCTATAACGCTTCAGACGAATCTTTTGGCGCACCTGATCCAATAATAAGCTTTTTTGACATTGGAAATCGCGCTGTGAAAAAATGACACAAAGAACAATATGGATTAGTAACGTATTTAATGGACCAAGTCGATGGGAAATCAGTATGTTGGATCACGGATTTACAGATTAGATGTCAGATTTGACGCAAATTATTAGGTCGTATGTGATGTCGACTAAACGTTCGGCATAACATCGGATAAGGGATGATAGTAGCGGAATACATTGGCGATGGAATGAAAAAGCGGAAACTCCTTCAAAAGCTACTATCAGGCTCAAAGAATATTCGCTTTTCCGAAGCAGCAGCATGCGCTGAAGCTTGCGGTTTCAGGCTGGATCGGATCAATGGCAGTCATCACATATTCATACATCCTGGTATTCCAGAACTGCTGAATTTACAAGATGTCAAAGGAAAAGCAAAACCATATCAAATAAAGCAGCTTCTACAATTGATAGAAACCCACAATCTCCAAATGGACAGAGAACAATGAAAGACTATCACATCAATATTTTCTACAGTGAAGACGATCAAGGATATATCGCCGATATTCCAGATCTAAAGAGCTGTTCCGCATTTGGAGAAACACCAGAACAAGCATTAGAAGAGGTGTTGGTTGCAAAAGAAGGCTGGTTGGAGTCAGCAAAAGCCAACGACAAGCCAATCCCTATGCCTGAGTATAAGCCGGTAATTTATCAGGTCGCGTAAAAT
>CAZVFR010000023.1:6750-20487 GCA_964626505.1 uncultured Methylococcaceae bacterium
GTCGTAACAACTTTAATTGTTACTGCTACGAGGACAGCCCTATATGTCAGGCTAGTTGTCGCTTTCAAACAATACCGCTTGCACCCAGACAGCCCCTCACCTACAACGCATCAATTCAACCAAAGAATCTCTACGCTTAACCACATCCCGCCCAACGTATATGCGCGGCATATAAGATGTAATTCGACGCGCCTCATGGCCCAGTCGATACTGGTAAACCATAGTGTAAGCCAAAACCCTACGAACATAGCGTCGAGTTTCTTTGAACGGTATCGTCTCAACCCAGATGTCTGAGTCCATAGACTTCCGACCAGTAAGCCATTGTTGCACCCGATGCGGACCAGCATTGTAGCCCGCGGCGGCAAGCGCGAAATTCCCGTTATGACGGGTTAGCAAACCGCTTAGGTACGAAGTGCCGTATTTGACGTTAATGTTCGGCTTGAACAAAACCTTGGATGAACGCCAACGATCACCCAATTGGCGTGCAATCTGACGGCCCGTCGCGGGCATTATCTGCATTAACCCACGCGCACCCGCTGGTGAGACGATTTGAGCATCGAAAACACTTTCCTGCCTTATTAATCCGAATAGCATAGATGGCGCTAAATTATGAAGCTGCGCATAAGAGGAGATCGGTTCTCGATATAGGATTGGAAATCGTAGCTCTAGATCGTCCCATGCCTTAGCCTTCGCAACAGTGAAAATCGCTGTTTGTACTAAACCCCATTTTTGCGCGAGCTTTGCGGCAATCTGCTTCTTACTTGGAATAAACTCATCAATCGCATGCCACCACTGTCGTTGGGCATCCGCCTGCCTATTGAAATACAAAAATTCCCGAACCATATGAATCGCTGGCTCAGTCTCAAGTTGAGCCAGCTGGTCTTGCGTAACTTCGCTTGGATGATTCGAAAAACTATAACTAAGCCCTTGATGATCGGCAGCTAAAAACCCATAAAAATCACGTTCTGTTGCGAGCTCCTGATAGAGTTTCGCGGCTTCGGTTTGTTTACCCTCCGCGGCCAATGTTCTAGCCTCCCAGTAACGCCATTTCAGAGCAGGACGCTCATCAAACGGCAATGCATCCAACGCAAGCCTAAGCTGCTGCCAATTCTGATTAACTAAAGCAGCCCGAATACGCCAGGCGCCGACGCTAGGATCCTCATGCTTTGGGTCAATGCCATCAAAGCTGTTAAAAGCACCATTATGATGCCGAAAAACCAGTGCCATCGCCAAGCGTTTATCAATATGCATTGTGTCCGCCGGTTGCGCGGAAAATTCTTTACGGCGCGCCGTCCAAACACGCTGAGCCAACAGTGGATCGGTTCTGGCCAAGCGGTCAATTCCGTGAATAAACACCCAAGCGATCTTGGGGCTTTTTACATTCCACGCGGTACGACTCTTCACAAGGTTGGGGTTGATATGCACCCTAATGGCCCGATCCGCAAAAACTTTGTCCTTGTCGGACAGCAAGCGCTTTAAGTATCTAGCCAAGCTTAATCGACCTTTTTGCAGCGCCAGTTGAAAGCGCCTCCAGGCAAGATCCGGTGTGAACACAGAACTGGTTTGCAGCGCGGCGAACAATCGGTTACATTCGTCCGGTTGGGATTCCCCCACCAACCAAAGCGATTCAGCGCCTCGCAACGCATCA
The DNA here is from genome assembly GCA_964626505.1 of uncultured Methylococcaceae bacterium. Lineage (GTDB taxonomy): Bacteria > Pseudomonadota > Gammaproteobacteria > Methylococcales > UBA1147 > CAZUGA01. The sequence continues at coordinate 8,399 of CAZVFR010000023.1, forward strand.
CTACGCTGGCCTTGTTGGTACAACGCCCAGTGGTAGTTACACTGCAGTTTGACCTTGCGGGTAGGTTTATAGTGACTTAGAAATCGCTTCCACTGCCGAGTAGATGCCAGATAGGTCAGATATCTGCCTCGCAAAAGCTCAGCGTACCGCGTCGCTTCATAACGACTCAAGAAAGCCTCCACCCGGCTATACTCGCTTAGCGAATTGCGCAGCTCCAGATAACGCAAATACGGCACCAGTGCATAGTCGTTCAAGCTATGAACTAATGCTTGGTACACGCTGGTTCGGCCGGTTTTAAGCGCAGTTTCAGCTTTGACAAAGTTGATGCGCTGTTGATCCAGACTTGCGGCATGTGCATCAACGCCAAATAAAAAAGCACTACAAACCAGCAAAATACGGAAGAGAATCTTGTATGTTTGAAGGAATTTATCCATTTCTGACAAACTATATGTAACGGCTCACCGAAGCTTAAAACGTCTAGAACTTCAGTAAAGTATCTGTGAATAGTACAACATCCTCAAGCAGAACTGCGAGACGGCTGTCCGAGAATAGAGAGCCTACAAGACTATTAAGCCAAAAATAGTTTATCATGATGTTGTTAGAGATGAACCTAGATTAATATCAACGTCTTATGCAATACCTACCACCAGGCCTAAACGGGATCGGCCCCGACATCCAACACCAACCGCCACTGCTTCTCGTTCCATGGTACAGAAGACGAAGGGTTGTTGTCTTTCTTTCGACATTTTTCGTATTAGCACTTATCGGATTAACAGTTTCATTCGCCCGCCCGGAAATCTATCGAAGCAGTGCGTCATTGTTAATGACGACACCTGCCGAAATCGATCAATTGTTAAAGTCAGATCAGTCCGACAATGAAACATCCGATACACAGCATATTGCTGTGCAGAGCCAGATACTAACCGACCGAAGGTTACTCAAGCAGGTCCGCCAACGCTTGAACAAGATCGATACCAGCTCCGACGCCCTCCAACTGAGTACTAGCGATCTTAGTCACATGCTTTCGGTAACATCTGTTTCCGATGCCAATTTAATCGAACTCAATGCGGATGGCCCTAATCCATCGATCCTACCCCAAGTCGTTAATACATGGATTGAACTCTATAAAGAGACCCGGGCTGAGAATCTGAATCAATCGACCGGAGCGGCTATCGCCACGCTAAACGACCAGATCGAAACATTGGAATCGAATATTACCGACAAACGCAAACAATTGGATACGTTCAGGCAACAAACCGATATCCTGTCGGATGAGCGCGGAGAAAATCAAGTGCTGGCACGCTTAAAAGGATTAAACGACTCCCTGAATGCAGCCGAAGACGAAGAATTACAAACAAAAGCCCGCCTGGAAGTCGTTAGGACGGCGATTGCCGAAGGCAAACCGGTATTTTTGGAAAATAGCAGCGATAACGATAATCGCCTCGCTACACTGGAAGAAGCTGCTCAGCTTTTAAGGGAGAGACTGGCAACCTTGGAACAGCAATATACGCCGGAATACATTCAACTGGTACCGGATTTAAAGGCAGTTGCCGATCAGCTCAAAGTGATAGAGCAAAAAATCGCCAAATTGGGACAAAATGACCAAGAGTTGATCCTGTCAGACGCTACACAGACCTACACCGCAGCAAAACAAAAGGCCAGCGATTTACGTCAACAGATGGAAGAACACAAGGTAATCGCGCGTCAGTTTACCACTCAATTTTCCCAACACGAAGCTTATCAGAGTGAACTACAGGGCCTGGAGGAGCAATATCAGTCATCCAAAAATAAAGTATTACAAGCCAAAATCAAGCTACATCAAAAATATCCTCAACTCGAAGTTGTACGTGCGGCTTTCCTACCTGATCAAGCTAGTGCACCAGACTATTTGCGTGACGCGGGTATCATTCTGGGCGGGGCGTTATTGTTGGCGCTGGTCGCAGTGTTATTGATCGAGTTCTTGTCACCCGAGCCGCAACTTTCATCGTCTGGAATAACCTTGTCCGGCATTCATATGTATCCCGACCCACAAACGGGTCAACTACCGCTGACAACACCGCAGGTCGCTCAACTTAATAATCCGGGTATAGTTCCCTCATTGGAAATGCCCGCACCGCGCGAATTAGGGCCAAACGAATTAGCAGAACTTTGGCAACATGCACCCGCGAAAGGCAAACAGTTAATCGCTATGCTGCTAAGCGGTATTCATCTGGATGAAGCCGTTGCACTAAGCGAACAACATTTCAATCTGGAAGATGACACGGTCCTGGTTCCGGGAAAATTCGTGCGAACACTGAGCTTATCACCCAGTCTGAGGGAGCTCATTAGCGCTTCCGGAAACGCACCACTATGGCAAAATTCCGAGATCACAGCCGAAGACCTCAGTGCATTCCTTGGATGTTTAGCAGCAGATGCCGATATTCAAAATCATGAAGAAATCGACGCAACAGCCTTACATCATACCTATCTATGCTTCTTAGTCCGGCAAGGTGCGAGACTTTCTGAATTGGAAAGTATCATCGGATATCTGTCGCCGCCATCATTGAATCTATACCGCAAATTTAGTCCTCCTGGACCTGGCCGCCCACTTGACGACCTGGATGTAGTCTTCCCTATAACGCTATAGAATGGCGCAAGAAACGCCAATGCTTTCGTCGCGGACTGACATTGTCCGCTACGACTGGCAAATGATTGTTGAATTTGCGTTTGCTCACCGCAGAGAATTAATCGCTGCCAATATCATTTCAATTTTTGCAACCTTGGCCGCCGTACCGGTCCCACTATTGATGCCCATGCTCGTCGATGAGGTGCTGCTAAATCGACCCGGCATCACGATCGCAACAGTCAACCATCTTTTTCCGCAACATTGGCACGGTGCTTTTCTTTATATTGGCAGCGTACTGTTGCTGACCTTGTTATTGAGAATGCTCTCAATCGTCTTCAACGTGTGGCAAGCTCGCAAATTCACAGTCATTTCAAAAGATGTTGTGTACCGCATGCGCGCACAACTCCTACGCCATCTGCAAACCATATCAATGGCCGAATACGAAACACTTGGAAGCGGCAAGGTCATCACCCACTTAGTGACGGATCTTGGAACAGTAGATCATTTTATCGGCACCACAGTGAGCCGCTTACTAGTCGCCACCTTGTCGATTACCGGTACCGCGATGGTATTGTTGTGGATGCACTGGCAATTGGCGTTGTTTATATTATTTCTAAACCCGATCGTTATTTATTTTACGGTATTACTGGGTAAACGCGTCAAAGAGCTAAAAAAGAAAGAAAACTACGCGTTCGAATTATTCCAACAATCCTTGGCCGAGACCTTGGACGCAATTCACCAAATACGCGCCAGCAACCGGGAACGATACTACATACAACAACTGGTCGACACAGCGGATTCAGTACGCAAACACGCAACATCTTTCGCATGGCAGAGCGATACAGCAGGTCGTTTAAGCTTTCTGGTTTTTCTGTTCGGGTTCGATATTTTTCGAGCCATTGCGATGCTGATGGTGGTTTTCTCAGATCTTAGCATTGGTCAGATGTTGGCCGTATTCGGCTATCTGTGGTTTATGATGTCGCCAGTGCAAGAGATACTCAACATACAGTATGCATTTTATTCGGCCAAAGCAGCACTGGTGCGGATAAACGAAATTGTCGACCTAAAACAAGAGCCCTTGTATCCACACATAAAAAATCCCTTTCATAATGTACAAACCGCCGGTATCGAGTTAGATAATGTCCATTTCGCCTATGGCGAAGGAAATAATATGCTCAACGGAATATCATTGACTATCCCGCCCGGAGAGAAAGTCGCGCTAGTCGGTGCCAGCGGTGGCGGTAAATCCACATTGGTACAAGTATTAATCGGACTTTATCCGACAACGTTGGGCCGCGTGATGTACTCTGGGGTTCCGTTACAAGAAATTGGACTTGACCGGGTTCGCGAACACGTAGTGACGGTATTGCAACACCCAATTTTATTCAACGATACAGTACGCGCCAACCTAACCATGGGCCGAGACTATCCGGATTCAGCCTTATGGAAAGCACTCGAAATAGCCCAACTTAACGACATCGTGCGGAACTTCGACCTAGGTTTGGATACTGTATTGGGCCGCAATGGTATGCGCTTATCGGGCGGCCAACGCCAACGCGTTGCCGTAGCAAGAATGGTGCTTACTGATCCGAAAGTTGTCATTCTGGACGAAGCAACCTCAGCATTGGATAGTGAAACTGAGCACCGGCTACATCAGGCGCTGAATAATTTTTTAAAAAACCGCACCACGATAATCGTCGCACACCGGCTTAGCGCCGTTAAACAAGCGGACCGAGTCTACGTCTTTGAAGACGGCAGAATCATCGAACAGGGCGCTCACCAAACCCTACTCGAAAAAAACGGCTTGTACGCGAAACTTTATGGTGAAAGGCAACAATTCAATTGATCTAAATCGGTTATCCTATGAAAGACAACTCAAGGCATCAGCAGCATGAAACGGAAATACCCGATGGGTTATTCAACACATGAAGCTCTTCATAGTATGATTCGACCGGACTTAAAAATATGACTGATTCGTCAACAACCAGCCGATACGACTTCCACTGTCATTCCACCGCTTCGGATGGTCGATTGTCGCCCGCGGAAGTCGTAACGCGGGCCCACCAAAACAGCGTAACCTGCCTGTCATTAACTGATCACGATAGCGTAGCGGGATTGACCGAAGCACATTCCGAGGCTGAAAAAATTGGCCTTCGTTTGATTCCCGGCGTCGAATTATCGGTAAGTTGGAGAAGTCAATGCTTTCATGTGGTGGGCTTGGATATAGATCCGGACAATGCGAAATTAGAACAAGGTATGCAAACAATTCAGGAAATGCGCGAATCAAGAGCCCAAGCTATTGGAAAGCGGTTGCAGAAAAAAGGCATCCCTGGATGTTATGAAGCAGCCAAAAAACTAGCGGGTAAGGGTACAGTCACCCGCACCCATTTCGCTCAACACCTGGTCAACCAAAACTACGCAAAGGGAATGCAGAAAGCATTTGACCGCTACCTTCTACGCGGTAAACCGGGATTTGTTGCGACCCAATGGCCGGACATGAAGGAGGTTATCTGATGGATACATGATGCAGGTGGCATTGCAGTATTAGCCCATCCTTTACGTTACAAAATCACTGCGACGCGTCTGCGCAGTATGTTGCAAGACTATAAACTTGCTGGAGGGCGAGCCATAGAAGTCGTTTGCGGCAGTAGTAACGCCAACGATATCCTAAATGCCGCCAGCCTTGCCCGACAATTCGAATTACTTGGCTCGGTAGGATCTGATTTTCACAACCCGGAAAACCGATGGATAGAGTTAGGTCGGTTACAAGATCTCCCAAGCGATATAGATCCCGTTTGGAATGCTATAAAACCCACTACCACGACACATCATTGATTGAACGTTCTATAAAGGGGAAGCGTATGGGGCAAGAGATCGATAAGGCGTTATTTTCCAAGCGCGATTTCAAGCGCTTTTATGACCACCTCCAAGATGAAACTAATATACTAAAAAACCTAATAGAAACTGACCGCTTGTCGCACAACAAGCCGGTTGCCGGATTCGAAATAGAAGCCTGGTTGGTTGATCAAGCTATGCAGCCGGCCCCCATGAACGCGCAATTTCTGCAATCACTGGACGACCCGCTTGCCTCCGCGGAATTGGCAAAATTCAACGTTGAATTGAACAATCACCCATTGGAGCTACGCGATACAGTATTTACTCAGCTGTACAATGATCTAGAACGGATCTGCGGAAAAGCCCAAAATATTGCCGAAAATATGGGCTTGCATCTCATCATGATCGGCACCCTACCTACGCTGGCACAATCCTCGTTGAACCTCTCCAATATGTCCGATATGAATCGCTACCGCGCACTCAACGAGCAGATTCTTAGCGCACGCGGTAAACCCATCCACGTTGAAATTTGCGGTTTGGAAACCCTCAAACTTGACCACCACGATGTGATGATGGAGTCCGCGGCCACATCGTTTCAGATACATCTGCAATCACCGCTTCGATTAGCTCATCATTTTTACAACGCTTCGATCATCGCATCCGCCCCATGCGTCGCAATTTCCGCCAATGCGCCATTTTTATTCGGAAAAAATCTATGGGCCGAAACCCGGATTCCACTGTTCGAACAATCTATTGAAATCGGTGGCTATCACGATGCAGCGCATGGCCCCTTACGCAGGGTGAGTTTTGGTTCCGGTTATGCGCGAAAATCAATTATGGAATGCTTTACCGAAAACCTGGAACACTATCCGGTGTTATTGCCGATGCACTTCGATTCCACCGATGATGATTTCGATTACCTGCGGCTGCACAACGGTACAATTTGGCGATGGAACCGCCCGCTGGTAGGATTTGACGAAGACGGCACGCCTCATGTACGGATTGAACAGCGTGTTATCCCCGCGGGGCCTACATTACAGGACATGCTTGCCAATGCAGCTTTTTATTACGGCATTGTCGGGTATCTGCATGCAAGATTCGATGACCAGGAACCACGCTTACCGTTCCATATTGCCAAAGATAATTTTTACCACTGCGCGCGTTATGGCATGGAAGCAACGATTACCTGGCTGGATCAAGAAAAACACCGCATCAAAGACTTAATGCTCAACACGCTGATCCCCGACGCATTTCAAGGTTTACATGAACTGGGCATTGCCAGCTCATCCGCCGAAACTTATCTGGGCATTATTCGTAAACGCACTGAATGCGGACAGAACGGCGCACAATGGCAGCGCAGTTATTTCCAAGAACAGGCACCGGATTTTTATACCATGACACATTCTTATCTGGCAAACCAATGGTCAGGGTTTCCCGTACACGAGTGGCCAATATGTTAGATTCTGAAGAGCTAAGGCAACTCAATTCCTTACCCATTGGCTTTTTGGAATCTACGCCAGACAAGCTTTACCAACTGTTGCCCCAGCCAACGCTGATTCACCTAGCAGGTCGGGACCGTCGCCCGTTATTTTTTTCGGTACTCCTGCACGGTAATGAACCGACTGGATTGATGGCCGTTCAAGGTCTGCTCAAGAAACACTTCGATTCCGAGCTTCCGCGCTCGATTTCAATATTTGTCGGTAATATTTCGGCGGCCAGAGTGGGCGTTCGCCGTTTGGAAAATCAACCGGATTACAACCGCATATGGCCGGGTACCGAGTTTCCCTCATGCGCGGAAACAGAACTCATGCAACAAGTCGTCGATGAAATGATTCGTCGCGATGTCGTTTTAAGTGTCGACATTCATAACAATACCGGGATTAATCCCCATTACGCCTGCATCAATAAATTGGATAACCAATTTATTCACTTAGCTAATTTGTTTGCTCGGCTGATCGTTTATTTTATTCGTCCTAAAGGCGTCCAGTCGGCGGCATTCGCGGAGCATTGCCCCGCTGTGACATTGGAATGCGGGAAACCCGGACAAAAATACGGCATCCAACACGCGCAAGATTTTCTGGAAGCCTGTCTTCACTTGTCTGAACTTCCCAATCACCCCGTGCCCGTGGGCGATATCGACCTATTTCATACGGTCGCTCAGGTCACCATTCCCGCGAAAGTAAACTTTAGCTTTAATAATCAAGCGTGCGACCTGCTGTTGGACGGGGATCTGGACCGCATGAATTTCACTGAAGTACCGGCCGGAACAACCATAGGTCAGTTGAAAAATTATTCAACACTACCGGTAATGGCTCTAGATGAGTGGGGCGAGGATAGAACAACGGATTATTTTGCAATCGAACAAGGCGAATTGGTACTGCGTAAAAACGTGATGCCCTCGATGTTTACCTTGGATGAAAAGATTATCCGCCAAGATTGTTTGTGCTACATTATGGAACGCATTTCATAACTATTCAGCTTACCCCTGATTAACTCCATAACTGCGTTAAAAGCGCTCATTTACCTTGGTACTCCGTCCAGGTTATATTGACTACTATAAACTGCGCCCTTTCGCCTTGTTCTGAAGCTAATCAGGGGCAATCTGAGCAGTTACTGGTATTTTTAAGTTTGCCGAACAGTCACAGAATTTCAGTATAATCGAACCATGAACCCTATCCCGTTTTGGCAACGTAAAAAACTCACTGAGATGAACCAACAGGAGTGGGAATCGCTTTGTGATAGTTGCGGTAAGTGTTGTCTTAACAAACTTGAAGACGAAGATACGGGTAAAATTTTTTTCACCAGCGTTGTATGCGATCTAATCGACGCAAAAACCTGCCGTTGCACCCAATATCAACACCGTACCCAGCTGGTACCCAATTGCGTGGATATCAAGTCGGAGGCGTTCGTTCAGTACGATTGGCTTCCCGAAACTTGTGCTTACCGGCGACTTGCGGAAGGCAAAGACCTACCCTCTTGGCACCCGCTGATTACTGGAACATTCGATTCAGTGCACGAGGCCGGCGTTTCGGTACGCAGTTACGCGACACCGGAAAGCGAAGCCGATGATCTGGAAGATTATATTATCGAATGGCTGAGTTGAAATCAGGCAGGCCACCATCAAGCTGCCAGGTTTCCAGTTTTTCGTCATATAGCCACGTTTGTTCGTCGATGAGTTTAATTTCTTTAGCCTGCTGCTGGTGGTAAAACCTAATCTCTACGGTTTGATCGAGTCGAGTAAAATCGTCCTTGATTTCCTGTTTGATTACTTCGTACGAAGTGACCTTGATTTCATCAAGCTCTGCATCGATTGGCCCAGTGATTTCTTTTTGTAAGGCTTGCGCATGGACAAAAGCATTCCACCGAATCGATTCCTTGTAGGAGCGAAGAATATTATCCATCTTTGTTTGCTTTTTGTCCGTTGCACATGCCGCAGCCACAACAAAAAATAGCAATATCCACATTATTCTCTTCATTGGTATCGCACGACCGAACATGGATTATTCTTTAACCCAAGTTTGCAGCGCGGCAATAACTTTTTCGGCTTGGTCGCGGCTGGAAATATTGAATTTTGATTTTTGTTGATATTCACCATTACGTTTTTGGTAACGGCGAATAGTATAGCGATCCGGTCCGTATTCCTCCTTGCGCCTGTCCCAATCCTGGTAGCGGAAAATGACAGTCGCCCAGGCACCACGCGTCAATATTTGTTTGTCCAACTGTTTGACGGTTTGAATGTCACCATCGGTATAATCGACGGTCAAATCTTCTACATCTGAAGCCATAGTTTCTCCCTAATTAGGCATTTAACATGGTTTGTTGAAAATACACCAGTACGCTGTTGCCAACAAGCTATACGGAACTCGTAGTTACAAATAGCGCATCTAAATTACGTATCAGCACCAATAATCGACTGGTATCTTCGTCCAAAGTTTTGAATACTTCTTCGGCATAAGGTGAAATATTACACGAAGCCGGTAGCGTATGCTGATTTTCCGCCAAAATATACATGCGCTTCAGAAAAACAAATTGCATCCACTGACTAAATTTCAAGGTATCGTAGGAAAACGGTAAAGTGCTGTTCAACGCGCGCGGATCCGGCGCATCGATTTCCCAATAATCCAGACGGCACATTTCGGTTTCGATAGCCACCAGCAAATTGCGCAGCAGTGCTAAATCAACGTCCACTAATGCTTGGTTGGCATAAACTGACCGAACGCCCGGCTCCCCTCACCCGTGTCGATGGTTTTCACAATCTTAAGCGTTTTGGCATCCAATACCGAAACATCATTACTGAACCAGTTGGCAACATACACATGTCGATCGTCCGGATGCGTAGCAACACCTTCGGGGTATTCACCGACCTCAATGGTGTCGATCAATTTCAATGTTCGGGTATTTATCACACTAACGGAATTATCGTATTGATTAGTGACGATCAAGCGACGCTCATCCAATACGAGGGCAACTGCGTAAGGCCTTTCACCAGTGCGCAGTGTTGCAATGGTCTTCCTGGCCGACAGATCGACCACCGAAACATCGTTACTCTCCACATTGGCGCTATAAAGACGTCGCTTGGCGCTATCAACAGCGATGCCAAAAGGATGCGCACCTACCTGAATCTTGCCGACCACAGCAAGGCTGGATGCATTGATAATCGAAACCGAATTACTATCTCGGTTAGCGACATAAATACGCTGGCCGTCCTCACTGACAACGATTCCAGCAGGCGCTTTGCCAACAGGAATGCGCGCTGTAATCTTAAAGACATCGACATCGAAAACCAGTACTTGATCGTTATACCAATCAGACAGATAAACCCGCTTTCCAGAGGGTTCAACCGCGATACCAACCAATACTTCACCCAGAGGCACAGTTTTAACCAGTTTTAGTGTAGTCCCATCGATAATCGAAAGATCTTTGCTTTGCGGGTTGGTAACAAATATCCGACTACCATCTGGAGTTACGGCCACACCGGCGGGTTTTGAACCCACCGGGATGGCTTTCTTAACAAGTCCACTCTCGGTGTCGATCACCGAAACCGTATCATCACCCTGATTGGTGATATAAGCGTACGGGGCGGCTGCGATCGGCCCCGAAGCAGTGATTACGACAACGGCCAAAAATATGGCAACTTTACACATTGAGTAGTCGACCCAGCGTATTCGCAAATTTTTATTTGCCTTCAACAACTTTCTTAAGATTGCCGAGACCGGATTTGAACAGGTTCGTGACCGCTTCAACGGCTACTTCTTCGGTTAGCTCGGGCGGTGGGTTGTTATTCATATACCCGCGGTAAAAACCACTTTTCCAGGTCACCTCGGAGCCACCTTTCTTGTTGTCCTTCACCATAATCATTGCAGAATAATTCGTAACCGGAACGGCTTTGATCGGAACGTCTTCGCCCGAATACTTGATTGTCACTACCGTACTCATATCCGAAATGCGATACGAATACTTCATTTTTTCATCGCTGTATTTCTTGATGGTTTCGCTAATGGTTCTGCCGTCATTCAATGTTAGGACACGGATCGCACACGGTGCATCGACGCCACCGCCCTTACCGACCCAGACAAACACGTTGGAGTCATTTTCTTGGCATTTACCGTCGCTACCCGGCAAATTTTCCGCGGCCACACTCTTAACCGGCGGTAACCAAGACATTTCACCAAAATCTTTAAGTTTTGCCCACACCGCAGCCGGAGCGGCATCAATATCTATCTTTTCAACGACTTTCTGACGAACTGGCCCATGAGCCGCCGCCAACGAAACCCAACCGATCAAAAACCAGCAAACAACCGAGACACTTAGTTTCTTCATTTCTCCTCCGAACTATCTACAAGTCACAAAATTTTTGCATCATGCCAAGTTTAATTAAAGAGTGCAACCGTAAACCGATTTACGTTGTAACCCTATTCCTATCAGTTCCGGCCACTCAGCGAAATTAGTTACGCCCGCCTCACCCTTAACGGTGTGACACCCCCACCGCAACGAAAGCGTTTATAATCATCCAATACCGATTGGTGATCAAAAGCAAAGTTTTGATTTATTTGATCTATGCAAACCACCCGAACATCTTTGGCATCATCTCTGGGTGTGGGATTGCCACTGGCTTGGGCAACATAAACCGCGGTTACCGTATGTCCGCGAGAATCACGCGATGGATCCGAATAAATTCCGAGCAGCGCCGACAAGCTCACGTTGAGGCCGGTTTCCTCCAGTGCTTCCCGTATGGCTGCACGCTCCACCGTTTCGCCAATATCCACATAACCACCCGGAATTGCCCAACCCAATGGCGGATTCAGCCGGTCAATCAAAACGATGGGCCGTTCCGGCCGGTCAATCAGCTCGATAATCGTATCTGCGGCCAATAATGGCGTAATGGGTTTTGGCATGTTATCGAAAACTCTTTGATTAATAAATTCTGCCGTCGGATCATACAACAAACTGATCGCCGAGGTAGTTTGAACTACCCCAAATTAACCTATACTGAATTGACCGCAATCCGGATTAACTAAGTGACTCACATGAGCAGACCTCGAAACCGCACAAACGCGCTAGTCGATAGCTTGAGAATTATTGCTCTGATTAGCTGCATCGCCCTATCAGGCAACAGCATCGCGGAATCGTACGCTCATCAAGAAGGTAA
>CAZVFR010000024.1:0-4625 GCA_964626505.1 uncultured Methylococcaceae bacterium
GCGCTTGTCGCCAGATACCCTGTTATTGCAAAGCACATTGAAAGACAATCAATTGGACGTGTTGGAACTCTATAAACAGTTCAGCACCGCATTCAAGGTATTCGACTTAGATGACTTAAAAACTAATCTACCCGATTCCAATAGCCGTAAAAACGCGATGTTCAAGGATATGAAGTATCGATTGAAAAAGGGTTTGTCAGTATGTGATCGATTGGTTGTGTCTACCGAACCGCTAAAAGAGGCCTATGGACAGTGGATAGACGACGTCGTTATTGTCCCCAATCGATTGGAAAAATCACGTTGGTTGGATCTCCAACCAGCCGTCAACGATGGGGATAAACCCAGGGTCGGTTGGGCCGGAGCACAACAACATCACGGCGATTTAAGAATTCTAACCGAGGTAATTAAAGCAACCCACAAGGAGATCGATTGGGTGTTTTTCGGTATGTGTCTGGACGAACTTCGACCTTTTATCGCAGAAGAGCATGCGTTTGTTTCGCCCGATGATTATCCCGCCAAGCTGGCGTCCTTAAGACTTGATTTGGCGGTCGCACCGCTAGAACAAAACCCGTTTAACGAAGCCAAGAGTAATTTGCGTTTGCTGGAATACGGTGTTCTGGGTTGGCCAGTTGTATGTACGAACATTTTTCCGTACTGCGGCGCACCTGTAACGACATTAGCGGAAAACAGTACGCTATGGATCGATGCGGTGATGGACAGAATAAAAAATCGGGAGTTGGCGCGGTCGGAAGGTGAAAATCTAAGGCAATGGGTCATTGATAATTGGATGCTGGAAGATCATCTCGACGAATGGTTAACTGCATTGACACCTTAATGTTTCGTAGCTCCGATTCCGACCGAATAGTTATTTTTAATTTCCAGAAAAGATAATTAAAGATATTTTCACACCTGCCGTTAACAAGCACGGAAGCAGTGAATATCAAGTTAGTGATATATCTGCTATGTACAAATAGAGGTGTCAATCCACCTCAACGGTAGGAGATTAACCATGGCTTTAACAGTCAATACCAATTTATTTTCGTTAAACGCGCAACGTAACCTTCAGGCAAGTCAAAACGATCTTGGCACGGCTTTACAACGACTATCAACGGGTTTGCGCATTAATAGCGCAAAAGACGACGCAGCGGGCCTCTTCGTTGCCGAGAAAATTACCGCGGATATTCGTGGTTTAAACCAGTCCGTTCGCAACGCGGCCGACGGTATTTCTTTGGGGCAAACCGCGGAAGGCGCATTGGGCCAGATTTCCAATAGCTTGCAAAGAATTCGTGAAATCGCTGTTCAGGCAGCAAACGCCACGGTACAAGACCGCACCGGTTTGCAGAAAGAAGTCGATCAGCTAACCCAGGAAATTTCACGCATCGTTCAAACGACCGAATTTAACGGTACATCTTTACTCAGCGGTAGTACAAGTCTGGTATTTCAAGTGGGTCAGGACGGCACTGCCACGAATCAAATTAGTATTAGTACGGCAAACTTGGCTTCTAGTGCTACTGTTGTCGCCTACAATGCAACATTAACGGCGACAGGCACGGTCGACGTCAGCAGCCAGGCCACAGCTTCTGCGGCGTTATCTGCCATAGATACATCGATCGATACTATTTCGCAGAATAGAGCAACCTTTGGTGCGGTTCAGAATAGATTCGAAGCTGTAATCTCCAATCTACAAAATTACTCTGAGAACTTGAGTGCAACGCGTAGCCGTATTCAGGATGCGGATTTTGCCGCGGAAACAGCAAATCTTACGCGCGCTCAGATTCTGCAACAGGCGGGTGTTTCGATTTTGGCTCAAGCCAATACCCAACCACAGGCCGCGTTGTCGCTGCTGCAGTAAGTTAAAGCCATTTACCCGGAGATTGTTGAATCTCCGGGTAATAATAATTAGATTTGTAGGTAAATGGTATGTCTAATCAAGTGTTAGTCAGTCAAATAACGCAACCGCTACAGCGAACTGATAATGTCGCCGCTGCCGCTAATACCACCGATCAACCGGACCCAGTATTAGCAACTACGCAGAATATTGCTAAGTTCTCTGAACGCAGCCAAGAGCAAGAGAAACAGAGTGGGTCAGATAAAGGCAAAGCAGTGGATGAAGCGATCAGCAATTTAAACGATTACGCGCAAAATTTAAAACGTCAGCTTCATTTTAGCGTTGACGAAGATAGCGGCCGAACTGTCATTAAAGTAACGGACCCGGAAACCGATGAAATGATTCGTCAGATCCCGCCTGAAGAAGTGCTTAGAATTGCCGAATCTCTAGAAGAGCAGTCCGGATTGTTGCTTAGCGCTCAAGTCTGAATCATTGCAGATAGTTTAGGGGAGATAGCGCATGCCACAGATTCAAGCGCCGGGTATAGGTTCAGGCCTGGACATCAATTCGATCATCAGCCAGCTATTGGTTCTTGAGCGCAGACCGCTTGATCTTCTCGAGACTAGGCAAGGTCAAGCAGAAGCACAACTCAGTGCTTTTGGGCAATTAAAAAGCACAATTTCAAAATTTGAAACTGCGATGAGCAATCTGAGTAGCTTGTCGAAATTTCAAGTCTTCGCACCCTCGTCATCTGATGAGAGCGTGTTGACCGCCACCGCGGATAACACAGCGGTAGAAGGAAGCTATGACATTAATGTAACGGCACTCGCGGCAAGCCATAAATTAGCCTCTAATGCGTTTGTTAACCCGTCCGATGTTGTGGGAGAGGGAACATTATCAATCTCAGTCGGCAGCAATTCATTCGATATCACAATTGATAGCACGAATAGCACGTTGTTCGGGATTCGAGATGCGATTAACAATGCGTCCACAAATACGGGTGTTACGGCGACACTGGTTAACGAAAACAGCGGAAGTCGATTGATATTGACCTCGGATGACGCAGGGACGGCAAATTCGCTTTCTATAACCGCAACCAATGGCGGGGTTGGAAATTTAGTCCAATTAGACGGTGCAAATTTCACCCAAAATCGTGCTGCGGCAGATGCTCAATTAACCATCGATGGTTTTCCCGTTACCAGTTCAACGAACGACGTGGTTGACGCGATAGAAGGTGTGACGTTGAGAATCGCAAGCATCGGCACCGCGACGTTGAATGTCGGGCGTGATGATGACGCGATTAAAACATCCGTTCAAGAGTTTGCCGATGCTTACAATGCGCTTAGAGATGAAATAGATAGCCAACGTAATGGACAGCTGGAAGCAGATGGAACGCTGTTGAGCTTGGAAACGCAAATTCTAAGCGCGTTAAATCTCGGCCAGTCGATAACAGGATCGAATTACAAATATTTGAGCGAAGTTGGTATTTCTCTGGACAAGGAAGGTCATTTTCAAGTTGATTCCGATGCCTTGCAAACTACGTTGGATACCGAGTTTCGTTCTTTTGTAAACCTTTTTGCAGCACCCAACGAAGGCTTCGCATTTAGGCTTGAAAGTTTGGCCTCGGCGGTATTGCAACCGGACGGTTTGATCGACGCGAGAGAAGATGGATTGAACGCTACAATTCGCAGATTCGATGATCAAAAAGCCACTTTTGAGTTTCGTCTCGAACTCATCGAGAAACGGCTTCGAGCACAATTTACCGCATTGGATGGGTTGATCAGTAATCTCAATGCGACCAGTTCGTTTTTGTCTCAACAATTGTCGCTTATCGGAAACAATAATCGATAGATGAGTAAAGAATTAATTTATTTGGAGTATTGAATGATGCAATTATCTAAGCAAAGTAAGGCGATCAATAGCTATGGTCAGGTAGCTTTGCATTCCGAGGTTCAGATTGCATCGCGCCATCGTCTGATTCAAATGTTGATGGATGGCGCCTTGGAGAAAATAGCCAACGCGAAAGGAGATATCGAGCGAGGTAATTATCAAGAGAAAGGTAAAAACATTGGCTGGGCTATTTCAATCATAAATGGCTTAAGGTCTAGCCTAGACGCCACGAAAGGCGGCGAAATTGCCAAAAATCTTGAAGGCTTATACGACTACATGGGGCGTTGCTTGTCGGAAGCTAATACTAACGCCGATAGTGCAAAGCTTGAAGAAGTCACGTCGCTTATGTTGAAAATAAAAGGCGCTTGGGACGAGATCCCGGACGAATTCCGCAGATGATTTTGAAAGTAAGGAGCAAATAGTAGTGAAATCTAACCCAATCAACGATTTTCAAAGAATCCTTTCGTTAAGCAATCAAATGTTGGAAAATGCTCGCCAGCAACGCTGGGATGATCTAAGCGCTATCGAGGATCAACGTCGTCAATTGTTAACAGAATTCTTTTCACGGCCGGTTAAGGGTCCAAAAAGCGCGCTGGCTAATAGTATCCGATCCATACTTGAAAAAGACCGCGAAATCGTACGCCTGGGAGCCGAAAAACGCGAAGAATTACGTGGGGCATTGCAAAAATTTAACCGCCAAAAACATGCTGTTCATGCCTATTCCGCGGCAGTATAATCGATTGTCAGTGCTACGTTCTCTGTAGAATTATTTCTAATACCATTCGACTGCCGAAATAGGCCAGCATTAGAGAAGCAAATCCTCCTAGAGTCCACCGAATCGCGGTTTTACCTCGCCATCCGTGGCGTGTTCGACCCCATAAAAGTACGCAAAAAAGCATCCAAGCCA
>CAZVFR010000024.1:4725-9344 GCA_964626505.1 uncultured Methylococcaceae bacterium
ATAATTGACGAGAATATATGTGTCTGCATCCCCACACTACTAGTGGGGGGCGGCTGAGGTTGTTGTGGGAATGCAAGCGTTAATACGAGCACGATAGCCGCTAAAGGGAAAATCAGCAAACAAAGTTTTTCGACCGGTTTGTTTAAGGCCGTTATAAGTAAAATTAATACGATTATTAAGATTATTAATGCCGCTGTGCCGGGTAAACTGAAATTAATTCCAGCATTGCTCCACAAACTATCGGTTAACATCACCGCATGAGCAACCACAGCGATCCATGCCGGAAGCAAATACGCTGTTATTTTTGATGGGTGATGTTCGACTGGTGCGATAAAGATAGATCTAATTATCAAAGTTGTCGCTATTAGGTACGCGACGAATGCAATGACACCGAACAAAATCGAATTTATCAAATTGGCTGCCCTCCGACAATTAGTCTGGCATAATGTGCATTGAAGGTGAAGCGGGAATATCGCCTTGCCTTTAAATAAATAACTTTTCGGCTACGAACGATTCGTTGGAATCGATAGTGGATCTGGCCTGCAGCTATATAACTCGATTTTGAGTGCTCCCTGTTGCCTCCGGCAATCAAAACTCTTTAATGAAATCCAGATTGGTGGGACATGTTTGACAATCTAAGTGATCGATTAAATCAGTCATTAAAGAAAATTCGTGGCCAAGGTCGGTTGACCGAGGCAAACATCGAAGAAACGATGCGCGAAGTCAGAATGGCGCTTTTGGAAGCTGATGTCGCACTGCCTGTCGTTCGAAGTTTCATCGATCACGTTAAAATTCGCGCACTCGGTCAGGAAGTTCAATCCAGCCTGTCGCCAGGGCAATCACTGATCAAAATAGTTCAAAGTGAAATGGTCACCCTGATGGGTGAGGCAAATGAAGGCCTGAATTTGGCCACGACACCACCGGCAGTCATATTAATGGCGGGATTGCAGGGTGTAGGTAAAACAACAACGGTTGCAAAACTGGGGCGTTGGTTAAAAGTAAATGAGAAGAAAAAAGTTGCCGTTGTAAGCGTAGATGTTTATAGACCGGCCGCAATAGAGCAATTAAAAACCCTTGCCGCAGAACAGTCGCTAGAATTTTTCTCAAGTGAAGCTTCCCAGCAGCCCGTTGAAATTGCTACTCAAGCACTTGAAGATGCACGTAAGCGCTTTATCGACGTTTTAATAATCGACACCGCCGGCCGAATGCATGTTGATGAGGCCATGATGGCTGAAATCAAACAGTTATTTGAGGCTGTAAACCCTGTAGAAACATTGTTTGTCGTAGATAGTATGACCGGGCAGGATGCAGCCAATACGGCTAAAGCTTTCAATGATGCATTGCCTCTAACAGGCGTGGTTTTGACCAAAACGGATGGTGATGCTCGTGGCGGTGCGGCGCTCTCAGTCAGGCATATTACCGGTAAACCCATAAAATTTATGGGGATTGGTGAAAAGGCGGATGCATTGGAACTATTTCATCCGGATAGGATTGCGTCTCGAATTTTGGGGATGGGTGACGTTCTCAGTTTAATTGAGGACGTTGAACGTAAGGTCGATCAGAAAAAAGCCGAGAAACTTGCAAAAAAGATTAAAAAAGGAAAAAGTTTTGATTTATCGGATTTCCGCGATCAGATTTCACAGATGAATAATATGGGCGGAATAAACTCGTTGATCGAAAAATTGCCGGGCATGGGGAATTTACCGCAGAATGTGCGAAATCAAGTCGACGATAAAATGTTTAACAGCTTAATAGCGATTATCGATTCTATGACGCTGCAGGAACGACGATTTCCCGCATCGTTGAATGGATCCCGGAAACGCCGTATCGCTAACGGTTCTGGAACGCAAATTCAAGATGTTAATCGGTTGCTGAAACAACACAAACAAATGCAGAAAATGATGAAAAAGTTTAAAGGAGGAAACATGACTAATCTGATGCGTGGCCTAAAAGGGAATATGTCTGGCCGCATGCCTTTCTAAATTCATCCACATTTAACGACGTGATTATTCTGGAAGCACTTCACTTTCTTTTAAAAACGCGTAAAATGGTTAAGTTTACTAAGCGATACTAATTAGATTTTAAGGAGCATAAATGGTAACCATTCGTCTTTCCCGCGGTGGCGCAAAAAAACGCCCCTTCTACCACGTCGTTGTGACAGACAGCAGAAATCCACGTGACGGTCGTTACATAGAAAGAATCGGATTTTTCAACCCCATTGCGAAAGGGAGTGAGGAACGTTTGCGCTTGAACTACGATCGCATGGAATACTGGCAGTCAAATGGTGCCCAATTGTCCGAACGGGTAAGCAGTTTGGTGAAGAAAGCGAAAAAAGTTACTGACTAATGGCTTGGTGGCTATAGCGCGTTGAATGCCGATACTAAGGTTAGTATTGGCCGCTTCGCGGGTTGTTTTGGAGTTAAAGGTTGGGTAAAAGTTTTTTCGTATACTGAGCCCAAAGAAAATATATTCGCATATTCTCCCTGGATTCTGATTGAGCAGGACAAAGTTATAGAGTTTAAGGTTATCGAGGGGCGTCGGCACGGTAAATCGTTGGTCGCACGCCTCAATGGGATTGGGTCGCGAGAAGAAGCTGCGAAATATACCGGTCAGGAGCTTTATATTAATCGGAAACAGCTTCCTGAGGTAGAGCAGGGCGAATATTATTGGGTGGATCTTGTAGGACTGACCGTTCTAACTGAGAATAACGTGAATCTGGGCAGGGTCGATTCGTTGATCGAAACTGGTGCAAATGACGTACTGGTTGTTAAAGGTGATCAAGAACGCTTGATACCGTTTTTACAAAAAGATGTCGTAAAGTTTGTTGACTTGGAAGGAGGTCGAATCCTCGTTTCGTGGGATCCCGACTTTTAAAGGGTTTCAATGATGCGATTCGATGTAGTAACGCTTTTCCCGCAAATGATTCAAGATGCGTCTCGTTATGGCGTACTCGGTAAAGCTATAGAAAATAAAGCGGTACGCTTAGTCGTTTGGAACCCTAGAGAATTTGCAACGGACAAACATCGAAGTGTAGACGAGAGACCGTATGGAGGGGGGCCCGGCATGTTGATGGCGGTTCAGCCGCTAAGAGACACAATTAAGGCAGCTGCTGCTGACGATACAAGTCAGGCTAAAGTCTTATATCTTAGTCCACAAGGACAACCGCTAAAGCAGGCGGACCTGATCCGCTTTGCCGGACTCGAGCGATTGCTTCTGGTATCCGGTAGATATGAAGGTATTGACGAGCGAGTCATCAATTCGGTAATTGATGAAGAAATTTCATTAGGCGACTATGTGTTAAGTGGAGGAGAACTCGCAGCTCTTTCGGTAATAGACGGCGTAACCAGGCTACTCCCGAGTGTACTTGGGAGCGACGAATCAAGCAAACAAGACTCGTACATGCACGGACTGCTGGATTATCCGCACTATACTCGGCCTAATATTGTCGACGGCATGGAAGTTCCAAGTATACTCCTTAGTGGAGACCATGCTGCCATCAAGCAGTGGCGATTGAAGCAGTCACTGGGGCGAACTTGGCAACGCCGGCCAGACCTTATGAAAGACTATCCGTTGGATAGCGAACAGGAACGGTTATTGAACGAATTTATTAATGAACAAAGCATGAAAGAGGAATAACGCATGACCAACATCATTCATGAACTGGAAGCCGCACAAATTAAAAAAGATCTGCCGGATTTTAGCCCTGGTGACACAGTAGTTGTACAAGTAAAAGTCAAAGAAGGCACTCGAGCGCGTTTACAGGCGTTCGAAGGTGTAGTCATTGGAAAACGGAATAGGGGCCTCAATTCATCTTTTACCGTTCGCAAGATTTCTCACGGTGAAGGTGTAGAGCGCGTTTTTCAAACGCATAGTCCGTTAATTGAAGGGATTTTGGTAAAACGGCGAGGCGATGTACGCAGAGCAAAACTATATTATCTACGCGACAGAACGGGAAAAGCGGCGCGAATCAAAGAAAAGCTTTAAAATTTGCAATTACCTTGTGATGCTGGTCTTCTCGCAATTGTTTCATAATGGTTATGAATGTAAATGCACAAGGATAGTGCGGCCGACCTAATTGAATCGTTTCAAGATACATTGTGGTTAGAGCACGGTTTGGCTCAAAATACACTCAAGGCTTACGCTTCTGATTTAAAAAAATTCTCTTTATGGTTGCAGCCGAAAAGTCTGCTCGCAACTGACCAAGAAGATATTTCCGATTATCTCGCTTTGCAGTTTAGCAAGGGGATTAGTGCGCGTACTAGCGCTAGGTTACTGTCGAGTTTTCGAAGATTCTTTGCGATACAGGAACGCGATGGCCATGTTTCTGAGAATCCTTGCGCAAATATTGAATCTCCCCATATCGGTCGGCCGTTACCATCCACTTTGACTGAAACCGATGTGGAGCGACTGTTACAAGCTCCCAATGTTTCGACTCCTATTGGCTATCGGGATCGAACCATGCTGGAATTTCTATATGCAACAGGTCTAAGAGTCTCCGAACTTACCGGTCTAACAATTAATCAGATTAATTTTCGCCAAGGGTTGGTTCGTGTGACCGGAAAAGGCAACAAGGATAGATTAGTTCCGATAGGGGAAGACGCACTTAGTTGGTTGGAAGG
>CAZVFR010000024.1:9354-20438 GCA_964626505.1 uncultured Methylococcaceae bacterium
GGAAGGTTTCCTGAAGGAGCATAGAAACCATTTACTGAGCAAGACGCAATCCGATTTTGTTTTTATTAGCAATCGGGGATCACCCATTACGCGCCAAGCATTTTGGTATAGGATAAAGCGTTACGCGCAAGAAGGTGGGATAAACAAGACTATATCTCCACACACCCTGAGGCACGCTTTCGCCACGCATTTATTGAATCACGGAGCAGATCTTCGCGTTGTTCAACTTTTGTTAGGCCATAGCGATTTATCGACGACACAAATTTACACTCATGTTGCGCGACAACGCCTGCAGAATTTGCATAGCGAATTCCATCCCAGGGGATAGATAGAAACTCATGTTTTGCTTCCACCAAAGTAACCCATAATAAATTCGTAATGAAACAATTAAAATGTGCTGTAATTGGGGCCGGTTATCTGGGAAAATTCCACGCGGAAAAATATGCTCAGTTAGCCAATTGTGACTTGGTCGCGGTCGTTGATACTGACGAACAAACAGCTAAGGACGTAGCCAGCAAGAATGGTGGTGAAGCGCTAACCGATTACCAATCGCTACTTGGCAACGTTGATGCAGTCAGTATTGTTGTTCCAACCAGTTTACACCATTCAGTTGCTAAGAAATTTTTACTCTCGGGCACTCATGTTCTGATCGAAAAGCCAATTACGGTTACCGTTGAGGAAGCCGACGAATTGGTTACAATCGCCAATGATAATGAGCTTGTATTACAGGTTGGGCACTTGGAACGATTTAATGCCGCGCTATTGGAGCTGGATTTTAGCCGTGATAAACCCTTGTTTATTGAATCGCACCGCTTATCTCCGTTCAATCCACGTGCAAATGATGTTAGCGTGGTATTAGATTTGATGATCCACGATATTGATATTATCTTGGATATCGTCGGATCAGAGGTCGACCGCATCGATGCGAGTGGCACGCCTGTACTGACCGATGGTACGGACATCGCAAATGCAAGGATCGTATTCAAAAACGGCTGCGTTGCAAATGTGACAGCAAGCCGCGTTAGTATGAAGGTCGAACGCAAAATGAGGATGTTTAGGCCAAATTCTTATGTTTCGGTTGATTTCCAAAACCGCGAATTGGTTTGCCACCAAACCGGAGAAAAAGAAATGTTTCCGGGGATTCCCGAAATTGTCACCGAGAAAAAAAAGTTTGAGAATGGTGATGCGCTTTTGGAAGAAATCAAACACTTTGCTCAATGCATTGTCGAAAATCGTAAGCCGCTGGTATCCGGCGAAGCGGGTAAACGGGCTCTCGAAACCGCAATCTCAATAACGAAGCTACTTAGCTAACGACAAGTTTAAATTTTTGTAGTTATTCATCACACCTTCAAATTCACCTCGTTTTCGCGTCGGAAATGCTCATGCACCTGTATGTATTCTAGCTGTGCTAGGGTGAACTTGGACCAATCTAAGTAGTTACAACTTTATTTGCTAGCAGCAAAGCTGCGTGTATGGGAAACGAGAAAAATTATGATTCCAATGGTGGATTTAAAAGCCCAACTCCGAGATTTGCGGGTTGAAATTGATGAGGGCTTGGAAAGCGTATTGGAAAATTGCCACTTCGTTTTGGGACCTAATGTTCAGGAATTCGAAAAAGAATCGGCCAAATATCTGGGGGTAAAACATGCCATCGGGGTCGCATCAGGTACCGACGCATTGCATCTGGCATTGGATGCGGTCGGCATAGGCAAAGGTGATGAAGTAATTACCAGTCCATTCACCTTTATAGCGACGGCTGAAGCGATACGATACGTCGGTGCTACGCCGGTGTTTGTAGACATCGACCCCCAAACTTTCAATATTTGTCCGGATGCGCTGGCACAAGCAATAGCGCCAAAAACCGCGGCGGTCATGCCGATACATTTGTTTGGTCAACCTGCAAATATGCAGCGCATCCATGCTATATGCGAAGAACATGATCTCAAATTGATCGAAGATTGTGCTCAATCGTTTGGAGCAGCCATCGATGGTATTCAAACAGGGGCCTTTGGAGATGCGGCGGGATTCAGTTTCTTTCCAAGCAAGAATCTGGGCGCGTTTGGCGATGGTGGATTGGTGGCAACGAATTCTGACGATATTGCCAGTCGTGTTCACATGCTACGTAATCATGGTTCCAAACAGCGCTATGTCCATGATGCTATCGGATATAACAGTCGCTTGGATGAGATGCAGGCGATGATTTTACGGATTAAGTTGAAACGCATCGACGAGTACAATACAAATCGTCGTAAAGCAGCGCATCTGTATTCGAGTTTGTTATGCGGATTACCCTTGGATACGCCATTCGAAGACGATAACGGTATACACGTTTATCATCAATATACATTGTTATCCGATCGTCGGGATGACATCATGGAAGCATTGCAAAATCAAAATATCGCATCAGCAATCTACTATCCGATCCCATTACATCGACAGAATGTTTTTCGCGATACCTATGAGCATCTCAATCTACCTGTTGTCGAAGACGTTTCTAGCCGTTGTTTCTCACTACCCATCTATCCTGAATTGTGTGAATCGGATATCCGTAGAATAGTTGATGTAATTACACATGTTTTCGGTGGATAGAAATCGTTCCACGGTCATGATTGTCGCCGGGGAAGCGTCAGGCGATCTGCATGCATCAAATCTATACCTGGAACTCAAAAAGCTAATCCCGAATGTCCGCAGTATCGGTATGGGCGGGGTGCATATGCGCGAGGCAGGAATTGAGCTGCGATACGATTCATCCAATATTGCTATTATCGGTTTGGACGGTCTTTTAAAGAATTATCCTAAGATTCACCGCGCACTCAGATTGATGCAAGAAACAGCGTGCCGAGAACGACCTGATTTATTGATCTGCGTGGATTACAAGGAGTTCAACTTCAAGCTTGCTCGTAAAGCCAAAGCGTGTGGAATCAAAGTGCTTTTCTATGTGAGTCCGCAAGTGTGGGCCTGGCGACCAGGCCGAGTAAAAAAGTATGGACTAGCGATTGATCGAATGGCGGTTATATTTCCATTCGAAGTTCCATTCTACGAGCAACATAATATACCTGTCTCTTATGTCGGTCATCCACTGGCGGAAAAAGTCCATCCTTCGAAAACGAAACAACAAGCGCTGGAACAACTTGAGTTGAAAAAAAGCCAGGCCATAATTGGTTTATTACCCGGTAGCCGAGCTAGTGAAGTAAAACGTTTGCTACCGGTTATGCTGGCTGCCGGAGCGTTATTGAATAAACAACGATCTGGAGTTAGTTTTGTATTGATACAAGCGTCGTCGATTGACGACCAACAGATTGCCGAACTAATTGAAACAAGCCCTCTAACCGTAAAAGTTATTAAAAACCAACGCTATGATGCCATCCAATGCTGCAATGCCGTGTTGACAACATCGGGGACTGCAACATTAGAAGTAGCTCTGTTGGAAATACCGATGGTTATTACCTATATTGTCTCGCCGCTGACTTATATAATCGGCAAACTGTTAGTCAATATTCCATATATAGGCTTACCCAACATCATATCAGGTCGAAAAATAGTACAAGAATTTATACAAAAAGAAGCAAGCGCTGAAAATATTGCGGCCGAGCTTGAAAAAATTCTAAATGATTGTGAATATTTGACCACAATATTAAAGGATCTAAAGGCGGTAAAAGAACAACTTGGTGCTGGCGGAGGTACAGCTAAGCTAGCCGCTGTGGCGGCTGGGATGTTGGGTTTGGAAAACCAAAATGTTTAAAAAGCATTTATACTAAATTGGCTACACTGGTGGAATTGAAGCCTACAATAGAATATCCACTCCGTAGAGTCGTAGACTCTGGAATTGAATTTATTTAATACGGTTACGATTAGATTAGGAGAATTGACTATGACTGATATCCAGACTTTGCTGGCAGATGAAGCAGAGAGTCTTCTATCCTACCAGTGCAATACAATATCCCGTGATGCAATTCATTTGCCCGGTGCGGATTACATCGACCGCGTGGTAGCGCAAAAAAATCGCACAACCGCGGTTTTAAGGAATATGCAGACGATGTTTAATCACGGTCGTTTGGCGGGGACCGGTTATCTTTCGATTTTGCCCGTGGATCAAGGTATAGAGCACACAGCTGGAGCATCTTTCGCACCGAATCCGTTGTACTTCGATCCCGAAAATATTGTAAAGCTGGCTATGAACGGCGGTTGCAACGCAGTGGCATCTACATTGGGAACCTTAAGCTCGATTTGTCGGCGCTACGCGCACAAAATACCCTTCATTCTCAAATTGAATCACAATGAATTGCTCACTTACCCAACCAAATATGACCAAACGTTATTTGCCAGTGTTGATCAGGCATTCGATATGGGCGCTGTCGCGGTAGGGGCTACTATATATTACGGCTCGGATGAAAGCCGTAGGCAGATTGAAGAAATCAGCGAAGCTTTTGCGCGTGCTAACGAGTTGGGTCTGGTCACGGTATTGTGGGCTTATCTGCGCAACTCAGCATTCAGCAAGGAGGGCACCGATTACCATGTTGCGGCCGATTTAACCGGCCAAGCCAATCACTTGGCCGCAACCATCGATGCGGATATCGTTAAGCAAAAAATGGCTGAGAATAACGGCGGATTCAAGGCTATAAATTTCGCTAAAAGCCACCCTAAAATGTACGGTGAGCTGTGTGGAGACCATCCGATAGACCTGGTCCGATATCAACTTGCTAACTGCTATATGGGTCGAGCCGGGTTAATTAATTCAGGCGGCGCTTCCTCGGGTAGCGGTGATCTTGCGGAAGCCGTACGCACGGCCGTGATAAATAAACGCGCCGGCGGCATGGGGTTGATTTCAGGGCGAAAAGCTTTTCAAAAACCCATGGATGACGGTATTGCGTTACTGAATGCAATTCAAGATGTTTATTTGGCGGCTGATGTTTCTATCGCGTAAAAGAACAGGTGGTTTTCGAATAAACATCTCCTCGACAAGGTTAGTGGGATGATAGTTACTGAACTTGGTTAAATTTCACTCGATATTTATAAAAAAAGGCGAATTAGCGTTCGCCTTTTTTTGTGTGATTCTAAAATATACACAATTGACTACGAAAATCGTAGATGCATGCTAACTTTAATGCTGTAAAGAACGGAATGTGCTTTAGAAATTACCCATCATTTAAAGATGAATTACACGGGTAATAGTTAGGCTGAATTCGTGGTTGCCTAAATACTGATGGTAGATCGTTTGTACGATCGAAGTGACGGCTCGTTGCTTAGCTGCGGAACAACTAGTTAATTGGAGCATTCCTCGGCATAACGGCGAAAACTAGTATACAAATAGGAGTCTTTTTTGGATATAGCTACCCTTGTCGGATTTATCGGTGGGTTGGGGATAATCATCGGCGCAATCGCAAGCGGCGGTGATGTGATGTTGTTTGTGAACGGCCCGTCTTTTCTGATTGTAGTCGGTGGCACATTCATGGTTACGTTGATGAGAATTCCGCTGGCGGATTTTTTGCGTTCATTTGGCGTGGCCTTGAAAGCATTTATGAATAAAAAAGAAGACCCGACAGGATTGATTGAGGAAGCGGTACGTTTGGCGGATGTTGCTCGAAAGAACGGTTTGTTGGCACTCGAAGGTGAAACAATCGAGAACGAATTTTTACAAAAAGGCGTCAGCTTGTGTGTTGACGGCCATGATCCGGTGCTGGTTAAAAAGATGCTCGGTGAAGATATCAACCAAGCTATACAACGTCATGAGGTCGGTCAGGATATGTGGAAATCGGTTGGTGATATGGCGCCTGCAATGGGGATGATCGGCACATTGGTTGGTCTAGTGCAAATGCTGGCGAATATGTCTGATCCGGCGAGCATAGGACCTGCGATGGCTGTAGCCTTGTTAACAACCTTGTACGGTGCGGTGATCGCAAACGCATTCGCAATTCCTTTGTCCGACAAATTAGGCAGTATTTGCAACTATGAACGAACGAATAAATCGCTGATCTTGGAGACCATAAGCGGCATCCAGGAAGGTATGAACCCGAAGGTCTTGCAAGTTTTGCTTAACAGCTATTTGTTGGAGAAAAAACGTCCAGGTGATGATGCTGAGGCTTAAATTTAGTTTTCGACTCAATGCGTTTGCGATCCGAGTGAACTTGAAATTCAATAATGTCTGACGCTCCTGCATCTAAGTGTCCCCCTGCCGGCGCGCCGGCATGGATAATGACGTTTGCGGATCTAATGTCGTTATTAATGTGCTTTTTCGTTTTGCTGTTGTCATTCGCGACGATGGATGCGGTTCGATTCAAAAAGATGGCGGATTCGCTAAAAGATGCTTTCGGCGTACAACGTGAAGTACCCGTATACGATATTGTCAAAGGTACCAGTGTCGTCGCTCAACATTTCAGCCCTGCGCCTACCGAACCGACGCCTTTGGAACAAGTCAAGCAAACCACAACTCATGACGAAAAAAAACTGGATATTCCTGAGGATCAGAAGGAAAAATTGAAGCGGGAGTTGCAGGAAGCAATGGAAAAAAAGGTTGCCGATGAAGTCAGAAAAATCACTGAATCGTTACACGCAGAAATAGAACAAGGTCTGGTAAGCGTGGAAACCGACAACCTGCGTATTATTATCCGTATCCACGAGAAAGGTTCGTTTCCGTCCGGTAGCGCGGTACTCAACGCGGCATTTTCCCCAGTTATGCGGAAGATTACTTTAGCGGTGCGCGAAAGTCCTGGAAACGTCGTTATCGCGGGCCATACCGACAATATCCCAATTCATACGGATTGGTACCGTTCAAATTGGGAGCTATCATCCGGCCGTGCAGTTACAGTCGCGCATGAAATACTAAAAGATAATGAAATAGACCCGAATCGCATGGTGATCGAGGGGCATGCCGAAACCAAACCGTTAGTACCCAATGATTCATCCGCGAACAGAGCCATAAACCGTCGGGTTGAGATTATATTAGTCCAACCTGATCCAATAGTGTCCGAACCTGCGGCGGACCAAATTATCGTTTATTAAGGAGGCAAAGCATGGTCTCGGATATTGCGGAAAACAACCCGTCTGAACGTCGACGATATTTTAGAATCAAAGACGAAATCGTTCTGTTTTATAAGCAGTTGGAACCTAACGATATACCCAGTGATGGAAGCTTCAAGGAACAAACTGTCGATTCATTTTCTTTGACGGCTGCCTTGAGCCATCTGACTGAAGATACTCGTGTGCAGTTGAAATTACTGGAAAAGAATTATCCCGATGTCGCCGGATACTTAAAAATTCTTGATCGCAAGATCAATATGATCGCTCAAACTGTATTACTTAACGATTCGTCCATGGAGGGCCAATCAAGCCGGGAGGTTGATTTGAGCGCCTCGGGATTGGCTTTTGCATCCGAAAAAGCGATTAACCCGGAATCGGTACTTGAATTGAAGATGATCCTGCCGCCGTCTTTGATGGCGATTATCACCTACGGCAAAGTGGTACACTGCCGACACAATGAGGCAAGCGAAAATGAACAGTTCCCCTATAGCATTGGCGTTGATTTTCTGAGCCTGGATGAACACGATCGGGAGCTTCTAATTCGTCATATCGTCAAACGTCAAATGGTACAACTAAGAAAACGCAACAGCTCAGCTTGATTTATTACAACAACTGAGTAAAGTCTCCGGTATTAATCATTCGATACCAGATCTAACCCCTATTTTTTACCCAGAATGACTAACTCTCGCTTGATCTTTGTTGCCCTCTGGTTAGAAATCATGATGGTTTTTTAATTAATTCATTTAGCATTCGGGGTATTCCGAATTGCTTCAAGTTTGTCTTTCGATGGATCTGTCTGACCTGCAAAAACAACTACTGGCATTGTTGAGTGATGGAAATTTTCATTCGGGTAGTGAATTAGCTGAAATTCTGGGTACTACAAGGACCGCTATATGGAAGCAGATAAAGGGATTCAAACGCTTAGGAATAGACGTCGCTGCAGTATCGGGCAAAGGCTACCGGTTAGCGTATGCCATGGATCTATTGGACGAGATTCAAATAATCGGTAATTTGGCGCCAGCGGTGCAGGCGTTATTGTCACGGCTCCACGTATACGACGAGATCGATTCCACCAATAATAGCCTTATTAATGACGCTGCTGCTGCTAGCGGCACGGTGTGTCTCGCAGAATGTCAAACAGCCGGAAGAGGGCGAACTGGAAAAGATTGGGTTTCTCCGTTTGGTACAAACATTTATCTATCCGTGTTGTGGCGGTTTGAATCGGGAGTCGCCAGTATTTCCGGCTTGAGTTTGGCGATAGGTGTTGCCGTTATGCGAGCCCTTAATCCTTATCGTTTAGCCGGGATAGGACTAAAATGGCCTAACGATATTTTGTGCAACGACCGAAAACTGGGCGGTATTTTAGTCGAAGTGCGCGGCGATATTCTCGGGCCTTGCACGGTTGCAGTTGGACTGGGTTTAAATTGTCAGATGCCACCAAAATCCGGCAACTTAATAAGTCAATCGTGGGTGGATTTGGAACAAATTCTCGGCTCTGCTCGGCCCAATCGTAATGTTCTGGTTGCTCAGCTTTTAAATGAAATCTTTCCGATTATTTCAAACTTTGATGAAATTGGTATTGAACCTTATCTGTCGGAGTGGAGAAACTGGGATTGTATGGTCGGCAGACAGGTCAGTTTAACTTTGGGTAACCAACAAATTCCTGGCCGCGTCGAAGGCATAGACGACCAGGGTATGATTATCTTGCAGACCGATACCCAAGGCAGGCAATCGTTTGCTTCCGGCGAAGTCAGCTTTCACGTAGATTACCCGCATGAACCTGTTGCTTGATCTTGGTAATTCTCGCCTGAAATGGGTTGTAGAACAGAATGGCGAACTATCCAGTGGACGAGCACTGTCTAATTCATATGCGTCGTTAGAAATTGATCTAGATAAGCAATGGAATTCTCTTCAACGACCCGAAAGAATATTGATATCCAACGTAGCCGGACCGCTTATTCAAGACCGTCTCGATCAATGGCTGGAAAAGCAGTGGGGGCTTAGCAGTGTCAGTATTGAATCCGCAAAATCCGCTTTTGGCGTTACCAATGGATACATTGATCCGAAAACCTTGGGTGCCGACCGATGGGCGTGCTTGGTTGCGACAAGACAGTCGTTTACGCTTCCGGCTTGTATTATAGGCTGTGGTACTGCGATTACGGCTGATGTACTCGATGGATCAGGGATCCACGCGGGTGGCGCGATAATTCCAGGTCTGAGGATGATGCAGCAAGCATTGGTCGAGAATACCAATAATATTCATCGGAATGAATCGGGTATCGGGTTTAACCTGGGGCGCACCACGGCAGATTGTATTAGCTACGGAACATTGCTGGCAGCTAGCGGCATGATAGCGGAAATAGTACGCACTGTTGGCGACAATAACCTTAGCCCACCGACGTTGATATTGACAGGAGGCGATGCGCAGCTGCTCGCCAAGCTGCTGAATGAGCCCTACCAGATTGTTCCTAATCTTGTTCTACAAGGGATTGCCGTGTGGCTATGAAAAACGCCTTCTTGCTGTTGGTTCTGGTCAATATTGTCTATTTTATGTGGACAAATATGGGGCCGCATTTCCCGTTAACGCAGTCGCATGCGCCGGTGCTGGCGAAGTCAGAGATGACCGGGGAACGCATCATCTTGATTGACGAACTTCCTGAATTGGCGGGAGCGGAGGTAAATCTCGAGAACGAAGATAAAAATAAGCAACTAAACAGATTCGAGGTTATGCAATCTACGGGAAGCAACCTAAGTGACCTGGGGAGGACTATAGTATCGAAATCAATCAATAATGCGCTAACGTTGGCTACTTCGGTTAATTTAGAGAAACGCACGAATAACCTACTAGACCAATTCGAATCCGACTTATCGTTAGCAGAGTTGGGGCCAACACCTGCTGCAGGTAACCCAGTTGACTTGGCTCCATATAACAACAAAGGTCCGATTTGTTACAAGATCGGACCCAGGCAATCAAAACGCCCGCTCAGAGCATTGGCCAAAGCGCTGTATAGGCGCGGTTACGAATCTGATATAGCATCTGAACTTCTGGATCTCAAAACTGGCTATATGGTGTATTTCCCTGCAGCTGATAACTACTCGGACTCGCGGAAAAATATTAAATTACTTAGAAGCAAAGGAGTTCGTGACCTTTGGTTATTCGAAAAAGGGGAGCAGCGCGGCGTAATTTCTTTGGGACGTTTCAAGGTTCGAGATCGCGCAATTACGATGAAGAAACAGTTACAGGAAAAGGGCGTAAATGCACATGTAAAAGCAACATACGCCAAGAAAAATGGCTATTTTTTATTCTTTCGTTGGTCGGGATCTACGGCAGAATTCAAGACTGTACTGAAAAATTCCAAGACAGGTATCGACGGACTGGAAAGACTTCCGCTTAACAAGTGCAGTTAGGCAACCGACATGAGAAATGCTCTGAATCAATCCACGTTGAATACAACGGAGGATTTATGACATTTTTGGAGGTACGTTCGAAGTTATAGCGAAGCAGGCGCGCGAAATCGTAGCGCATACGATACTACGATCAGAATAAAAAACTGGGTGCCGAATATCAGCGCGGCGAGTAACAAATGGATCGGTTGTGCAACCGCTGGAATTCCAAACCGGTCCATGGTAATCCCAGTCGCTATAGCGATAAGTATCAATCCGCCCAACACCAATCCGGTTCGCGAGAGCAAGTTTGAAGGACTATAATTTTTACTCAAATTCCACACCAGCCAAGCGTTAGTAGCTAAAATTACGGCCGAGAACGTCCGGTGGATATAAAATATTAACGGGAAATGTTCGCGCCATACTTCGCGATTCTCATGATTAAATTGCACCGCGATCACATCAACTGCTTCGCGTATTTGGGTGCCCATAATCACTTGTATCAATGTCATTGCCATAGCAACAATCGTTATTGTTCGAAAGCGCGGGTTCAAATTCGATAAGTCGATTGATTCCACTAAGCCTTTTTGCGATCGGGTTATGGTGTAGATCAATATCGCAACGATAAACAACGCCATAATCATATGTAGCGTAATCAAGAATGGACGAAGATTGCTGCCAAC